>CAZYXS010000006.1:3099-17074 GCA_964650955.1 uncultured Desulfuromonadales bacterium | reverse complement strand
TAAATTCATTTATCCATATATTTAATTGATGTTTTTGAAACGGGTCGCCAGGTCCCGCAAGCGCCGGGCCAGGGATTCCATGGCGCCGAGATCGCGCCGGACCCCTTCAGCCTTTTCGGCGTTTTTCTGCAGCCGCGTTTCCGAATTGGCGAAGTGATCGTAGACCTTCTTCACCGTGGTCATCTGGAACCGGGTCGCCTCGGTGATGGTGCGGATTTGCTCCTCCCGCTCCAGCAGGCCGCGGCTGAACTCCTGGTTGGCCCGCACCTGCTCGTCCATTCCCCGGGCGATCTGGTCGGCGGCCCCCTTCATCTGGTTGACGCCGTCCTGAATGCGCTGAATCGCCACTTGCTGCTCCTGCACCGACCGGGCGATGGCCTTGACCGAGCGCAGGCTGTTGCCGGCATCCTCCAGCAGCACCGTGGCCCGCTCCCCCTGTTCGCCGGTCAGGGCGGCGATGTCGTTGGTGGCATTGGCCGCCAGCTGGGAACTGTCGGCGATTTTGCTCAGGGCCTCACCGGCGGAGAGGGAGAGCATCTTGCCCTTGGCGATGCGCTGGCTGGTGGCTTCCACCGCCGCGGTCATCTCCTGGGTGTCGCCGCCGATGGCCTTGACGATGCGGTGAATATCCTGGGCGCTGGCGGTGGTGCGGTCGGCCAGGTCGCGAATCTCTTCGGCGACCACCGAAAAGCCCTTCCCCTCCTCGCCGGCGCGGGCGGCGATGATGGCGGCGTTGAAGGCCAACAGTTCCGTGTCCGAGACCAGTTCCTTGATCACCTCGATGATCTTGCTCACTTCCGCGGTCTGCCGCGACAGCCGCTGCATCGCCTCGGTGGCGCGGCGGCTTTCCTGCTCGATGCGTTCCATCTCCTCCATGGCGGACTGCACCACCGTCAGGCCGTCGCGGGCATCGGTGCGCACGGCCCCGACGGCCCGGGCGCTGGACTGGGCACCGGTGCGGATCTTGATCATGGAATCGCGGATCAGGTCGAGATCCCGGGAGGTCCCTTCCACCGAGCGGGCCACCTGGTCGGCACGCTCGGCCATGGAACGGACACTGCCGGCCAGTTCGTTGACACTGGTGGAGGTTTCCATGAACTGGCTGCTGGTGTGCTCCATCGCTTCGGACATTTCCGCCAGGGAACTGGAGAGCTGGCGGGAGATGGCGGCCTCGTTCTGGGAGCGCTCGGCCAGGGTCTGCATCTGGTCCTGCACCGCCTGCTGCTTTTCGTCCATGGCCTGGATTTCCTTGCGGGTGGTCTGGGCTGCCGCGAGCCCGTCCCGGGCCTTTTCGGCCAAAAAGCCGCCGGCCTCGGCCAGGGAACGGTAATGGGGGAGCAGGGCATCCACCGTTTCCATGAGTTCCTTGACGAACCCCTCCACCTGCGCCACCGCCTGGCCGACGGCTTCCTGCATGCCCTCCACCGTTCGATTCTGCAGGTTGGCCTCACCTGCCAGGGGTTGCAGCATGCGCAACTGCAGGCTGAGCTGCTTTTTCAGGGTCTGCCGCATCATCAGGAACATCAGGGCCGCTATCAGGAAGCCCATCAGCAGGCAGGCCAGGACGAAAGAAAAACCCAGCGCCTGTTCGCCGAGAATCGGGTAGACCAGAAACGGAAACAGCGCGCCGGCCGCCAGGCCGGTGGCATGGGTCAGGTAAAAGACCTTTTTCAGGTAGGAGAGTTTGCCGTTGCCCGCTTCGAACATTACCGTCTCCTTCGGGAACCGATGAATATGTATTAGAAAATTCAACTTCTTGGCAATTAACACAGTTTGCCGGCCCTGACAAGAGAGAATCAAGGGCCGGCTCTTTATCTGCCCGAGTCCCTGTGCTAGCATCAAGACCGTGACCAACGCACCGTCTGCGACCTATTTCGATACCCACGCCCATCTCGACCTGCCCCCCTTGCGCCAGGCCCTTGCGGTGGAACTTGCCCGGGCCCATCGCGAGGGAGTGCGCGCCTGGGTGGTGCCCGGCGTGCACCGGGCCGACTGGCCGGGACTGCTGGATTGCGTCCGGTCCCGGCCCGACCTCTACGGTGCGCCGGGGCTGCATCCCCAGGCGGCCGGAGACTGGTCGGTGGAGGCCGCTGGAGAGCTGGCGGAGCTGCTCACCCTGCCCAGAGTGGTGGCCCTCGGCGAGGTCGGTCTCGACCCCCATCCTGGTTATCCACCGCTGGCGCTGCAGGAACAGGCCCTGCGAGGCCAGATCCGCCTGGCCCGGGAAGCGGGCCGACCGTTGTTGATCCACTGTCGGAGGGCTTTCGGCCCCCTGTTGGAGATCCTGCGCGAGGAGCGGGCGGCGCAGGTCGGCGGCATCCTGCATGCATTCTCCGGCAGCCTGGAGGTGGCCCGGGCCGCCATTCGCCTCAATTTCGCCATTGGCATCGGGGGGGTGTTGACCCGTCCCAATGCCCGCCGTCTTCCCCAGGTGGCAGTGGCGGTTCCGGCGGAGTGGCTGGTGCTGGAAACGGATGCTCCCGACCTGCCCCCCTACCCCGTCGCCGATCCTATCAATCGCCCCGCCTACCTGACCCACGCCGCCGCGGCCCTGGCGGCCCTGCGGGGCTGGGACTTGCAGGAAACGGGCCGCCGAACCACCGTCAACGCTCTGCGGGTACTGAATATTCCCCCTGCAGCAGTTTTTTCTGAGGAATTCTTATGAAACAGCATCGCTTCAGTCGCATGGAATTGCTGGTGGGCGCCCCGGCCCAGCAGCGCCTCGCCGCCGCATCGATCGCCGTCTTCGGCATCGGGGGGGTCGGCAGCTACGCCGCCGAGGCCCTGGCCCGGGCGGGGGTGGGTCGGTTGACCCTGGTCGATTTCGACGACATCTGCCTGACCAACATCAACCGCCAGATCCATGCCCTGGACTCCACCGTCGGTCGCGCCAAGGTCCAGGTGATGGCCGAACGCTGCCGGGCCATTAATCCAGCCATTCAAGTCGAGGCCCTCAAGGCCTTCTACGAACCGGCCAGTTCCGATGAGCTGCTCGGCCGGGGCTACGACTATGTGCTCGACTGCATCGACCACATCACCGCCAAACTGCACCTGATCCAGAGCTGCAAAGAACGGGGGCTCGCCATCATCTCCTCCATGGGGGCGGCCAACAAGCTCGACCCGACAAAAATTGCCGTCGCCGACCTCTTCGAGACGCAAAAATGTCGCCTGGCCCGCATTATCCGCAAGCAGTTGCGCCAGCGCGGCATCACTGCCGGGGTGCCGGTGGTTTACTCCACCGAGGAGTTTCGCCCCCTGGGCAACGAGCCCGCGGGCTGCGCCGCCGACTGCATTTGCCCGAACAAGGAGGAGCAGCGCTGGAGTTGTGAACACCGCCGGGTGATCCTGGGCAGTTCCTCCTATCTGCCGCCGATATTCGGCCTGACCATGGCCGGCGAGGTGATCCGCGCCCTGGTGGCGTCACCCGCCTGATTTCGAGGAAAAATTCAAAGCTTTTCATTTTTTTTCCGAGATTGGCGTCGGGATTGCATTGGACTGGTGTCGGCGTGGCTGACAGCGCCTGCCGGGGGATAAGGCCCCGGTGCGAGCAAGGCTCGATACCACTCTTTTCAATCCCGGGGTCCGGGGTTCCGAACGCCAACGGAGGCTTGGCCATGAAAAAAGTCCTGCTTGTCGACGATAGCCTGATCGTCGCCCGCCAGCTGCAGAAAATTCTGGAAAGCAGCGGAGAATTCAGCGTCTGCGCCCACGCCAAGAACGGCCTCGAGGCGATCAAGCTGAATCAGGAGCACAACCCCGACATCATCTGCATGGACATGAACATGCCGGTGATGGACGGCCTGACCGCACTGCGCACCATCGCCACCCTCGATCCCGAGGTCAAGGTGGTCATGGTGACCTCCCTCTCCGGGGTGGGAGACAAGTTTGTCGAGGCGATGAAACTCGGGGCCCGCAGCGTCATGTCCAAGCCCTTCGAGGACGACACGGTGCTCAACACCCTGCGCCAGCTCTGAAGCGCACCTGCGGATTTGCGACCAGCCTTCCGGCGTATCGCGCCGGAGTTCAACTTCACAAGGGGGCCAGGCATGGCAGTGAAATTTTTCGGGCAGTTCCTGGTGGAAAAGGGACTGATCACCCGTGAACAGCTTCTCGCGGCGCTCGAACTGCAGAAGGCGACCAACCTCAAATTCGGCGAAATGGCCCTGAAAATGGGGCTGCTTACCGAGGAACAGATCATCCGGGTGCACAATGCCCAGCACTCCGACGACCAGCGTTTCGGGGATATCGCCGTCCGCATCGGTCTTTTGACCGAAGCCCAGGCCCAGCAGGTGCTGGCCCGTCAGCAGGATACCTATCTCTACCTCGGGGCCGCCCTGGTGCAGGTCGAAGCGCTCGACGAGGAGTCCCTGGCCCGGCACCTCGAGGCCTTCAAGCTCGACCAGGAGCCCTTCGTGGTGGATGAGGTGGAGATTCCGGCGGGGGTCCCTCACCCCAAAGTCTGGGAGGCGGCCGCCGATCTGACCTACAAGATGCTGACCCGCCTGGCCAATCTTCCTTACCGCAAGGAGCAATGCGCGCTGGTGCAGGAGATGCCCGCCAACGATATCATCGCCCGCATGGACCTCAGCGGCAGCCTGCAGGCCACCTACCTGTTCTCCGCCTCCCAGGGAGTTCGGGCCGCCATCGCACGCACCATGTTGCGGGAGGAGGTCGACGACAGCCCCGAGGAACTGCTCGATGACGCTGTGATGGAGTTCGTCAACGTCGTCTGCGGCAACCTGGCTGCCAAGGCCGCCCAGCTCGGGCAAAAAATTCAGCTGGCCCCCCCTGATGCCCTGCATCCGGGCAGCGAATCGGTCCCGGTGCCGGTGGGGCACACCGGACTGCTGTTCCCCATCCACGTGGTCAACGGCGAGCGAGTCTCTCTGGCGGTGTTCGTGGCCAACTGAGCCGAAAAAATTCGCAATGATATCAGGAGCTCCAGGCCCGTCGGCGACATGTTGTCGCTGCCGGGCCTGTTGGTTTTTTGGCGCAGGGGCCGGTTTTTTGACAAATTTGTGTCAAAAATTTCCTTCCCCCCCTTGACTTCCACTGGGCCCTTGCGCTTTAATGCCATATAATCACTGCCCGGGGATTGCCCGGGCGTCATGGCAAGCCCAGGGACGGGAGGAACATCGCAGAAAATCGACGGCGGTGTTTGCCCGTTTTCTTTTTGTCCCCATATAAAAGATCGCTCAGCCAGCGCGTCCCGACTCTGCCACCGGAGACCGTTCGAACTGCCAGGGATTGCGCATAAATAGAAGAAGACAAATCGAACACGACCAGCAAGGGGGAACACAACATGGAGGCACTGCACCGTTTTTTCGGTAGGGGGATGAGTCTCTTCGCTCTGCCCATGGCGCTGATGCTGATGGTTCTGGCCTGGGGCGTCGCCCCGGCCGTGGCCAACACCACCGTCACCGCAACCAACTGCACCACCTGCCACGGCACCAACGTCGTCGCCAAGCATCACCAGACCACCTACTTCACCTCCGGACAGTGCACCGTCTGCCACACCGGCATCACCACCACCGGCACCTGTTCCGGTTGCCACAAATTCAATCTGACCAACAACAATCACCACGTCCCGGCGCCCGGCACCCAGCTCAACTGTGCCACCTGCCACACCAACACCAAGGACCTGGCCAATTGCCTTGGCTGTCACGCCGGCAAGGTGCGGGTGAAGCATCACCAGATCGCCGCCGCAGGCAACGCGTGCAAGTCCTGCCACAGCACCATGGAGGCGACCCAGGTCGGTGCCCCTTCGGCCGGAACCCTCGCCTGCGCCAGCTGCCACACCAGCAAGACCGAAATGCAGGACCGGCACCATGCCAAAGCCAAATCGACCCCCATTGCCTGTACCACCTGCCATACCCAGATCAAAGACGCCAGCAACTGCTTCAACTGCCACACCCAGGGGAGCAAGCGGGTCGTCCACCATGCGACCAAAAATCCGGCTTTCGCCGACTGCCAGAAGTGCCACAGCGCCCTGCCGCCGACGGTGACCCTGAGCGGCGGCTGCACCAGCTGCCACGCTGCGGGCGACAACCGCACCATGCACCATGTCAACGTCATGAGCGCCAAGGGGCTTTCCTGCACCAGCTGCCACAAGCAGCTGCAGCCCCAGGCCGGCTGCGCCACCTGCCATTCCACCGGCGACAACCGCACCTTCCACCACACCACCGTGCAGTCGCCCAAGGGGCTGAACTGCAGCAGCTGCCACAGCACCCTGCCCCCCACCGTGACCCTGAGCGGCGGCTGCAACAGCTGCCATGCCGCCGGCGACAACCGCACCCTCCACCACACCACGGTGAAGACCGGCAAGAGCCTCAACTGCACCGACTGCCACAAGCAGATGACCGCCAGCGCCGACTGCCGTTCCTGTCATCAGCGTGGGGCACTGGGGGGCAACACCAGCTCTAACCGGCACCACAGCCTGCCCCAATATGGCAACGGGGCCGACTGCCTTGCCTGCCACCCCTATGCTCGGGAGGTTGTTCAGGGTGTGTTGTCCTGGGTATTGAAGGTTCCGGACACTCCCCAGTGCTCCGCCTGCCACTCGGGGGCGGGGATGCCGCCGATTGGCGAGCAGCACCACCGCTCGCCCAAGTACGCCGCCGGGGACTGCGCCAGCTGCCATACCGGCGTCGGCACCAACCTGACCTGCTGCAGCTGCCACCAGAACACCACCGGCACCCTGAGTCAGCGCCATCACAACACCATCGCCCCGGCCAACAACAAGGCCTGCGCCGATTGCCACACCGGCGTGCCGACCAACCTGAGCTGCTCCGCCTGCCACACCGGCACCGGTGGCACCGTGGCCCAGCGCCACCACAACAATGTCGCCCCGTCCCACAACAAGGCCTGCAACGACTGCCACGTCGGCGTCGGCACCAACCTGGCCTGCTCCAGTTGCCACACCAGCACCACCGGCACCCTCGGTGCTCGGCATCACAACACCATCGCCCCAGCCAACAACAAGGGGTGCAACGACTGCCACACCAACGCCAGCACCGTGCTGACCGAGTGCAAGAGCTGCCACACTACCAAGGTGAGCACCGCCTCCATTCCGATGCAGCACCACATGCGCGGCCAGGCGAGCAACATCGCCTGCGCGAGCTGCCATACCAACGCCATGAGCCCCAACATGGTCTGCTCCACCTGCCACTACTCAAAGGCGGGGGTGACGACCCTGGCGCCGCGGCACCACGCCACCACCGCCGCCCAGACGGGCCAATGCGTCTCCTGCCACAAGGGGACTGAGGCGGTCAAGATCGCCTGCAGCAGCTGCCATGTGAGCAAGAAGCACCACACCACGACCAAGGTCGACGCGACCAACTGCTCGATCTGCCATACCGGCCTTCAACTGCAGGGGGGGAGTTGCAAAGGCTGCCATACCTCCCCGATCCCCGAACTGCACCATGGTGCTCCGCTGGCCGAGCGGGGGGGCAACTGCGCTGCCTGCCACCAGGCCGCCAGCGACCCGAAGGTTTGCGCCAACTGCCATTCGGGCACCGACCCGCACCATACCACCACCTATGCCAAGGCCGGCAACTGCGAACATTGCCACAAGGTCCCGGCCAACACCATCGACCGGCCCAAGCAGGCGGCCTGCCGCCAGTGCCACGGCCAGTTCATGCACAACAAGGGGGGCCCGATCCAGAATTACGGCGCCTGCGCCGCCTGCCACACCACCACCGCCTTCCATGCCGCCCCCGGCAGCGCCATGGGCTACACGGTGATGCGCCCGGTGGGCAAGAAGTACCCGACGGGCAAGGGCACCTTCGCCATGTTCTGGAACCAGTACACCCGTGGCGGGCAGGAGGAGATCCGCGAGAAGATCTCCCCCAACGGCGAGGATATGAACGACGAGGGCGGGTTCCGCTGGAGCCGACCGACGGCCACATTCAGCCTGAAGGCGATCACCAACACCGCCACCGGCAAGAGCTACCAGGTTCCCTCCTTCGACGGCTACCCGATCCCGGGCGGGACCGCTCCCCCCACCGATCCGGTGCTGGTCAACGGCAACCTGGCCCTGAATAAGACCTCCACCGCCTCCCGCCAGGAGACCGGCTACGAGTCCTTCCGCGCCTTTGATTCCGACCTCGCCAGCTACTGGTGGGCCAGGAGCACCAGCGAGCAGTGGCTCCAGGTCGACCTGGGGAGCAGCCAGACCATCAACAACATCGTCCTGCACTGGCACCTGACCAACTACGCCCGCAGCTACGTGCTCGAGGTCTCCGGCACCGGCAGCTCCTGGACCCAGGTGGTGAACAGGTCCAGCTTCACCGGCGGCAAGATCGAGCACTCCTTCACTGCCCGCTCGGCCCGCTATGTCCGTCTGCGGGTCAGCAACCCAGCCAACTCCAATGGCTACATGCTCTACGGCATGAAGGTGTTCAATAACACAACGACCCCGCCGCCGCCGACCACCAGCGGCAACCTGGCCCTGAACAAGACCGCCAGTTCTTCGCGGCAGGAGTCGGGTTACGCCGCCTCCCTAGCCTTCGATGGCAACACCGGCAGCTACTGGTGGGCCAGGAGCACCAGCGAGCAGTGGCTGCAGGTCGATCTGGGCAGCAGCCGGAACATCAACAAGGTGAGCCTGGCCTGGTACAGCTCCTGGCATGCCAAGGAGTACCAGATCGAAGTCTCCACCACCGGCAGTTCCTGGACCCGGGTGGTGGAAAACAAGGACTTCAAGGGCGGCAGCATGGAGCATACCTTCTCTGCCCGCGACGCCCGTTACGTCCGCCTGCGGACCAAGAACGCCAACTCCTCCAACGGCTATGCCGTGACGGAAATGGGCGTGTTCAAGCAGTAAATCGGCGCTGCTGTAAAACAAGCGGGTAGCCTTCTGCGGAAGGCTACCCGGAGTCACCAACGAGGCCGGCCCGGAAGAAGGATTTCCGGGCCGGCTTCGTTTATTTCATTTCGAAGGCGACCTTGAGCACCACCTGGTATTCGGCCACCTTGCCGTCGGGGCCGATGTGCCCGCGCATCTCCTGAACTTCGAACCAGGAGAGTCCTTCCAGGGTTTTGTGGGCCCGGCTCACGGCCGCCTGCACCGCTTCCTCGAAGCTCCCTTTGGCGACGCCGATCACCTCGATTTTCTTGTATATCCGTTCTTTGCCGTAGGTCATGGTCCCCTCCTTCCGTTGTTGGCAGCGGGAGTGACGGACATCGCCACTGCCTGAACTATAGCAGTCAGGGCGGGACAGTAAAGGGATCGGCGTGGGGGAAGGTCAGCGGCCGTTGCGGGCGGCGCGGAACAGGCGGTTGGCGATCGCCTGCCACTCTTCCCAGTCCGGAGGGGTGGGGACCAGGATCAGGTCGAAGCCCTGGCCGTCGAGGCGGCGCAGGGTGGCGTAGAGGGCCTGGGCATAGGCTGTGGGATTGTCCGGCATGGGGATTAGGGAGATTCCGGCGGATGCCGGTCCCAGGTCCAGGCCCGGCGGGGCGAGCAGAGCGATGGCTTGGTCCTTGTGCGTGGCGCAGAAGGTGGGGATTTCCTCAACCGGCAGCAGCTGCATGGGGGTGCGGGGGGCATAATGGGATTCGAGCAGCCCGGGGGCCCGGACCTGGTCGCGGGGCTGGTGGGCGCGGGGCGGAGCGCCCAGCACGGCGGCCAGTTGGCTCGGCGTGATCTGGCCGGGGCGCAGCAGCACCGGTTCCTCCCCAGCGAGGTGCAGGATGGTCGACTCGACCCCGACGGTGCAGGGACCGCCGTCCAGAATCAGGGGGGCCTGGTCGCCGAATTCGGCTCGCACATGGGCGGCGGTGGTCGGGCTGACCTGGCCGAAACGGTTGGCGGAGGGGGCTGCCAGTCCTCCTCCAAAAGCCTGGAGCAGTTCCAGCGCCAGGGGATGCGCCGGAACCCGCAGGCCGATGGTCTGCTGGCCGCCGGTGACGGACGCGGGCACCCAGGGGGCTTTTTCCAGGATCAGGGTCAGGGGCCCGGGCCAGAAGGTGGCGGCCAGGCGACGCGCAGCGTCGGGGATTTTCTGGGCCCAGTGGTCGATTTGGTTGATCGATCCAAGGTGGACGATCAGGGGATGGTTGGCCGGACGCCCCTTGAGGGCGAAGATCTTCGCCACCGCCTCGGGGTTGGAAGCATCGGCTCCGAGGCCGTACACCGTTTCGGTGGGAAAGCAGACCAGTTGGCCGCTGCGCAGGCGCTTGACCGCTGCCGCAATGTCTGTTGGCGTCTGCAGCATAAAGCCTAGTGATTTTCCTGTCGCCAGGCCCGCAGGCCGGTGATCAGGAGGGTCAGGGCCACCAGCGGCAGCACGCACCAGAGCATGGCAGCGCCGAACTGGCCGAGGCGGTCATGGTGCATGGCGCCCAGAACCAGATAGCTGGTGTAGGCCAGATAGAGGCCGAAAAACAAGCCTCCTTCCCAGCGGGCGATGCGGTGACCGGTGAAAAAGATCGGCAGACAGGCGACGGAGACGGCGATCATCACCGGGATGTCGAAGGCCATGGCCGTAGCGGACACGGTGACGCCGACGGGGGAAACCAGGGAAGTCAGACCGAGCACCGCCAGGATGTTGAAAATGTTGCTGCCGACCACATTGCCCACCGCGATGTCCCGCTCCCCCCGGATGCTCGCCATGATGGAGGTGGCTACCTCAGGCATGGAGGTGCCGGCGGCGATGATGGTCAGGCCGATGATCAGTTCGCTCACCCCGAAGGCGCGGGCGATGGCCACGGCGCCGTCGACCAGCCAGTTGGAGCCGGCCACCAGCAGCACCAGGCCCGCGACGATCAGGCCAAGCTGACGCCAGGTGCCCCCGGGCTTGGGGGCGGGATCGGCCTGCGCCCCGAACTCCCAGTCGTATTCCTCCTGCACCGCCGCGGTCTCCTGGCGGCTGCGGCGGATCGACCAGACGGTGTAGACCAAAATCCCACCGAACAACAGCAGGCCGTCGAGCCGACCCAGGCGGCCGTCCAGGGCCAGCAGGGGAAGCAGCATCGCGGTGCCGACCATCAGCGGAACCTCGAGGCGCACCACCTGCTGAGCCACCACCAGGGGGGTGATCAGGGCGGAGAGGCCGAGGATGAACAGGACGTTGAAGATGTTGCTGCCGACCACGTTGCCCACCGCGATGTCGGCCTGGCCGGCTGAGGCGGAGAGCACGCTCACCGCCAGTTCCGGGGCGCTGGTGCCGAAGGCGACCACGGTCAGGCCGATCACCAGCGGCGAGATGCCGACGGCGGCGGCCAGCCGCGAGGCGCCCCGCACCAACAACTCGGCTCCGCCAATGAGGCAGAAAAAGCCGAGGAGGAACAGGATCAGGGTCAGTCCGGTCACGCCTGCCCCCCCCGCTGGGCCATGGCCTGCAGGCGGCTGATGCGCTCGTCCATGGGCGGATGGGTGGAAAAGAGGTTGGCCATGGAGCGGCCGCTCAGCGGATTGACGATAAACATGTGTGCGGTGGTCGGCTTAGCGTCCTGCATCGGTACGATCTGGGAGGCCTGCTGCAGTTTGGCGAGAGCCCCGGCCAGAGCCAGGGGCCGCCCACAGATGCGGGCGCCCCGTTCGTCGGCCAGGTATTCCCGGGAGCGGGACACAGCCATCTGAATCAGCATCGCCGCGATGGGGGCGATGATCGCCAGGGCGATGCCGCCGATCAGCCCGCCGGAACCCTCCCCTTCCTCATCGCTGCGGCCACCGCCGAAAATCGCCGCCCACTGCAGCATGTTGCCGAGCATGGCGATGGCCCCGGCGAAGGTGGCGGCCAGGGTCGAGATCAGGGTGTCGCGGTTCTGCACATGGGCAAGTTCGTGGGCCATGACCCCTTCGAGCTCTTCGGTGGAGAGGATGCGCATGATGCCGGCAGTGGCGGCGACGGCGGCATTTTGGGGATTGCGGCCGGTAGCGAAGGCGTTGGGGCTGTCGGAGGGGATGATGTAGACCTTGGGCATCGGCAGGCCGGCCTGGACCGCGAGGCGCTGCACCATGCCGTAGAAGGCGGGCTCTTCGGCCTCAGTGACTTCCCGGGCCTGGTACATCTTCAGAACGATTTTGTCAGAGTACCAATAGCTGAAGAAGTTCATGGCGGCGGCCATGAAAAAGGCGATGAACATGCCGCTCTTGCCGCCGATGGCGCTGCCCATGGCGACCAGCAGCAGGGTGAGGCAGGTCAGCAGGAAGGTGGTCTTGAGACGATTCATGGTTTTTACCTCCGGTTTGGGTTGGGCCGGGGTAAAAAAGACCTTTACCCACGGCGCATTAACGCTCTTGGATAAAGGTCTTGCATGCTGTGACTCGAGGGTCCCAGTCCGGGCTCCGGGTGGTGGGCCACCGTACTGACGAAGTCCGGGTCGGTCATGTCTGCGGCCGATTGCTACTCCCCTTTACGAGGCGTAATAATAAGGACTCGGTGCAGTCAAGTCAAGGGGTTTCAGTGGTTTTTTCGTTCAGGAAAAGCAAAGGGGCTGCAACCGCCGTTGCAACCCCTTGATGCTGATGGTGCCCAGAGACGGAATCGAACCGCCGACACGAGGATTTTCAGTCCTCTGCTCTACCGACTGAGCTATCTGGGCAAAGAGCCACGTTTATACCCAAAGCCCCGGCGGCTGTCAAGGCAATTTTCCGAAGGCAAAATTTTTCCTGCGGGGTTTGGCGGGGCCGAAAATCTGTTGCCGGCTTGCATTTGACGCCGGGCTGTGTTTAGAATACCAAACCAATTACGGAGCTGACATGTCCAACTATTTTGCCTGCTTTTTCGACTTTACCTGCTGGTACGGCTTTTATTTTAGGCCGTCTGCCCGGGGTAGAGGTCTGCAGGCGTAACGCAGGGGACGCACTCAGACCCACCGACCATGGGCAGACCGACCCGGTCCTCCCATGGTCTTGTTGTATTTGTGCAGCGATGCACACGAGGCCGCCGGGAGCACCCGGGCGGCCTTCATTCGTTGGCCGCAGGGCCAACCCACATCGCAGCGCAAAGGAGAGCGGGACAATGATCATCGTCATGAAGCAGGGAGCCAGCAAGGAGGCGCTGGCCGAGGTCAAGAAGCGGATCAAGGAGCTGGGCTACAAGCCCCATGTCATCCACGGGGAGACCCGCAACGTCATCGGCGCCGTCGGCGACGAGCGGGGCAAGACCGTGCTGCACACCCTGGAGTCGCTGCCGGGGGTGGAGAGCGTGGTGCCGATCCTCAAACCCTACAAGCTGGCCAGCCGCGAGGTCAAGCCGGAGCCGAGCGTGGTGGAGCTGGCGCCGGGGCTGAGCGTCGGCGGCGCGCACCTGGTGGTGATGGCCGGCCCCTGTTCGGTGGAGAGCGAGGCGCAGATACTCGAGACCGCTCATGCCGTGAAGGCGGCCGGAGCGACGGTGCTGCGGGGCGGGGCCTTCAAGCCGCGCACCAGCCCCTATTCCTTCCAGGGGATGGAAGAGGATGGGCTGAAGCTGCTGGCCCTGGCCCGGGAGGCGACCGGCCTGCCCATCGTCACCGAGGTGGTCAACCCTCGGGACGTAGAGCTGGTGGCCCGCTATGCCGACATCATGCAGGTCGGCGCCCGCAACGTGCAGAACTTCGCCCTGCTCAAGATGCTCGGCCAGCTCGACAAGCCGATCCTGCTCAAGCGGGGGATGGCGACCACCATCCAGGAGTTCCTGATGAGCGCCGAGTACATCCTCTCTGAGGGGAACCGCCGGGTGCTGCTGTGCGAGCGGGGTATCCGCACCTTCGAGACGGCCACCCGCAACACCCTGGATATCTCGGCGGTGCCGGTGCTCAAGGAGCTGACCCATCTGCCGGTGATCATCGACCCCTCCCACGCCACTGGCCATGCCCACCTGGTGCCGTCCATGAGCTACGCGGCGGTGGCCGCCGGCTGCGACGGCCTGATCGTGGAGGTCCACCCCTGCCCGGAAAAGGCCGCCTCCGACGGGCCCCAGTCCCTGCGGCCGGCGGAGTTCGCGACGATGATGGCGAAGCTGCGGGCCTTCGCCGCGGTGGCGGA
>CAZYXS010000006.1:0-2999 GCA_964650955.1 uncultured Desulfuromonadales bacterium | reverse complement strand
ATGTTTTTCATCCCCCTGACGCAGATCGAGAGCGTCGAACTGGTCATCCATGCCCTGCGGGCCGCCGGCGGGCAGGCCGACTGCAGCCAGTGCCCGGCCCGCAAGGTCTGCATGAAGCAATGCCTGAGCATCGCCGATGGGGTGGCGCGCATGGCCGCCGACGGCTCCCTCCCCCAACTCGGGGAAGAGTCCCCGCCGCCACCGGTGGCGCCAGCGCCGGCGCCGGCACCCAAGGGGGCGCCGGGCAGTCATCTCAAGGTGCTTAAATAGAGGGTTTTCGCCCCTGGCAGGGCTGTCTACAGCGTTGACAGTCTCCCTCGAAACGGTCTAGAATCCGCGTTTCTCCAATGTTTCCGCTATCCCCCCGTGTCTGGAAGGATCCGCCATGAAGGTTCTGATCACCGACGAAATCTCCCAGGAAGGCCTGCAGCCGTTGCTGGATGACCCCCGCATCGAGCTGGATGTCCGTCTCGGCCTTTCCGTTCCCGAACTGCATCAGCTCATCGGTGGGTACGACGTGCTGGTCACCCGCAGCGGCACCACCGTCGACGCCGCTCTGCTCGAGCATGCCCGGGGGCTCAAGATCGTGGCCCGCGCCGGGGTCGGCATCGACAATGTCGATGTGGAGGCGGCCAGCAACAAGGGGATCATCGTCGTCAACGCTCCTTTCGGCAACGTCAACTCGGCGGCCGAGCACACCATGGCGATCCTGCTCTCCTTCTGCCGCAATGTCACCATTGCCAACGCCAGCCTCAAGGGGGGGGAATGGAAGCGGGCCCCCTTCACCGGCTACGAGCTCAAGGGCAAGACCATCGGCGTGATCGGCCTGGGCAAGGTCGGCGGCCGGGTGGCGCTGCGTTGCAAGGCCTTCGAGGCCGAGGTGATCGCCTGCGACCCCTACATCTCGGAAAAGCGCGGCGAGGACCTTGGGGTACGCCTGGTCCCGCTGGAGGACATCATCCGCTTCTCCGACATCATCACCGTCCACACCCCCCTCAATACCGAGACCCAGGATCTGCTCAACGCCAGCCACTTCCCGGGCATGAAGGATGGGGTGATCATCGTCAACTGCGCCCGCGGCGGCATCATCAACGAAGAGGCGATGCTGGCGGCCCTGGAGAGCGGCAAGGTGGGCGGCGCCGCCTTTGATGTCTGGAGCGAGGAGCCCCCCCGCAGCGAGACCCTGAAGAAGCTGATCGCCCATCCGCGCATGGTGGTCACTCCGCACCTGGGAGCCAACACCTTCGAGGCGCAGAAGAACGTCGCCATCGACGTCAGCCGGGAGATTATCCACTACCTTGACGGTCGACCGCTGGAGAACGCCGTCAACATCCCCAAGTTCGACCCCGACCTGATGGAACAGATGAAGCCCTTCCTCGGCCTGGTCAGCAAGATGGGCGAATTCATTTCCCAGTTGGCGGCCCCCAACCCCAACAAGGTGATCTTCAGCTACAACGGCAAGATCGCCCGCTACGACTGCGCCCCCATCACCGTCTGCGGCCTCTCCAGCCTGCTCAACGGCCACACCGAGCAGGATGTCAACATGGTCAATGCCCGCCTGGTCGCCCGCAACATGGGGATCGCCGTGGAGGAGGTGCGCACCACCGAGTCCGAGTCCTTCTCCAACCTGATCACCCTCAGCCTGGAGTCTCCCGAGGGGAAGCGTTCCATTGCCGGCACCCTCTTCGAGGGGATTCCGAAAATCGTCAAGATGCGGGATTTCATGACCGACTTCATGCCCGAGGAGCACATGCTGGTGATCAACTATGCGGACCGCCCCGGGTTGATCGGCAAGATCGGCACCATCCTCGGCGCCGCCGGCATCAACATCGGCAACATGAACCTGGGTCGCCGGGCCAAGGCTGGGGAAGCGATGGTGGTGCTCTCCCTCGACACTCCGGTGTCCGATGAGATCGTTGCCCAGCTGGACCAGGCGGTGGAGGCGCGTTTCATCAAGGCCGTGCATATGCGCGGCGTCTGAGCTGGCGGTGCCCTTTTCCTGACGCAAAAGCGACCTTTCGGGGTCGCTTTTTTATTTCCTCTTTTGGGGCGGCGGAGGGTTTTTTTACCTAGAATGTTGCCCCAGGTTTTGCCCCGTCCGGGGCACCTGCCCGCACCGGCCGGGCGGAGAACAGGATTTTAGCCGGATTAAGTGTTCTGTTCGAAGGGGCTGTACCCGCCTCTCCCGGATTGGTAAGGCTTTTTTGCCAGTTGCTGCAAGGGTGCGCGAAATCTGTGGAATTTTACCCTGAATAAAAAAATTCCCTTGACAATTGGCGCGGATTTTTGTCTTTTAACGGGGCTGCGGGAACACTGTTTTAAACGATTCCCCCGTCCTGCGGGCGAATCGGCTGGTGATAAGGCCGTGCGGCCGGCGGCGGCAGCTACCGGTGCAAAGATAATTTCCATCAACCAGAGGGATGACCGAGATGTCGAACAAAGCGATCAAACCGTCCTTGAAGAACCCTTTCGATCCACCGGAGACCGTGGACTTCACCATCCCCGGCGAGATCTCCCGGACCACCGGCGGCTACGAAGAGGCCATGAAGGAAGGCTACGAGCTGACCCAGCGCCCGATCAAGTCGGTGAGCGTGGCCCAGGTGGAAAAGCAGCACTTCAAAAAGCGCATGACGGTCTGGGAGCGCATCAAGGTCCTGACCCAGGAGGAGCCCAACATCCTGTTCCAGAACTGGGGCAAGAACCTCGACGGCGCCTCCCTGGTCACCGGCATCCTCAACATCGGCGGCCGCGACGTCGCCCTCTACGGCCATGACTTCACCGTGCGGGCCGGCTCCATGGATGCCACCAACGGCCGCAAGCTGGCCAACCTGTTCTACATGGCCGGTGAAAAAGGGATTCCCGTCATCGGCATGAACGACTCGGCCGGCGCCTTTGTTCCCGCAGGGGTCGGCGGTCTCGACGGCTATGCCGAGGCCTTCACCGCCCTGCGCAAGATCAGTGGCGTGGTCCCCTCGATCATGTGCATGTTCGGCTTCAAC
>CAZYXS010000005.1:0-45383 GCA_964650955.1 uncultured Desulfuromonadales bacterium | reverse complement strand
CTCACTTTTCCCCGCCCCTAACCCCTCGCCAATACTCAGTCATTGGATATACTGTCCGGCAAGGGCTACCGATGTCCTGCCCTGTGGCGCGCCCCTGGTTGCGGAGTTCCCCATGCCCGTTGACCATCTGCTCATATCCGGTTTAATACGGGCGGTGGTGGTGCTCACCTTTGCCGCCACCTGCATCATCCCCACCGCCGCCCTGGTGCTGCTCATGGCCCCCATCGCCTGAGCACCGCGTCGGCCGCCAACCTCTCCCCCCACGCTCTGCTGATGGCCATTGCGATGGCCTCCTCGGCCAGTTTTCTCACCCCCATCGACCACCCGGCCAACATCCTGGTCATGGGCCCGGGCGGCTACCGATTCCGTGACTATAGCGTGGTCGGATTTCCTCTCACCCTGGTGGTGTTTGCCATCATCATGTTCGCGGTGCCGCTGTTCTGGCCGCTGCAGCCCTGATACCGTTTCTCCCCCAAAACGAGCAAAGGGTGTCGATCTCTGCGCGAGATCGGCACCCTTTGCTCATTGAACTGGCTACCTGGATGGTTAGAGGCTGACCTTGGTCTGGGCTTTGGCCATCTCCACGCTGACCACCGGCGGCAACTGTTTGCCGGTGCGCTTGAAAACCTCGTCCAGGGATTCCTGGGTCATGGAGCGATACATCAGCCGGGTGGTGACTTTATACTCCCCCTTGGCTGGCAGGGGGATGCGGTAAACCTCGGTATCCTTCCCCTTGGCGGGGATGCGGCGGTCGTAGCCGATGCCGTGGGCCAGCCAGCTCTTGCCGGTCAGCTTGCCCTCGGCGTCGCGGAACAGCACGCGGAAAAAGGCTGCGTTGGGGTCGACGTGGTTCTTGGAATCGACGTGCCCGGAGCTGAAGACCACCTTGCCTGCTTTGTCGAGCACTTCGACCTGCAGCCACATGATGCGGATGTAGGTGGTGCCGGTAGGGATCTTATGCCCGGCGCCGACGTTGTGCACATCGACGGTCAGCTCCAGGGTCCCGTCGGGGTTGACCTTCTCGGCCACCTGCAGTTTGGCCGCCGCGCGCAGGAACTCGCGGGACATTTCCGCCTGTTTCTTGTTGCCCATGTGGTCCTGGGCATAGGAGCTTCCGCCGAGAAAGCCATGGAAGGCGATGTTATCCCGCTCCTTGCCCATCAGGGCGGCGCGGCCCGGGGTCTTTTGAATGCCCGGGGTCGGGGTCATGTGGCAGTTTTGGCAGGTGATCCCCTGCTTGCCGTAGTCGTTGGTCTTCCAATCCTCCCAGGTGTCGATGATGTGGGCGCCGGTGGCCGGGTGGATGACCATGTGGCAGGACCCGCAGAAATCGGCCTTGTCGTGGATGCCGCTGTTTTTCACCTCGTGGTAGAGGGATTTGCCGTCACCCCGGGGGCCGGTCTTGACGTTGCCGGGCTCGGAGATATGCCCCATGTTGAACATCTGGCTGACGCCGGTCACGGTGTGGCAGAAATCGCAGCTGATGCCGCGGCGGGCGGTTTCGTCGAACTTGCTGCCGTCGGCGGGGGGCAGTTGCCCGGTGCGGGCGGCGATGGGAGCATGACAGGCTCCGCACAGCAGATCGGTGGCGCCGTTGGTCTGCTGATGGGCCAGCAGGAAGTCGGGCTGATACCATGGGTCGGTCCAGGCATAGGCATGCATGGACTTAGACCATTCCTCGTAGATCTTGCTGTGGCAGGTGGCGCAGACCTTGGGATCTTCGAAGGACCCGGGCTCGAACATCTGCGGCTTGGCCGGCTTGGTATCAGCCGCCGCCGGGGCCGGCTCAGGGGCCTTGACAGGCGCGGGCGTTTTCGGACTCTCGACCACCGTCGGCGCCACGGCGGCCACAGGTGCTGCTGAGGTGGATTTCGACCCGACCGCCGCGCCACAACCGAGGATGACCACGGCGGGGACCAGAACCAAGCCAAGGAACACTGCATGTCTCATGAAACCTCCTTCTTCATTTTTCTTCATTGAAATGATTTAGACCCAAATATACCGCCCGCCAACCCGCTGTCAAGCCTGGCTGCGCCTATCCGCAGCCCACGCTGCACAAATCACCACCACAGCCCTACTTACAGCCGCTCTTAATCCTGGCAAAAAAAACACAAAATGCTTTTTACCTGCATCGAAAAAAGTAGTATTTCATTGAAATGACCATATAATTACCACATTACTCAATATTCAGGGTTGGAGGCCGAACCACCCTGCAAGAGCCCCTCAGCCTCCCAGACGAATCAGGGAACCCTAATCGAGGCGGCATGTTGCCTTTGCATATCGCACTGCTGGCCAGCGGCTATTTCGTCGCCGGTAAACTGGCGCTGTTGCTGGCCATACCCCCCGGGTACGCGACGGCGGTCTGGCCAGCGGCAGGCTTGGCCCTGGCGGCCTGCCTGGTCTGGGGCTCCCGGGTCTGGCCTGGCATTTTCTTGGGGTCGTTGCTGGTCAATGTCGGCACCAGCTTCGATGGCAGCTCTGTGGCGGCCTTGTTCGATTCGCTCACCCTTCCCTCAGCCATCGCCGCGGGGGCATGCCTGCAAGCGGTCTGCGGCGGCATTCTGATCCGCCGCCTGGTGGGCTTTCCCCTTTCCTTGAATCGTCTACCCGGCATCACCCTGATGGTGGTGGTCGGAGGCCCGGTGAGCTGCCTGATCAGCGCCTCACTGGGCATCCTGGCCCTGACCCTGGCGGGGCGGATCGTTGCGGGCGACCTTCTGACCCATTGGTTTACCTGGTGGGTTGGCGACAGTCTCGGAGTTGCTGTACTGGTCCCCCTGGTGGCCGCCTGGAAAATGGAACTGCAGCAAACCCAGCGCCTGACACGGTTGTCGGTGATTCTGCCCCTGCTGGTGGCCGTCACGCTGACGGTCGGGCTTTTCCTGCATGTGCGGGGCGCCGAATGGCGTAACCGCAAGCTGGTCTTTGCCAGCCAGGCCGAACACCTGGCTCAGGCAGTGAGGACCAACTTGCAGATCTATCACGATGTGCTCTTTTCCATCGAAGGCCTGTTCCAGTCGAGCCAGCAGGTCGACCGCAACGAGTTCCAGCAATTCGTGGCCTATGCCTTTCAACGCCACCCGGGTATTCAGGCCCTGGAGTGGGTACCGCGGGTCCGTGCCGAAGAACGGGCCGACTATGAGCTTCGCGCCCGCGCCGATGGATTCACCAACTTTGCTGTGACCGAGCGGACCCCGGATGGCCGGTTGGTTCCCGCCACAGAACGCGCAGAGTACGCCCCGGTCTATTACCTTGAGCCCTATCGCGGCAACGAGGCGGCCCTTGGCTTCGATCTGGCTTCCTCGACCAGCCGCCGGGAAGCCCTCCATTTGGCGCGGGACAGCGGCAAGCCTGTCGCGACCCAGCGGATCACCCTGGTGCAGGGCGGGGGGGAGGATTTTGGCATTTTGCTGATGATCCCCATCTACACAGGGGCCAAGATTCCCGAAACCATGGCAGAGCGTCAGCAACAGTACCTGGGGGCGGTCTGCGGCGTCTTCCATATCCCAGGCATGGTGGAGGCGGCCTTGAAACCCCTTGCCCATGAGGGATTCGCACTGTCGCTGTATGATTTGACCGCAGCCTTCGACGAACAGTTCCTCTATGCCAGACCGGACCTGCAACCCCCACATCTGCCACCGACAGAGCGATTGGACCCGGGGACCCTTGGCTGGGAGCAACAGTTCGAGGTCGGCACCCGGCGCTGGCTGCTGAGGCTGACCCCCACTGCGGCCAACCTGGCCGGACAGCAGCTGTGGGGTGCCTGGGCAGTGCTGACCGGGGGGCTGTTCTTCAGCAGCCTACTGGGCAGTTTCCTGCTGCTGGTGGTCGGTCGCAAGGTGATGACCGAGCGGGTGGTGACCCTCCGCACCGCCGACCTGCAGGAGAGCAACCGGCAACTCGAGGAGGAGGTCAGCGAACGGGAGAGGGCCCAGGCAGAATTGCAACTGGCCCGGGCAGAGCTGGAGAACCGGGTGGAGATCCGCACTGCTGAATTGCGTCAGAGCAACCAGCATTTGCAGCAGGAGATTCTCGATCACCGCCAGTCACAGGAGCGGCTGCATGCCAGCGAAAGCCGATTCCGCCGTCTGGTGCAGGCAGCTCCAGACGGCATCGTGATCATGGACGCGGAGCATCGCATCGCGCTGGTCAACGATCAAACCGAACGCCTGTTCGGTTATGATCGGAACGAGTTGCGGGGTGAACTGCACAGCCGGCTGTTGCCGGAGCGCTACCGCGAGCGACACGAACGCCACCAGGCCGAATTCCTGAACAGCCCCAGCATCCGGCCGATGGGTTCGGAGCTGGAGTTATTCGGCCTGCGTAAAGACGGCAGCGAATTTCCTCTGGAGATCAGCCTCAGCCCCTTGGCAACTCCCGAAGGAATGCAGGTCATCTGCATCGTGCGTGACATCACCCTGCGCAAACAGACGGAGCTGGAACTGCAGAACCATCGCACCCGGCTGGAGGAACTGGTCGCGGAGCGGACCCGGGAGTTGGAGGAAAAATCAGCGGACCTGGAGAAGGCGACCCGGTTGAAGTCGGAGTTTCTGGCCAACATGTCCCATGAGTTGCGCACGCCGATGAATTCCATCATCGGTTTTACCGAACGGGTGCTGAAAACTTCAGCCGAGGTTCTCCCGGAACGCCAGGTGGGCAACTTGCGCACCGTGCGGCGCAACGCCCACCAGTTGCTGGAACTGATCAACAGCCTGCTCGATATCGCCAAGATCGAAGCGGGCCGGATGGAGGTTTTTCCCGAATCCTTCGACCTGCAGGTGCTGCTGCAGGAGGTGCTGGAGCTGACCGAACCCCTGGCGGCGGAAAAAGGGTTGCAACTGCAGCTACAGGCTGCCGATGCGGACCTGGGCATGGAGTCGGACCGGGGCAAACTGCGCCAGATTCTGGTGAACCTGATCGGCAATGCCATCAAATTCACCGAGGAGGGATCGATCCGCCTGCAGGTTGGCCCGAACGCCGACGCCCCAGATCGCATCCTCATCCAGGTCAGCGACACCGGCCCGGGAATTGCCCCGGAGCAGCAGGCCCTGATCTTCGAGGCCTTTGTGCAAGGGGACGGCAGCGACAAGCGCCGTTCGGGGGGGACGGGGCTGGGACTGGCGATCGTGAAGAATTTCGTCACCCTGCTGCAGGGGGAGATCCGTCTCGCCAGTCGACCAGGGGCAGGGACGACCCTGGAGCTGAGCTTCCCCCGCACCCTGGAACCCGCGGCACCAGCGGCAGCAGGGGAACAGGTTACCCGATCGGAGATACATCCTTCTTGACCCCATCTTTTTCGCGAGGTTGAGGTGAAAGTCCTTATCGTCGACGACAACCGGGACAATGTGGAACTGGCCTGCCAGATCCTCGAGGACCGCTACGAACTGCTGCGGGCCTACAGCGGCCCCGAGGCCCTGGAGATGGCCCGCAAGGAACAGCCGCACATCGTGCTGCTCGATGCCCAGATGCCGGGCATGGACGGCTACGAAGTGCTCAACCGGCTGCGGCAGGACCAGGCCACCCGCAACATCCTGGTGATCTTCCTGACCGCCCGCTACCGGGACGAGGACCGGGTGGTCGCCGGCCTGGAGATGGGGGCCTTCGATTACATCGCCAAGCCGGTTTCGGACCAGATTCTGCTGGCCAAAATAGGTGCGGCCGCCCGCCTGAAGCAGGCTGAAGAGGAGGTTCGCCAAGCCCATGCCCAACTGGAGGACCAGGTCAAGGAGCGCACCCTGGAGCTGGCCCAGGCCAACGAGGACCTGCGGGCCATCAATCACCTGGTGATGACCTGCGCCAGCGTACTCGACGTCAAGGAAATCCTCGACCGGGTCATGGACCAGGCCCTGGCCATCACCGGGCTGGAAGGAGGGACGATCTGTTTCGTCCAGCCCGACGAGGCGCTGCACCTGGCCGCCCACCGGGAGACCTCGCCGGAGACCCTTGCCGACCTGACTGAAAATGTGGTCCGCATCGGCGACTGCCTCTGCGGCCGCTGTGCCCTGGAGCAGAAGCCGCTGATCCTCCGCAACCGGGAGGAGGTCCTGAACTATTCCACCCGGGAAGTGACACGTAACGAGGAGATCCATTTCCACGCTGCCTTCCCCCTGGTCACGGCTGGCCGCTGCGTGGGGGTCCTCTGCATCTTCACCCGCAGCGACCACAAACCGAACGAGCGCAGCCTGAAGCTGTTGGAAACGGTCTCTCCTCCCATCGCCTTGGCCATCGAGAATGCCAATCTCTACCAGCAGCGGGTCCGCTATGCCACCTCCCTGGAGGAGAAGGTGCAGGAGCGCACCGCGGAACTGCAGTCGGCCCAGAACCGCCTCCAGCAACTGGTGGACCAGTTGAACGAAGCCAACCTGCAACTGCAGGACCTGGATCGGGTCAAATCGATGTTCATCGCCTCCATGTCCCATGAGCTGCGCACCCCCCTCAATTCCATCATCGGCTTCAGCTCCATCCTCCTCAAGGAGATGCCCGGACCGCTGAATTTCGAGCAGAAAAAGCAGCTGAAAATGGTCATGGGGAGCGCCCGCCACCTGCTCAACCTGATCAACGACATCCTCGATATTTCCAAGATCGAGTCGGGGGAACTGGTCATCGTCTCCGAACCGGTCCAAATCCCGGAACTGATCGAGCAGGTTAGCGGCAGCCTGGCGCAACAGGCTGAAAAAAAGGGCCTGAGCCTCACGGTCACCATCGCTCCAGAGGTGGACAGCATCGAGAGCGACGGCCGCCGGGTCAAACAGATTTTGCTCAATCTGGTGAGCAACGCCGTCAAGTTCACCGAGCATGGCGGAGTGGAGATTCTCTGTCGGCGTCGCGAAACCTGCCTGGAATTTACAGTGCGGGACAGTGGCATCGGCATTCGCGAGCAGGACCTGGACAAGCTCTTCCAGTCCTTCCGCCAGCTCGACTCGGGCCTCTCCCGCCGCTACGACGGGACCGGACTCGGCCTGTTCATCTGCCGCCGTCTGGTCCATATGCTCGGGGGGGAAATCCGGGTGAAAAGCCAGATCGGGGAAGGCAGCACCTTCAGTTTCACCCTGCCGCTGACCAAGGAGAGCAACCATGCCTGACAATACCATCCTGGTGATCGAGGACAACGAGCAGAACATCTACCTCGCCACCTTTCTGCTGGAAAGTGCCGGCTATCCTGTACTGCAGGCCCGCAGCGGCGAAGAGGGTCTGGCTCTCAGCCAACAGTCGCAACCCGCCCTGATCCTGCTCGACATCCAGTTGCCCGAGATGGATGGCTACGAGGTCGTCCGCCGGCTCAAGGCTCAGGCCGGTACCGCTGCCATTCCGGTGGTGGCCGTCACCTCCTATGCCATGGCCGGGGACCGGGAGCAGATCCTTGCCGCCGGTTGCCAGGGATACGTGGAAAAACCGATTGACCCCGATTCTTTCGTCGCCACGGTTACTGCCTTTATCGACTCATCGCGAGGAGCTTGAAGCATGGCCCGCATCCTGATCGCCGAAGACAACCCGGAAAGTCGCTACCTGCTGCAGCAGATGCTGGAGGCTGACGGCCACCAGGTCAGAGCGGCGGAAAACGGCGCAGAGGCGCTGGAACTGGCCCTGGAGCAGCCGCCGGAGATCATCATTGCCGACATCATGATGCCGATCATGAACGGTTTCCGTCTCTGCCGGGAGGTACGTAAGCATTCGACCTTGAAGGACCTGCCTTTTATCTTCTACACCGCCACTTTCCTCGAGGAGGAAGACCGGCGCCTTGGCATGAGCCTGGGAGCGACCCGTTTCGTCACCAAGCCGATGGAAAGCCCCCAATTCGCCCGCATCATTCACGACGCCTTGGAGCAGTACCGCCTTGGGGAGCTCCCGCCACCGCCCCCACCCACGGCCGCCTCGGAGGCGCTGCTGGCCATGTACGACACCAGTCTCAACCGCAAGCTGGCGGAGACTGTGGAAAAACTGCGGGCTGAGCATCGCGCCCTGACCCGCTCGGAGGAGCGGTTGAAGGAAGCCCAGGAAATCGCCCAGATCGGCCATTGGGAAATCGATCTGCACAGCGGCACCCTGCAGTGGTCCGATCAATTGTTTCGACTGCTGGGCAGCAAGCCCCAGTCCTTTCGCCCGAACTGGCAGCGGTTGCTCGACAGGGTGCACCCCGACGACCGCCAACGGGTCGCCGAGGCGCAGCGACAGGCCAGGGTGCATAAGGGAAGCTATACCCTCGATTACCGCCTGCTGCTGGAGGACGGCTCCCTCAAATACGTCCATGAGCGCTGCCAGACCCAGTTCGACGACCACGGCGAGCCCAGCTACGCGGTCGGAACCATCCAGGACATCAGCGAAGCCAAACTCGCAGAGAGCAGATTGGCGGCGAGCGAAGCCCGGCTGCGCCAGGTCATCGAATCGATGCCTGTCGGGGTCTGGCTGGCCGATGCCGACGGCCAATTGCTCTACAGCAACCCCGTCGGGCGCAAGATCTGGGAGGGGGAACGCCTGGTCGGCATCGAGGGATACGGAGAATATAAGGGCTGGTGGAACCACTCGGGAGAGCCGATCGCTGCCGAGGAATGGGGGATGGCCCGGGCCATCCGCAACGGGGAAACCTCCCTCGACGAGGAGATCGACATTCTCTGTTTCGATGGCAGCCGCAAAACCATTCTGCATTCGGCCCTGCCTCTGAAGGATGATGAGGGCAACATGATGGGGGCCATCGTCATTATCCAGGACGTAACCGAGCGCAAGCGGGCGGAAAAAGCCCTGCAGGAAAGCGAAAGCCGGGTGCGGGGGCTCAACATCGAACTGGAAGAACGGGTCGCCGACCGGACCGCCCAACTGCAACGAGCCAATCAGGAATTGGAAGCCTACAGCTACTCGGTTTCCCATGACCTGCGGGCACCCCTGCGTTCCATCAGCGGCTTCGCCGAGATTCTCCTGGAGGACCATGACCAAGAGCTCTCGGATGAGGCCCACCGGCTGCTCGGCCGCATCAGCCAGAACGCCCAGCAG
Source organism: uncultured Desulfuromonadales bacterium (assembly GCA_964650955.1). Classification (GTDB taxonomy): domain Bacteria; phylum Desulfobacterota; class Desulfuromonadia; order Desulfuromonadales; family CAZYXS01; genus CAZYXS01. The sequence goes on along the minus strand of CAZYXS010000005.1, from coordinate 36,398 downwards.
ATGGGACGTCTGATTGACGATCTCCTGGCTTTCGCGCAGATGGACCGCAAGCCTTTGCAGTGGGAGCCGGTCGCCTTGGGTGAACTGGTCGAACACTGCCGCAAACTGCTGCAGCCCGAACTGGCGGGGCGCCGGATCATGTTCCAGGTCCATCCCCTGCCTACGGTGAATGGCGATCCCGCCATGCTGCAACAGGCTCTTTTCAACCTGCTGGAAAACGCGGTGAAATTCACCCGGACCGTCCCCGTGGCAATCATTGAGGTGGGCGCACTGGAGAAACCGGGGGGAGCGGTCTATTATATTAGGGACAACGGTGTGGGTTTCGACATGGCCTACCAGCATAAGCTGTTCAACGTATTTCAGCGTCTGCACCGGTCCGAACAGTTCGAAGGCACAGGGGTCGGGTTGGCCATCGTCCACCGCATCATCCAGCGCCACGGCGGTCGGGTCTGGATGGAGGGGGAAATCGGCAAGGGAGCCACCGTCTACTTCACCCTGGAATGATCGGCGTTGCGGGCCAAGCCCGCGGGAAGGAGCCGGCTTGACATGGAACGGCCGCTGAAGGTGCTGATTCTTGAAGACCGGGCAGACGATGCCGAACTGATGCTGCGGCATCTGCGCAAAAACGGGTTTGTTATCGAGTGGGTCCGGGTCGATTGCGAAGCGGACTTCGTTGCGCAGTTGCGCCGGCAGCCCGAGGTGGTATTCGCCGATTACAACCTGCCCGGCTTCGACCCCCTGAAAGCCCTGCAACTGGTCCGGGAGCACGATCCCACCCTCCCCTTCATCCTCGTCTCTGGAAGCGTCGGTGAGGAACGGGCGGTGGAAATCATCAAGTTGGGGGCCACCGACTACCTGCTCAAAGATCGCCTGGCCCGCCTCGGCCCCGCAACCCGCCGAGCCCTGAAGGAGCAGCGGCTGCAGCAGGAAAAACAGCAAGCGGCCGAGGATCTGAAAGCGGCCCTGGGTGTCGCAGAGGCCGCGCGGGACCAGATTTTCGCTATCCTTCGCTCGGCCAGCGACGGCCTGATCGTCACCGATCTGGACGACCGACTGGTCCTGGCGAGCCGTGCCGCCGAACCCTATTTCCCCCACCACTGGCATGAGGTGATCGGCCAGCCAATCGGGGCCGTCATCGGTCCCGACCCCCTGCGGGATTATTTCCGCCATATTGCCGACGATGGCGGCAAGTTCCCCCCCCTGCAACTGGATTTGGAGGATTCCGAACAGCTTCCCCGGTATCTCCAGGGGCAAACCAGTTGGGTGGTCAACAAGGAGGGAGAGCGCACCGGCAAAATCACCACCCTGCGGGATATCACCCGCGAACGGGAAGTGGACAACCTGAAAAACGACTTCATCTCCACGGCGGCCCACGAATTGCTCACCCCCCTGACCTCGGTGCTGGGCTATGCCGAACTGCTGCTCGAACCAGAGCCCCTCGCACCCGAACTGCAGCGGGAGTGCCTCAACTACATCCACCAGAAAGCCCTCAACCTGGCAGATATCGTCGACGACCTGCTTGACCTGGGGCGGATCGAATTCGGCAACACCCTGCCGCTGGAAGTCGCCCCCTGCGATCTCGCCAACGAACTGCGCCAGCTTACCGAGCAATATCGGCGACTTTACCCGGACCGCCGGTTCATCCTCGACCACCCCCCGGCACCGGTCTGCCCCCGTCTTGACCGGGGTAAAGTGGTGCAGGCGCTGGAAAACCTGCTTTCCAATGCCATCAAATATTCCCCCTCCGGCAGCCCCGTGCACCTGCTGTTCAAGGTGGTGGAGGCACACGCGGAAATCTCCATATCCGACCAGGGGATCGGCATGACTTCGGCCCAGGCCGAGAGCGCCCTGGAGAAGTTTTTCCGCGCCAACAACTCCACCACCGCAGCCGGGGGTCTGGGTATCGGCCTGACCATCACCAAGAACATCATGGACGCCCATGGCGGAGCCATCCGCATCCAGAGCCAGCTTGGCGCGGGGACCACGGTCACCCTCAGCTTTCCCTTGACACCCTGAATCCTGAGAAGGTCTGTACCACCGTGCTGATTGCCCGCTTCAAATCTGCGCACAAAAACCTCTCGCCAAAGTAAACTCGCTCTTCCCCGGCTTCCTGCCCATCGCTGACCCGAACCCGGCCCCCCACAAAGCAAAGGGAGCCGCCCCCGACGGGGCGGCTCCCTTTGCTTTGTGGCATGATGGCTGGTCCAGTTACTCGAAAATCAACAGCAGATCCCCCTGTTGCACCTGCTTGCTCTCTTTCACCAGCAATTCGGCGATGACTCCATCCTCCCGAGCTTTGACATTGGTTTCCATCTTCATCGCTTCGGTGGAAAGCAGCGGGTCGCCGGCCTTGACCGCGTCACCGGGGTTGACCAGGATTTTGAACACCTTGCCCGGCATGGGGGCACCCACGTGCTTGGCATTGTCCGGATCGGCTTTGCGGGCGACTACGGTTTCTTTCTGCATGGAGAGGTCGTTGACGGTCACCTGCCGGGGCTCGCCGTTGAGCTCGAAGTAGATGTTGCGGGTGCCGTCTTCCTGCACCCTGCCGATAGCATTGAGCTTGATGATGAGCATCTTGCCCGGCTCGATCTCGATGGTGGTTTCGTCGCCGATTTCCAGACCATAGAAAAAGACCGGCGTGGAAATGACTGAAAGGTCGCTGTACTCCTGGCGGTGACGGGCGAATTCCTCGAACACCCCCGGGTAAAGGGTCGCGGAGAGCAGATCCCGGTCGCTGATGGCCTGGCCGAGTTTCTTTTCCACCTCTTTTTTCTTGGCGACGAAATCCACCGGCTCGAGCAGTTCGCCGGGGCGGTGGGTCAGGGGTTTCTCCCCCTTGAGAATGATCTTCTGCAGCTTTTCGGGGAAGCCGCCGTAGGGCTGGCCGATCATCCCCTTGAAGAAATCCACCACTCCCTGGGGGAAGGTCAGGTTATCCCCTTTTTCATAGACATCCTCGGGCTCGAGGTTGTTCTGCACCATGAACATGGCCATGTCCCCGACGATCTTCGACGAGGGGGTCACCTTGATCACGTCGCCGAACATGTCGTTGACCTTGCGGTACATCTCCTTGCACTCCTCCCAGCGGTGGCCGAGGCCGAGGCCTTCCACCTGGGGCTTGTAGTTGGAGTACTGGCCGCCGGGAATCTCGTGATGGTAGACCTGGGCGGTGCCGCTGCGCAACTCCGTCTCGAAGGGGGTGTAATAGGTGCGCACTCTCTCCCAATAGTTGGCCAGTTGCTGCAGCCCGGGTTCGTCGATTTTGGGATCCCAGATGCTGCCGCGCAACGCCGCCAGCAGGGCATTGAGGTTGGGCTGGGCGGTCAGGCCCGACACCGAGGAGAGGGCCACGTCGACGATATCCACCCCGGCCTGGGTGGCCATGAGCAGCGTGGCGCTGCCGTTGCTGGAGGTGTCGTGGGTGTGGAGGTGGATCGGCAAGCCGATCTCGTTCTTGAGGGCCTTGACCAGCTTCTCGGCGGCAAAGGGTTTGAGCAGACCGGCCATGTCCTTGATGGCCAGGATGTGAGCACCCATCTTCTCCAACTCTTTCGCCATGTTGACATAGTAGGAGAGCGGATACTTGTCCCGCTTGGGATCGGAGATATCGCCGGTGTAGCAGATGGCTGCCTCGCAAATGGCGTTGTTCTTGCGAATCGCCTCCATGGACACCTTCATGCCGGTGGTCCAGTTCAGCGAGTCGAAGACCCGGAAGATGTCGATGCCGCTACGGGCGGCCTGGGCGACGAATTCCTCCACCACGTTGTCAGGGTAGTTGGTGTAACCGACGGCATTGGAGCCCCGCAGCAACATCTGGAACAGGATATTGGGAATCTTGGCGCGCAGGCGGTCCAGGCGCTCCCAGGGATCTTCCCGCAGAAAGCGCATGGTGACGTCGAAGGTGGCCCCGCCCCACATCTCCAGGGAGAACAGACCGCCGCCCAGATAGCTGGTCGCCTCGGCAATGCGGTCGAGGTCGTAGGTGCGGAAACGGGTCGCCACCAGCGATTGCTGGGCGTCGCGCATGGTGGTGTCGGTGATGAGCAGCTTTTTCTGCTTGCGGGCCCAGTCGGCCAGCCCTTCCGGACCCTTCTCCAGCAGGATGTCACGGGTCCCCCGCGGCCGCACCGCATCGAAGGGCAGGTCCGGCAACACGGCCTCGCGCAGGTTCTTGTACTGCAGCGGCTGCTTGATGCCGGGATAGCCGTTGACGACGGTATGGCCGACGAAGCGCAGCAGCTTGTTGGCACGGTCCTTCTTCTCCCGCATCTGGAACAGTTCGGGGTGAGTGTCGATAAAGGAGGTGTCGCAGCCCCCCTCGCGGAAGGTGGGGTGAGTGATGACGTTTTCCAGAAAGCCGATATTGGTCTTCACTCCACGGATGCGGAATTCCTGCAGCGCCCGGTGCATGGAGCGGGCGGCGTCGGGGAAGGTCAATCCCGAGGTGCAGATCTTGACCAGCAGCGAGTCGTAATGGGGGGTGATCTGCGCCCCGGCATAGCCGTTGCCGGCGTCGAGACGCACACCAAAGCCGCCGGCAGTCCGGAAGGCCTTGATGGTGCCGAAATCTGGGGCAAAGTTGTTGGCCGGATCCTCGGTGGTGACACGGGCCTGGATGGCGAAGCCCCGCAGTTCGATATCCTTCTGGCTCTTGATGCCGATGACCGGATCATCCAACCGCATCCCCTGGGCCACCCGGATCTGGGTCTGCACCAGGTTGCGCATGGTCACCATCTCGGTCACCGTATGCTCGACCTGGATGCGGGGGTTGGTCTCGATGAAGTAGAAGTTTTCCTGCTGATCCATCAGGAACTCGACGGTGCCGGCGTTGACATAGTTCACCGCCCGGGCGATCTTCATCGCCATGTCGCAGACTTCCTGGCGCTTCTTGGCCGAGAGGTAGGGCGAGGGGGCCAGTTCGATCACCTTCTGGTGCCGGCGCTGGATCGAGCAGTCCCGCTCGTAGTAGTGGACAATGTTGCCGTACTGATCCCCCATGATCTGAACTTCGACGTGTTTCGGCTTCTCCAGGTACTTCTCAAGGAAAATGGAGGCATTGCCGAAGGCCGCCTGGGCCTCCGACGCGGCCGAACGCATCCCCTCGAGCAATTCCTTCTGGTTGCGGGCCACACGCATGCCGCGGCCGCCGCCGCCCGCCGCAGCCTTGACGATGATCGGGTAGCCGCAATCCTTGGCGAAGATCAGGGCGTCCTCTTCGCTGGTGATGGGGTTGGAGGTGCCGGGAACGATGGGAACGCCGGCTTCCTGAGCTACGGAGCGGGCCGCCACCTTGTCGCCGAGGCGGCGCTGGATATCGCCGGTGGGACCGATGAAGACAATGCCGGCGCGGGCGCAGGCATCGGCGAATTCAGGATTTTCCGACAGGAAGCCGTAGCCGGGATGGATCGCGTCCACCTCCTTGCGCCGAGCCAGGTCGATGATCTCGTCGATACCCAAATAAGCTTCGATGGGGCCCTTGCCTTTGCCGATCTGATAGGCCTCGTCCGCCTTGTAGCGATGCAGGGAGAGCTTGTCCTCCTCCGAGTAGATCGCCACCGTCTTGATGCCCAGCTCGGTGCAGGCACGGAAGATGCGGATGGCGATTTCGCCCCGGTTGGCCGCCATGACCTTCTTGAACTTCTTGATCTCCATTACTCCTCCTCCAGAGTCGACACCGGTCCCCACCGGCTTTTAGGCTACCTGAAATAAAACAACCTCAATGGATACAGTTTTTTAGCTAAACTTAAATTCTGTTGTTATTTCCGCAACTTACAATCTGCACAAGATGACGCACATCTAACCAGACAAGAGAGAAGCTGTCAACATATAATGATGTTCTATAAATAACCACCTGATTTAACTGACAAATTTTCTCTCTTGTCGCATTTCATCCCAGATTGCACATGCTGGCCCCGGAAAAACCACCGCCCACAATGCCGGGACGCGCGGTGGGCGGTGCAATTGCGGATCACTTCGGTTTTTTGTCGAGGAAGGGGGCGATCACGTCGATGGGAACCGGGAAGATGATGGTGGAATTCTTTTCGGCGGCAACTTCGGTAAGAGTCTGCAAGAAGCGCAACTGCAATGCCCCAGCTTCCGAGGAGATGATTTTGGCTGCCTCGGAGAGCTTCTGCGAAGCCTGGAATTCCCCCTCTGCATGGATAACCTTGGAGCGCCGCTCCCGCTCAGCCTCGGCCTGGCGGGCCATGGCTCGCTGCATTTCCGCAGGCAGATCGATATGCTTGACTTCCACGTTGGAAACCTTCACCCCCCAGGCATCGGTCTGCCGGTCGAGGATCCGCTGCAGCTCCTGGTTGATCTTGTCCCGGTGCGCGAGCAGATCGTCGAGCTCCGATTGACCGAGGACGCTGCGCAAGGTGGTCTGGGCCAACTGGCTGGTGGCGTAAAGGTAGTTCTCCACATCGATGAGGGCCTTGTTCGGTTCGACCACACGGAAATAGAGCACGGCATTGACCTTCACCGAAACGTTGTCCTTGGTGATGATGTCCTGGGGCGGCACATCCATGGCCACCGTGCGCAGGCTGACCTTGACCAGTTTGTCAACCACCGGGATGATGAAGCGCAACCCCGGCCCCTTGACCCCGGCAAAACGCCCGAGCCGGAACACCACCCCCCGCTCGTATTCGAGCAAAATACGGATGGCGCTGCTGACCAGCATCACGAGCAGGGCGATGACAACGGCATATCCGACGAGTCCGACAGGAATCATGATGTCCTCTCTCCAGGTTGCAGGTTCGGGGGCTGGCGGCAGCTAGCCCGCCCCGTTGCAGCGTTTGACTTCCAGGCGCATGTGTTCTCCCATGGCCACCACTTCGATCCGTTCGCCCATGCGAATGGGGTCTTTGGCGTAAGCCTCCCAGTACTCGCCGTGGACAAAGACCCGCCCTTCCGGATCGATGGGGGTGACAGCCTCCCCCTTTTCCCCCACCATCCCCTCCTTGCCGGAGACGAAGCCGGTTTTCTGGGTGCGTACCACGTAATAGAGGACCAGCAGGGAAAAACAGGTGGTCACCGTTACGGTCGCCGCGATCACTTCCCAGGAGACCCGCATGTACGGCTCCGAGCTTTCGAACAGCATCAGCGAGCCCAGGGTCATGGAAACGATGCCGAGGACCGTCAGCATGCCGAAGGAGGTAACCTTGATCTCCAGCAGGAACAGGACCAGGGCCAGCAAAATCAGCAGCACCCCGGTGTAGTTGACCGGCAGGGTCTGGAAGGCGAACAGGGCCAGCAACAGGGCCAGTGCCCCCACCACCCCGGGCAGGATCACCCCGGGCTGGGAGATTTCGAAAAAGATCCCGAGCAACCCGAGCATCATCAGCAGATAGGCGACGTTGGGGTTGCTGATGGTGTTGAGGATCTTCTGCCGCCAGCCCATCTCGGCATAGACCAGGGTCGCCCCGCGGGTCTCGATGGTCAGGGACTGCCCATCCCGCAGGTAACGGCGACCGTGCAGGTCGTTGAGCAGGGCGGTTTCATCGGTGGCCACCAGGTCGATCACCTTGAGTTCGAGGGCCTCGGCGGCCGGCGTCGAGATGCTTTCGCGGACGATTTTCTCCGCCCACTCCACGTTGCGTCCCCGCTGCTGGGCGATGCTGCGAGCATAGGCCACCGCGTCGTTGACCACTTTGTCCATCATGGTGCTGGATTTATCGTCGCCCCCGCCGGCCCCGGGCCCGATGGCCACGGGATGGGCAGCGCCGAGGTTGGTACCCGGGGCCATGACCGCGAAATCCGCGGCCAGAGTGATCAGGGCACCCGCCGAGGCGGCCCGGGCACCCGCCGGGTAGATGTAGACGATGACCGGGATGCGGGAGCCGAGGATCCCCTTGATAATGGTCCGCATGGCGGTGTCGAGGCCGCCGGGGGTGTCGAGTTCCAGCAGAAAGGCCAGAGCCCCCTCGGAATTGGCCCGGGCCAGTTCGGTGGTGACGAAGCCAGCCATTACCGGATTGATGCCGTCGGCATAGCGCACCACCCGGATGACCCCGGGCGCCGCTTCCTGGGTTTGTGCCCAAGCTGCGCCTCCGCATCCAAAGAGGAGAAAAAAGCACACAGATAAGAGGAGTTTAGCTGTTTCGATCATGGGAAAAGTGTAGCAGTCCGCCACCGCCTGTCAAACCCGCTGAGGTGTCATTAGCCGTTTTCCCGGCAACTTTTCCCGCTTGTCCGGTCCGTGGGAACATGCTAAGGTCAAACCGTCAATCGAATGACGCATCCTTTTTTCGAGGGCCAAGGATGAAATCCCTTTCGCAAATTCTGCTGATCGACGATGAGCGCCACAACCGCGATGGCCTGTCCCTGCTGCTGGGCGGCGCCGGCTACAAGGTGCAGGCGGTGGGTTCAGGGGAAGAGGCCCTGGGTCTGCTGAAGAAAAACCCCTTCGAGGTCATCATTACCGACCTGTTCCTGCCCGGCGTCAGCGGCATCGATATCCTCAAAAAGGTCAAGGAAGACTCCCCCTTCACCAACGTCATCCTGATCACCGGCAATGCCTCGGCGGAAACCGCCGTCGAAGCGATGAAAGAAGGAGCCTTCGACTACATCACCAAGCCGGTCAATTTCGAGAAGCTCAAGGTCCTGGTGGCCAAGGCTCTCGAGAAAAGCCGCCTGGTGGCGGAGAACCTCTACCTGCGCCAGCAGTTGCGAGGCAAATACAAGTTCGACAACATCATCGGCAACAGCCTGGCCATGCAGCAGGTCTTCACCCGCATGGAGCGCATTATCAATACCGATTCCACCATTCTGATCCTTGGGGAATCGGGAACCGGCAAGGAACTGGTGGCCAAGGCGATCCATTTCAACAGCCCGCGCAAGGATAAATCCTTCATCGCCATCAACTGCGGGGCGATCCCAGCCGACCTGCTGGAAAGCGAACTGTTCGGCCACGTGCGCGGCGCCTTCACCGGGGCGGTGATGGAAAAACCGGGCAAGTTTGAACTGGCCCAGGGCGGAACCATTTTCCTCGACGAAATCGGCACCATGCCGATGCACCTGCAGATGAAACTGTTGCGGGTGCTGCAGGAGCAGGAAATCGAGCGGGTTGGCTCGAGCAAGACCATCAAGCTCAACGTCCGGGTCATTTCGGCGACCAACTCCAATCTCGAGGAGCAGGTCAAGAGCGGCAACTTCCGGGAAGACCTTTACTATCGCCTCAACGTCATCCCCATCATTCTGCCGGCCCTGCGCGAACGGCGCGAGGACATCCCCCTGCTGGCCCGTCACTTTCTGCAGAAGAGCTGCCAGTCCATGAACCGTCCGCTGATGCCCCTGGCCCCCGAGGCGGTGCGGGCCATGGAGGCCTACGACTGGCCGGGCAATGTGCGGGAGCTGGAAAATGTCATCGAACGCAGTGTCGCCCTGACCGCCGGCGAGCAGATTCAGAAAAAAGACCTCCCACCCAATATCGGCGGCGGCAACAACGAGGAGCCGACCTTCAGCCTGCTCTGCCCCACCGTCACTTCATCCGGGGTCGACATGGCCCAGGTGGTGGCCGAGATCGAGCGCTGCATGATCCGCTCGGCGATGGAACTTGGCGGTGGCGTCAAGGCCCGCGCCGCCGCCCTGCTACGCCTCAATCGCACCACCCTGGTGGAAAAAATCAAACGGTTGGATCTCGAAAAAGAGTTCCAGTAACAACTCACGACATACCCTGAAAGGCCCCGTCAATGGGGCCTTTTTTATTGTGTTAAACATCTGTGCCACCTGACATATACGTAAGTCTGTAAGTATGTAAATATGTAGCTATTCAAGGAAGCCGAGGAATGCCTGCCCCAGGGGTGAGAGCTGGCGATTGCGCCGGTGAACCAGATAGAAGGGGCGCTCGATGGTCACCCCGGCCAATGGCACCCGGACCAACGCCCCCAGGCGCACATCCTCGGCGACCGCCAGCGATGATAGAATCGAGACCCCGAGCCCGGCCTTGACCCCCTGGCGCACCGCCTCGGTACTCCCCATTTCGGCGCACAGATCAAGCTTCTCCACATCCACCCCGTGCCGTGCCAACTCCTGGGTCATCACGAGGCGGGTCCCCGATCCCCTCTCACGCAGGATGAAAGGCTGCCCGAACAACTCGGTGACGGCCACCTCCGACCGTTGGGCCCAGGGGTGGCCGGGAGCGACCACCAGCATCAGCTGGTCGGAACAGAAGGGTTGGCAGCTCAGCGCCTGGTCCTTCGACAGGGCCCCGATCAACCCCAGTTCCAGTTCCCCCTGCAGGAGTTCCTCCACGATCCGTGCCGTGCTGGAAATCCGCAGCAGGATGCGGGTGCCGGGCACCTGCGTCTGAAAGGCCTCCAGCCGTTGTGGCAGCAGGTAGGAGCCGGGTATGGTGCTGGCCCCCAGGCGCAAGGTGCCCGCCAGTTGACCGCCGTATTCCTTGACCGCCTGGACGGCTTCATCCCGCAGGTGCAGGATGCGCCGCGCATAGCGGTAAAGAACCTGCCCGGCCCCGGTCACCAGGGCTTCCCGCCCCAGCCGGTCGAACAGCTTGGCCCCCAGCAGTTCCTCCAGGCTGCGGATGTGCTCACTGACTGAGGGTTGCGACAGGTAGACCGCTTCGGCAGCCTTGGTGAAACTTTTGAACTCGACCACCTTGCAGAAGACTTCGAGACGACGGATATCCATGCTAACTCCTCCATGCAGTATGCCCTGGCTGACCATACGCTCTCCCATCGATCATACCGATACGAGGAATTGGAGCAACAGATAACTGCAACAAACCGTTTGGACGATGGTTGTTCGAACCGACCGCTTCTGCTATAACCCTTGAGGACTTACGGATATTTCAAAACAGGAGGCAGACAATGACACATCTGCAGGAATGGTTGACCACCTACGGCGTCAAGGTCCTGGGGGCCTTGGTCATCCTGCTGCTCGGGATGTGGACGGCGAAGTTTTTGACCCGTATGGTGCGACGATTGATGACCGCCCGCAACGTCGAGCCGACCCTGGTCAGTTTCTGCGGCAACCTGGTGCAGACCGCCCTGGTGATCTTCGTGGTCATCGGAACCCTGGCCCAGCTTGGTTTTGAAACCACCTCCCTGATCGCCATTCTCGGCGCCGCCGGCCTCGCCATCGGCCTGGCCCTGCAGTCCTCCCTGTCCAACCTGGCCGCAGGGGTCATGATTCTGATGTTCCGCCCCTTCAAGGCCGGGGATTACATCGAGGGAGCCGGGGTCGCGGGGGAAGTCCACGGCCTGCACCTGTTCACCACTCGCCTGCAGACGCCGGACAACAAGACCATCTTCGTCCCCAACGGCAAGCTGATGAATGACAACATCACCAACTTCTCCCGCCAACCCAACCGGCGCTTGGACCTGGTGATCGGCATCAGTTACAGCTCGGATATCGGCCGCGCCAAAGACCTGCTGCGGGAGATCCTCGCCGAAGACCCCCGGGTGCTGCCGGAACCGGCTCCCCGCATCGGGGTTCTGGCCCTGGCGGACAGCAGTGTCAACCTGGCGGTGCGCCCATGGGCGCGGCAGGAGGATTACTGGGACCTCTATTTCGACCTGCTGGAAAAGATCAAACTGACCTTCGACAGCGCAGGCATCGTCATCCCCTTTCCCCAGCGCGATGTCCATCTCCACCAGCGCTTTCCCGGGGAGCAGGCGGCCTGATGAGATTCCTGATTGGCCCATCCACCACGAAAAAGGCCACCCGCTAAAGGGTGGCCATGACGGCAAACTGCTTGGGCAAGTGCTTCAGGTCGGACGCAGGTTGCTGCACCGACCGGTTTCGTCGATCCAGACCGCGGCTTCCCCCGGGAACACCTTGCGACTGCAGCGTCCACCTTTGTTGTAGACGCACTTGGCACGACAGACGACCCGTTCCATACCGCCTCCTATGAAATTTTTTATTATCGATTGTTAATTTTTTGCCATAGAATGTCAAGGAGTTTTCGCAAGGAGCAGGAAGGCCCCATGTCGACCCTCGAAATGCTGAAACAACACGCCAGAGAGATCTTCTGCGCCGGGGTGGCGGCCGCCGACCCGCAGCAGGCGGTCAGTGGGGCCTTGACACTGGAAAAGGGCCACCTCCGAGTGGGAGTTACGACCGTGGCGCTTACGGCCGGGGCTCGGATCCATCTGTTGGCGGCGGGCAAGGCGGCGGGACCCATGGCGGCGGCCGCGGAGGGGGTGTTGGGGGCAAGGCTGGGATCGGGATTGGCGGTGACCAAATACGGGCACCACTGGCCGCTGCAGCGGGTGCGGTTGCTGGAGGCCGGGCACCCCTATCCCGACGCCAACGGCCTGGCTGCCACAGAGGAGGTCAAGGCCCTGTTGAACGGAGCAGGCCCGGACGACCTGATCCTCTGCCTGATATCGGGGGGTGCCTCGGCCCTGCTGCCAGCGCCGGCACCTGGAATCAGCCTGGAAGAGAAACTGGCCGCCACGCGTCTGCTGCTTGCCTGCGGTGCGACCATCCAGGAGATCAACTGCGTCCGCAAGCACCTCTCGACCATCAAGGGAGGAGGTTTGGCCCGGATGGCCGCGCCACGACGGATGCTGACCCTGATCCTCTCCGACGTGGTCGGCGATCCTCTGGATGTCATCGCCTCCGGCCCCACCGTCCCCGACCCGACCAGTTTCGCCGACGCCCTGCAGGTGGTGGCCCGCTACGGACTGGAGGAACAGCTGCCGGCGGCGGTGCGGGAATATCTGCGCCGGGGCGCGCAGGGATTGGAGGAGGAGACACCTAAGCCGGGGGAGAGCTGTTTTGCCGGGAACCTGGTGCAACTGGTGGGGAGCAACGCCCTCTCCATTGCCGCCGCCGCTTCTGCCGCTGCCCGGCTCGGCTACCAATCGCTGGTGCTGACCAGTTCCCTGACGGGAGAGACCCGGGAGGTGGCGGCGGTGCATGCGGCGATCGGGCGGGAGCTGGTCGCGGGGGGACGGCCGGTGAGGCCGCCGGCCTGCGTGCTCAGTGGCGGGGAGACAACCGTCACCCTGCGGGGGAACGGTCGGGGGGGGCGCAACCAGGAATTTGCCCTGGCGGCTGCCCTGGGGATCGAGGGAGTGGACAACCTGGTGATTCTATCGGGGGGCACCGACGGTACCGACGGCCCTACCGACGCCGCCGGGGCGCTGGCCGACGGCACCACCCTGGAGCGGGCCCGCCGGCTCGGACTTGATGTCCGCGAGCATCTGGCCAACAACGACGCCTACCCGCTGTTTGCCGCACTGGGGGATCTGCTGATGACGGGGCCGACGAACACCAACGTCATGGACCTGCAGGTCATTCTGGCCGGACCACCCCCTGCCGGAGCTATTCCTCGGCCATGATCAGGGACACCGCCTGATTGAGTGCCCCCTCCACACGGATGGACACGGGTCCCTGCATGATGGCGGGCGGCAGCTCCGGGTTGAAATCGAACTGCCCGCTGGTCCAATTGAGGGCATCCGCCAAGGCGGCCACCACCAGGTTGGCGAGAGCCCGCTCCAACTCCTCGCGGGCAAAGACTTTCTCGGCAATCAGGTCGTAGGTGAAACGCACCCCTTTGCGCCGGCTTTCCTCGACCAGGGTCTGCATGCGTTCCAGGTCGATGCACCCGGTGCGGATCAGGTATTCGCCGAAGCGCTCCCCCTCCTGATTGGACGTCACGAAAATCACCTGCCCGTTCTGCAGGAAGAAGCACTTTTCCACCCCCTCCCGTGCGGCCTTCAGCACTCCCGTCCACTTTCGGGATTCAACTTCTTCCATGACCTTGGTCAGCGACACCCGACTCAATTCACCCGCAAACGCTTCCACCGCCACCCTCCCTGTATGATTTCACCCAAAGCATAGAGATTATAGCTCGTTCCGAACCAGCGGCCAATCGGGAAATCGCCGCAGATTAATGTCGGGAAGGCAACACCCAGTCCAGGTAAACCAAGGCTTGGGCACCGAGTTGATCCGGTGTGGCGATGAAGCAGACCCGCGGCCGTTCGGGATCGCCATGTTGGTAGCCGAGAGTGGCAATGCATTGCCAATCGCGACTGAACAGCAGTTCGTGGGGTGGCATGGCGCTCCATTCGCCGGGCTGTTCACCTTTTTCCAGCTTATTGATCACATCCAGATGAAATTGACCGCGGTTGGGCTCTCTTCCCAGACGCACCACGTAGTCCCCGGGGAAACGGATCGCCAGTTCGCCGAAACAGTTCTCGTAAAGTTCGGCATTGACGTTGAAGGAAATGCGGTCCAACACGCGCATGAGTTCTCCTTTCCGAGCTTTGCCACCGCGGACACGGCAACGCACCCCGGTGGACACAATCCTCTGTCGCCATCATAACCCGGGCCCTTGCGGCCAGGCAAATGCAGCCCTGCCGAGAAAAAAACAGCGGGGCAAAGCCCCTCGGCTTCACCCCGCTGCCAATGCCTCGGGTTTCCTCCCAGTTCAGGAGGAAACCCGGTTGCCGGCCGTCCCCAGGGACCGCCGGCGCTGGGCCAGCCGCCAGCGCAGCAGGTAGCGCCGGCTGCGGGGAAAGCGAATATGCAGGGTCGGCATGCTGCTGGCCACCGAAGTCGCCAGGGCGGCACCGTAGGGGATGGACTGGATGGCGAGCAGGAACCCCCAGAGGAAACTCTCCGGATGGTTGGGCCCGAAGAACAGGAAGTTGGCAAGCACGGTCAGCCACAGCAGCAGAAAGATCTGGGTCTCCTCCCAGGCCATCAGCACCCCACGGAACAGGGCCGGTTTGTTCTCCCCCTTGGGGGTGCGCAGGAAGGGCTGACTCTTGGTGAACACGCCGAGGAAGATAGCCCGTGCGATGACGTGGGTCAGGCCCATGCCGGCGATGGAGGCGCCGATACGCTGCCAGAAATTGCACTGGACCTTGGCCCGGTACAACAGCATGGAATGGCAGACCTTGAACACGAACAGCCCCAGAGTCGGGTAGAGAAAGATCGCCAGGGGGATTTCGAACTGCCGGGGAAACAGCAGCATCCCCATGGTCCAGAAGATTCCGGCGAAGGTGAACAGCAGATGCAGGGCGTCGGTAAACCAGGGGAGCCAACCGGTGACGAAGTGGAACTTCTGCCCCATGGTCAGGCCGGTCTCCTTCCAGGGGACCAGCTTGCGCCAGTGGTGCCGCAAAATCTGCACAGCCCCGTAGGTCCAGCGGAAACGCTGGGTCTTGAAGCCGGCAAAGGTGTCGGGGGTAACTCCCTCGCCGAAGTTGTGGTTGACGTAGACGCTCTCGTAGCCGGCGTGGAACAGGCGCAAGCCGAGTTCGGCGTCCTCGCAGATGCACCACTCGCTCCAGGGGCCGACCTTCTCGAAGGCCGAGCGGCGCACCAGGGTCATGGTGCCGTGCTGGATAATGGCGTTGCGCTCGTTGCGATGCACCATGCCGATATTGAAGAAGCCATTATACTCCCAGTTGATCATGGTCTTGAACAGGTCCCCCTGCCATTCGCGATTGTCCTGGGGAGCCTGCACGAAGCCGACTTCCTGACGTTCGAAATAGGGAACCAGGCTGCGCAGCCAGTCGGACTTGACGAGGTAGTCGCTGTCGATCACCCCGACCACCTCGGCGGCAGGGTCAGTCTCCCGCAGGGCGAAGTTCAGAGCCCCCGCCTTGAAGCCAGGCCACTTGGGCAAGTGATAGAAGCGGAACTTTTTGCCGAGCAGTTCGCAGTACTCCTGCACCGGCCGCCAGACCTCTTCATTCTTGGTGTTGTTGTCGATGATCAGGACTTCGTAGTCCGGGTAGTCCAGGGCCGCCAGTCCGTCGAGGGTTTTCTTCACCAGGTCCGGCGGCTCGTTGTAGATGGCCAGATGGATGGAGACCTTGGGCAGATAGCCATCCGGTTTGGGGTCGAGGGGAAGATGCTTGCGCCGCCATTTGCGGATCCAGAGCATTTCCGCCATCTCCACGCCGTTGGTCAGCACCACCAGCAGCAGCCCGGCCTGGGCCGGAAGCAGGAGCGCCCAGACGATCAACCCGGCAGTGGTAATGTCCTGGGTGAAGGGGACGAACAGGGTCCAGGTCAGGATGGAAGAGGCGAGCTGGGTCAGGCAGGCGAAGAAAATCTGCCCGCCGCGGCGCAGGTTGGTCCAATGCCGCAGGAACAGCAGGATCGGCACCATCGCCAGGACGCTGGCGAAGCCGTACATCAGCGGCCAGCTTTTGACCTCGCGTAGCTCGCCGGTCATGGGGTACTTGGGTTCGCGGTTCTTGTCGAACACCCCCCAGTGGGCTCCGGCGGGACCTTCCAGGTCGGTCTTCCAGGGCTGGTCGAAAGCTTCGATAATGAAATAGTCGAATTTGCGGGCTTCGGCGACGTTAAGAAATTCGCGCACGAATTGGGCCTGGCTGACCAGGCTCGGCTTGGCCTCCTTCCACCGCTGGCCGCCACTGGGCCAACCGATCTCGCCGATGATAATCGGCTTGCCGGGATGGGCTTTTTCCACCCGCCGCAGGGACTCCAAGGCCCAACCCAGGGCCCGCTTGCTCTCTACCCCTTCCCAGTAGGGGAGCAGGTGCACGGCGATGAAGTCGAGAGAATCGGCCAGTTCCGGATGCTCCAGCCAGACGTGCCAGGGCTCGGCGGTGCCGACCGGTTTCCCTGTCAGATGACGGACCCGCTCGGCATACTCCCGCAGCTGGGGGATGGTCAGATCGGCGCGCAGGACGCTTTCGTTGCCGACCAGGACCCGATCGATATTGTCGAAATTCCTGGCGTTGGCGACCAGGGCGGCGATTTCCCGCTCGTTTTTCTGCAGGTCCTTGTCGAGCCAGGCGCCGGCGGTTACCCGCAGTTTGTGCTTCTGGGCCAAGGCGGGGATGACTTCCTGCCCCTCGGTGGAGGCATAGGTACGCACCTGCCCGACTTTGCCGGCCAACAGTCGCATGTCACTGTCGATTTCCGCCGGGGTGGGGTATTTTCGCTCGAAAGGGCTTTGATCTTTCTGGAAGGGGCTGTAGGAAACCCCGAGGATTTTACCGGTGTAGGGTTTGGCCGTCTGCGGGCGGTTGAGCGCCCCCCAGATGGCCAGGTTGACCAGTGCAGCAACCAAACAAACGATGGCGACCCGCGACTTGCGCATACTCTGCATCACCTGTCCGAAGAAGGGGAACGAACTTTTTTCGGCCAAAACGACAACGCCCTTCACCAGGGGAAGGGCTGAAACTGGGACCGGATGTCAAACTGACGGCGAGGGATCCCGTCGGCGTCTCATTCTCAACAGGGTTAGGAGCAAAGTCCACTCGCCCCCCTGTCCCCTTAGAATTCCCCAAACTGGCGGAATTTGCGATGGAAAACCGACCGAGCCCAGGCGGTCTTATACTCCCCGGCGGAACAGCTTGTCAACAGCTAAAATTCACAAAATTTTCTGCAATATTTTCCATACCTTAGCAGGGATTTCAAGGCGGTTTCCGGGGGCCGCTTACCCTGCAGGAGAAAATATACTTCTAAAAGTGGAAGGGGGCGATTGCCTGGGAGGGGGAATTTTTGAACAAGGCGAAAAATTCCTGCGGGGACAAATATTCGCGAAAATTTTTCACCCCTGGGGATGACGCAACTGCTGGGCGAGGGTGAAATAACCCCGGTAGCCCAATACCAGGATTACCAGGGAGGTGACGGCCACGCTGCCGGTGATGACACACATGATGGCAATCTGGTACTTGACGGCGATGATGGGGTCGGTGCCGGAAAGAATCTGGCCGGTCATCATGCCCGGGATGAAGACGATACCCATGGCTGCCATGGCGTTGATGGAAGGGATGAGGGCCGCCCGGTAGGCGTTGCGCACCGCTTCGGCAGCGGCCTGGCGGGCGCTGGCGCCGAGACAGAGCAAGGTTTCGATCTCGTCACGGCGCTCCTTCATCTCCGCCGCCAGACGCTCGGCGGCCAGGCTGGCGCCGGTCATGGAATTGCCGATGATCATCCCGGCCAGGGGAATGAGGTAGCGGGGGTCGTACCAGGGGTTGAGACCGATGACCAGGGAGCAGAAAAAGAAGGTCGCTCCGCCGCAACCGACGAAAATGGCGATGCCCACGACCCGGTAGAAATTCGGCATCCGCGCCTTGACCCGGGCCGCCACCGCCTGCACCGAGAAGGCGGCCATGACCACCAGAATCAGCAGTACGGGGGCGGCGCTCTCCAGGGCGAAGACCAGGTGCAGTACATACCCCAGGGCCAGCAACTGCACGACCATGCGCAGGGAGGCGATGAGCATGTCTTTTTCCTGGCCGATGCCCCGCAGCCGCGCCAGCCCGATGACCAGCAGCACCAGACCGTAGACCACCGCCAGGTCGAGATAACTCAGGTCGATGATCCCCTTATCCATCCTCGCCCCTCTCCCCCTCGTGGGCTGGCGGTTCGGCCAGAAAGCGTTGCAGCTCCTCCGAGCGAGGCTGCTTCAGCAGTTGTCCGGGATGTCCCTCTTCCAGCATCCGTCCCCCTTCGAGATAGCCCAGGTGGTCGGCAATCCGCTCGGCCAGGCGCAGGTCATGGGTCACCATCAGCAGAGTCAACCCGGTACGGCGGCAGATGTCCCGCAGGGTCGCGGCGAGTCGATCACCGGTGGGCCGATCAAGTGCGCTGGTCGGTTCATCGAGGAGCAGCACCTCCGGAGCGCCGATCAGGGTCCGGGCGAGGCTGACCCGCTGCTGCTGACCGATGGAGAGGGTGCGAGCCTCTCGGGCGAGCAGGTCATGCTCGAGGCGGCACAGTTCCAGAATACGCCGCACCGGTTCGCTATTGGCGCTCGGCAGGGGGTCCCGGCGCAGCAGGAAAGAGCGCTGCAGGTTGGCCAGAACAGTGCCGGCAAACATGGTCGGTTTCTGCAACACCAGCCCGACCCTGCGCCGCAGGGCCAGGGGGTCGAGACCGGCGATATCCACCCCGGCGAGCAGGATGCGCCCCTCGGCGGGATCATCCAGCCGGTTGAGGAGCCGGATCAGGCTGCTCTTGCCGCCCCCCGAGGGGCCGACGACCACGCTGATGCGACCTGCGGGCACGGCAAAGGAGAGACCGTCCAGAATGCGCCTGGGTTGACCATCGGCGCCCGGGCGGAAGGTGACAACGGAATCGACCTGCAGGGCCGGGCCCAGAGGGACGCTGCTCATGACGGCGAGTCACCTTGCCGCAGCCGTTGCATCGCCAGTTTCATGTCCTCCCAGACGTCCCGTTTCGCGGCGGGGTTGCGCAGCAGAAAAGCGGGATGGTAGGTCGGCAGCAGGGGAATCCCCTGGTATTGCCGCCACTGCCCGCGCAGGCGACTGATGGGCGTCTGATCCTGCAGGAGGGTCTGGGCCGCAAACTTGCCGAGGGTTACGATCAGCCGGGGGCGGATGGCGGCCAGTTGCCGCTTGAGAAAGGGTTCGCAGGCGGCGATTTCCTCGGGGTTGGGGTCCCGGTTGCCGGGGGGGCGGCATTTTTCCACATTGCAGATATAGACCTGCTGCCGCTCCAGCCCCATGGCGAACAGGATGCGGTCGAGCAGTCGACCCGCCTCGCCCACGAAGGGCTCGCCCCGCTCGTCCTCTTCCCGCCCCGGCGCCTCTCCCACCAGCACCAGATCGGCGTTGGGGTTGCCCACCCCGAAGACGATGGTCTTGCGCCCCTGGCACAGGGGACAGCGTCGACACTCGCCAAGAGCGGTCCGGATTTCCTCAAGGGTTTCCCTGCGGCACAACGCAGTGCCCCCTTCATCCACCCCCTGCACATCGGGAGGACAGGGGGGCAAAGCGGCGGGCAGCGGCTCCAGGGTGACTTCGCCCAGACCCCGCAGTTGCAGGTCCTCCAGCAGGTTGCGGGCCTGGGCCAGGGCTTCGCGAAGATCGGATCTCAGTTGCTCTGGCATGGACGCTTTACATCCCCCGGATGGTCGATTATGCTGAATTCACTATACGTCAAAGGAAGCCCATGGCTTTTCTCATAACCGCCCTGACCCTGGCCCTGATCGCACTGCCTGAGAATGCCCTGGCCTGGGGGGTCGGCATCCATCTGCAGATCGGGTCCCAGATCCTCGCCAACCCCCAGGCCCTGCCCGGCCCCCTCCAGGCCCTGCTGACGGCGCACGCCCAGGATTTTCTCTACGGCTGCATCAGTGCCGACATCACCCTGGGCAAAAAGTTCACCCACTACCTCAACCATTGTCATTCCTGGGGGGTTGGCAAGCGGGTGCTGGCGGCGGCGCGCAACGACGCCCAGCGGGCCTGCGCCTACGGCTACATCTCCCACCTGGCGGCGGATACGGTGGCGCATTCCTATTTTGTTCCCTACAAACTGATCCGCACCTTCAACACCACCATGCTCAACCATGCCTACTGGGAACTGCGTTTCGAGGCGGGCGTATCGCCTGAGGTCTGGTCCCTGGCGCGCAGCGTGGGGCGCAAGCGGTTTCCCGAGCATGACGCCATGCTGCGGTCGGTGCTTTCGGACACGATTTTTTCCTTTTCCACCAACAAGCGGCTCTTCAACTCGCTGTTGCTGCTCAACCGCCTGCAGCACTGGCAGAAAATGCTCCGTTCCCTCAACACCGCCTCCAAATGGGACCTGCCCCAGGAGGAATTCGACGAATATTACGGCCTGGCCCTGCAGATCAGCGAGGGGATTCTCGCGGAAATGGACCAAAGCCCTTTCTGGAAGGCCGACCCCACCGGGGAGCGAGCCATCAATGCCGCAAAAATGATCCGCAAAAACCTCAACCTGCTCTGGCTCGACGGCAAACTGACCGCCCCCGAGGCCGCCGGCATCCTGCAGGAGATCAAACCCAGGCTGCGAGAGGGAATCTGCCAACCCGACCGGATCCTGGAACTGCTTTCCACCTACTGAGCGTCCCCTTCCCCCTGGCGCGCCCGCAAACCCCGAATTCGGTCGAGAATCTTCCCCGCCACCTCCAGCTTGGGCAACTGGGGGAGATCCTCCACGCTGCCGTCCCGGTAGAGCAGCCGCACGATGTTGGTATCGACGTCGAAGCCGGCCCCGGCCTGGGTCACGTCGTTGGCGACGATCAGGTCGAGGTTTTTCTCCTCCAGCTTGCGGGTCGCCTGTTCCAGCAGATCGCCGGTCTCGGCGGCAAACCCCACCAGCAGCTGCTTTGGTCCCTTCTGCTGCCCCAGTTCGGCAAGGATATCGGGGTTACGCTCCAGGGCAATGGTCATCGCCCCCTCCCCCCGTTTCTTGATCTTCTCCCTGGAATGCTGGGCCGGCCGGAAGTCGGCCACCGCCGCCGCCTTGATGAGGATGGTCGCGTCCGCGGCCCGTTCCAGGACCGCCTCCCGCATCTGCCGGGCACTATTGACCCGAAGGAACTCCACCCCGGCGGGCGGTTCCAGGGCCGTGGGGCCGGATACCAGCAGCACCCGGGCACCGCGGTGTCGGGCGGCGCGGGCGAGGGCATAACCCATCTTCCCCGAGGAATAGTTGCTCAAAAAGCGCACCGGATCGAGGTCCTCCCGGGTGGGGCCGGCGGTCACCAAGAGGGTTTCCCCCTGCAGATCCTTGGGCGCAAGCAGGGCCAGGGTCTCCTCGAAAATCGCCGCCGGTTCGGGCAACTTCCCCTGCCCTTCCCAACCGCAGGCCAGGAAACCGCTGACCGGTGCCATGAAATGGTAGCCAAAGCCCGCCAGGCGGGCCTGGTTGGCCTGGTAGATGGGGCTTTCCCACATGTTGACGTTCATGGCGGGAACGAACAGTACCGGCGCTTTGGTCGCCATCAGCGTGGTGCTGAGCAGATCGTCGGCCAGGCCGTTGGCAACCTTGCCGATCAGGTTGGCAGTGGCCGGCGCCACCACGAACAGATCGGCCCGGTCGGCCAGGGAGATATGGCCGATTTCCCGTTCCTGGTAGAGATTGAACAGTTCGGTGTGCACCGGGTTCCCGGACAGGGTCTGGAAGGTCAGCGGGGTGACGAACTCCTGCGCGCTGCGGGTCATGACCACGTGCACCTCGGCCCCCGCTTTGACGAAAAGCCGCAGCAGTTCCACCGCCTTGTAGACGGCGATGCCCCCGGTCACCCCGAGAACGATGGATTTTCCCTCAAGCATATCATGCTCCCCGGCAGGC
Organism: uncultured Desulfuromonadales bacterium; assembly: GCA_964650955.1. Lineage (GTDB taxonomy): Bacteria > Desulfobacterota > Desulfuromonadia > Desulfuromonadales > CAZYXS01 > CAZYXS01. The sequence goes on along the minus strand of CAZYXS010000005.1, from coordinate 14,375 downwards.
CGACGGCCTGCTACAATCCTGGGCCCCGATCGGGCCGCTGGGCTCAGGCGCGATCCCCCACGAAGGGATTGACCCGCCGCTCCCGACCGATGGTGGTGTCGGGCCCATGGCCAGGATGCACCACGGTTTCCATGGGCAGGCCCATCAACTGGCTGCGGGCCGAGCGGATCAGGGTCTGGTGATCCCCGCCGGGCAGGTCGGTGCGGCCGATGGAACCGGCGAACAGGGTGTCGCCGGTGAAGACATGCCCCCCCCCGAGCAGGCAGATGCCTCCCGGAGTATGCCCGGGGGTATGCAGGACCCGCAGTTCCAATTCGCCGACAGTGAGCAGGTCGCCATCGGCCAGCTCCCGATCCGGCGGGGGCGAGACTTCGCAGCGCAGGCCGTAGGCCGCGGCGTGCTTGGCCGCTACTCCCAGCAGGGGCACGTCGGCACTGTGGATGGCCAGCCTGGCCCCGGTGGCCGCCTGCACCGCCCGATTGGCACCGATATGATCGAAATGACCGTGGGTGTTGACGATCAGCTTGAGCTCCAGCTTGAGGGCAGCCAGCCGCTGCAGAATTTGTTCGGCATCCTCCCCCGGGTCGATGACGGCGGCGCTGCGGGTAACCGGGCAACCGACCAGGAAACAGTTGACCTGCAAGGGGCCGACAGGCAAAGCTTCGATGAGCATGGGTCTACTCCTTGGGTTCTTCGGTGGGGAACAGGTCCAGGCTCTTGCCCCGCAACTGGTCTGCCAGGGTAAAACCGAACCCCTTTTTTGGTTCCGGCCGCTGGGACTGGGGTGGCGCCTGGGGTTTGGCCGCCACGGGCCGGGGGGCCGCGGGGGGCTGCGCCGCAGCCGGTTCCACCCGCGGAGCACGGGGGGCCGCTTCGGCAGGGGCCGCTGCAGCAGATCCCTTGTAGAAATACCGGTCGTAGAGCCGGTGATAGCTGGTCCAGGGGGAGGGATTGTCCGGTTCCCGCTCGATATGGGTGCGCACCCCGTTGATCTTGGCATCGAGGTCATCGATGAAGTTGAGCACCAGGGCTTCCAGCGTTTTTGGGCGTTTGGGGGAGCCGTATTCGTACTGGCCATGGTGGGAGAGCAGCAGGTGCTTCACCAGCACCAGCAATTCGGCGGGAAAGCCGGGGAGCTGCCGGGCCTTGCCGTCCACCATCTCCACCCCCATGACGATATGACCGATCAACTTGCCGGCATCGGTGTAATCGAAGCTGCGGGCATAGCAGAGTTCAGCCACCTTGCCGACATCGTGGAGCAGGGCGCCGGTCAGCAGCAGGTCCCGATCCAGCACCGGGTAGCGGCGGCAGACATCCTCGGCCAGATCGGCCACGGCCAGGGAATGTTCGAGCAGGCCGCCCAGGTAGACATGGTGCATCGACTTGGCAGCCGGCGCCTGGCAATAGGTTTCCAGGAATTCCGGATCGGCCAGAAACGCCTCCATCAGCTGACGCAGATGGCTGCCGGCGGTCATGCTGGCGACCTTCTGCCGCAATTCCCCTGCCATTTCTTCGCTGCCGCGGCGAGCCACGGGGAGGAAGTCGGCCAGGTCGACCTGGTCGTCTGCCAGACGGCTCAGGTCCTGCACCACCAGTTGCATCTTGCCCAGGTAGACGCTGGCCTTCCCCTGAACCCGCACGAAATCGTCCTTGCCGAACAAGTCGCCCAACTCATCGACCCGGTCCCAGACCCGGGCTTCCACCTCCCCGGTGCGATCGATCAGCTTCAAGGTCATGTAGGGCTTGCCGTTCTTGGCCATGGCCATGATCTTGTCCCGCACCAGAAAAGGCGCGTCCACCCAGTCCCGTTCCCGGATTGTTTCCACGAACACATTTTTCAAAGACCGACTCCTGTCTGTTGGTCGCTGGTTGCCGAAATCATTTCCGCGATCCGCAGCCCGTCGAGGGCTGCACTCATGATGCCACCGGCATAGCCGGCCCCCTCTCCGGCCGGGTAGAGACCCGGATGGGAAAGGGACTGTCCATTCTCATTCCGTAGGATGCGTAGGGGTGCCGAAGTGCGGGTCTCCACCCCGATCAGGGTCGCCTCAGAGGTGACGAAACCGCGCATCCGACGGTCAAACATGGGCAGCGCCTGCCGCAACCCCTGGCTGACGAAAGGGGGCAAAATCTCTTCAAGCGCCGCCTCCCGAATGCCCGGACGGCAACTGGCTCGCACCGCTCCGCCGGGGCGGCCGAGAAAAGCCAGCAGATTCTGGGCTGGTGCACGCTGTTCCCCTCCACCTGCGGCCAGGGCCAGCCGTTCCCAATGCTGCTGAAAACGCATCCCGGCCAGGGGGTCGGCGCCGGGAAAATCCTCCCGCCGCACCGCTACCACCAGGGCACTGTTGGAAAAGCCGCTGGCCCTGCGCAAGGAACTCATGCCATTGACTACCAGCCCGTCCAACTCGGAGGACGCGATAACCACCTCGCCGCCGGGGCACATGCAGAAGGAATAAACCCCCCGGCCGCTCTCCGGATCGTTCCAGGCCAGGGAATACTCGGCCGTGGGAAGCTTGGGGTGGTTGGCATGGCCGTATTGAATCCGGTTGATCAGGGCGCTCGGATGTTCCACCCTCACCCCCACGGCAAAGGGCTTGCTCTCCATGGCCACCCCGGCCGTCGCCAGCATGGCATAGGTATCCCGAGCGCTGTGCCCCGGCGCCAGCACGAGGGCGTCCGCCGCCAACTCCTCGGCGCCATTGACCACCCCGCCGACGACCCGTCCCAGGCGCAGCGTCAGCCCGGTGAGGCGGGCTGAGAAACGCAGGTCTACGCCCAACTCCTGCAGCCGGGCACGAAATCGCAGCAACACCAGACGCAGACGGTCGGTGCCCACATGAGGCTTGGCCTGCAGCAGGATTTCCTCCGGAGCGCCGCACTCCACAAGGGTTTCGAGGACGGAACGGCTCCAGGGGTGGTTGACGCGAGTGGTCAGTTTGCCGTCGGAAAAGGTGCCGGCCCCGCCTTCGCCGAACTGCACGTTGCTTTCTGCCAGCAGACCCTCGCCCCCCCAGAAGCGGCGCACATCCCGTACCCGCTCCTCCACCGGCCGCCCCCGCTCCACCAGGGTCACCAAGTGGCCGCAGCGGGCCAGTTGCAAAGCGCAGAAGAGTCCCGCCGGCCCCATGCCGACCACCAGCACCCGCCGTGGTTGCGAGGGCACGAAGGGGGTGGGCGCGACCAGGGGAACCACCTTTTCCAGACGCGGGTGAGCCGGTTTGCGGGCGAGCAGATCGGTTTCATTTTTTACATCGAACTCGACCGTGTAAACCCTTAAAACGGATGGTTTTTTTCTGGCATCAATGGCCTTGCGCACAACCCGGAAGCCGGTCAGCGCGGCGACCGGGAGCCCAAGCTCGCGGGCCGCCTTCAGGGGCAGGTCCGCCTCAGGCTCTTCCAACCGCAAAGGGATATCCCGCAGCCGCAGTGCCATGCTCAGACCCGCTCCTGCCGCGCCATCGCGGCGCTCCTGTACCCTGCCTGCGTCATCACCAGCCTAGCAGCCATCGGCCCCGGGTTCCAGCGGCAGGCAGACCTTGAAAGCGGCGCCGCCTTCAGGCTGGTTTTCCACGAAGATCTTCCCCCCGTAATTGCGCACGATACGCAGCACCACGGAAAGACCGAAACCGGTTCCCTTGGCCTTGGTCGTAAAGAAAGGGTCGAAAATTTTGCCGAGATTTTCCTGGGGAACCCCCTTGCCGGTATCGGAAATGACGATGAACAGGCAGCCTGGTTCGGCCTGCAGGCGCACACCGAGTTGCCCTCCCTGGGGCATTTCGTAGAGAGCGTTGGCAATCAGGTTGGTAAAGATCTGCTTGATTTCCCCCCGGTCCGCCTGCAGTGCCGCCGCTTCGGGGACATACTCCCGCACAAGTTCAACCCCCTGGTTTTTCATCTGCGGGTCGAATTCCCCAAGCACCAGGTCGAGCAGCGCCTTCAGGTCGACGCGCTGCGGAGCGAAACGTGAGCGTTTACTGGCATCGAGGAGCTTGATCAGCAACTCGTCGATGCGATCGACCTCGGCCAGGATTTTCTCGGCATGAGCCGAATTTTCGGGATCGGACTGCAAGGATTGCTTGAGGACCTGGGCGAACAGGCTGATGGAATTGAGGGGATTGCGCACCTCGTGGGCAAGACCTGCGGAGAGATGGCCGAGGGTGGAGAGTTTTTCGCTCAGCAGCAGCTCCGACTGGGCCCGCTCGAGCTTCCGGGTCTTTTCCGCCACCCGCCGTTCCAATTCCTGGTTCCAGCCTTCGATCTCCCGCAGCAGCCGTTCCTTCTCGTCGCGCAGTTCCTGGTTGGCCAGTTCGATCCGACGGATTTTCAGAACCTTGCCGATGCGGTCCACCAGGTCCTGATTGTTGAAAGGCTTGAGGATGTAATCCGAGGCCCCCGCCTTCATCAGTTCGACGGCAATTTCCTCGCTCCCCTTGCCGGTAAACATGATGACGTAAGTTGCGGGAAAGCGCTCGCGGACCTGCTTGAGCGCAGTCAACCCATCCATCACCGGCATCATGTAATCGAGCAGCACCACCTCCGGTTGCTCCCTGGCGATCAGGTCCAGGCCGTCCACGGCGTTGCGCGCGGTCAGAACCTCGAAACCACGAGCCCGCAGGATCATGGACGTCAACTCCAGGATGATTTTTTCATCATCGATGACAAGAACGCGGTCGGCCATCAGCTGTCCCAGGGGGTTGATTAAACAAAGGAAAGTGGCGGTAGCATACCCTCGCCAACGACGCTTGACAAGGGGAAAGCGCCCCGCACGATCCGGTGAAAAACGGTAAAGGCAGCGAAAACGCTGCCTTTGCGGGTCTGTGGCCGATAGTCGGAGGGGGAATTATTCCTTGGTGCGGATGGTCATGACCGGGATGGGGGATTTACGCACGATCTTTTCCGCGGTGCTGCCGAACAGCACATGGTCCAGACCGGTGCGGCCGTGGGTACCGAGCACGATCAGGTTGGCCGATTCCTCCACCGCCTTGCGGATCACTTCGTCGCAGGGGATACCGGGAACGATAAAGGTTTCGTAGTTGTCGTAATCCCGGATATGGGTGCGGCAGAAGGTTTCCATCATCTTCTGTGCCCCTTCCTCGATCTCCTCCTCGAGTTTGTCGAAGGAGATGTGCGGCACGTAGAACCCCCGCAGATCGACCGGCTCATTGATGACATGCAATATCAATAGCCTGGAATTCATGCGCTTGGCCAGGGAATGGGCGTACTCGAAGGCATAATCGGAACTGGCGGAAAAATCCGTGGCGAAGAGGATGGTCTTGAAGTCTTTCATAGGCTCCCCCGATCATTGAAGGTTTTTGGATACGGGCAAAACCTCGCTGCCCCCTCCGCTTGCCAGTTTGCGCAACACCGACTTGAGTTCTTCCAGTTTCACCGGCTTGTGCAGATATTCAAAGGCACCGTAGTTCATCGCCTCGAGGTAGGATTCCACCCCCCCGTAGGCCGTCATCATGATGACGTGCAGGGAGGGGAAATTTCGGCTCAATTCCCGCAGAAACAACAGGCCGTTCATTCCGGGCATATTGATGTCGCTGATCACGAGGTGCACCTTGGCTCGCCTCAGGAACTCCAGCGCCTCCTGGCCATTGGCAGCGCTGGAGACTTGGTACCCCTCATGGGCGAGCAATTTGCTCAGACCAAGACGGGCGTTTTCCTCATCGTCGACGATCAAGATACTCTCTATCACCTGGCCCAAGCACACCTCGCTCTAGTTTTTTCAAAGTCTAGCACCGACCCCTGCCCTGTCAAGCCCGGCCAGAGTCCGGAACGGCAAGATTTCATTACTGATTTTCGAACGAGTGAGTTGACCGGAAACCCTGGTGCCAGTCAGGGCCGGGGGGAGGAAACCCAGAGGGAACAGAGCTGCCGCACCAAGCGGCAGAAGGCGTCCGACTGGGCTGCGGCCGCGGCCAGCACTTCGCTGTGGGAAAGTTCCGCGGGAGAGAGCCCGGCGGCGGCATTGGCAACAAAGGAGAGGGCCACCACCTCCAGACCAAGGAAATGGCCAAGAATAGCTTCGGGAACCGTGGACATGCCGACGACGTCGGCCCCCACCCGTCCGAGGGCCCGGATTTCCGCCGGAGTCTCATAGGAGGGCCCGGGCATGACGGCCAGCACCCCCCGGTGCAGCCGTAGCCCCTCGGTCGCGGCCCATTCGGCCAGGGGCGCGTGATACTGCTGGCGATACAGGGTGCCGAGGTCGACAAAAGGGTTGGCGGTTTCCCCCTTCAGGGGATTATCACCCAGGAAATTGAGGTGGTCCGCCACATACACGAAATCGCCGGTGCGATAGGCTGGGTTGATGCCGCCGACGGCATTGGTCAGCAGCAGGCGAGGCGCCCCAAGGGCCTGGGCGACCCGCGCCGGCAGGGCCGCCTGGCGGGCGCTGAGCCCCTGGTAGCAATGAAACCGCCCCTGGAAGACCAGCACCCGCACTCCGTCGAGTCGGCCCCATACCAGCCTGCCTCGATGGCCAGCGATCTGCAAGGGGGGAAAACAGGGGAAATCCCCATAATCGAAGCTGGCCGGGTCCTCCAGATGATCGACCAAGGGACCCAGCCCGGAGCCGAGTACGATGGCCAGGGCCGGAGGTTCGACGCCAGTCCGTTCCCGTACGGCGTCTTGCAGGGCGGTGAGATCATCCGGCACTCAGCGACCCCTGAGCAGGTTGCGTACCCGCTCCTGAAGCTGCTCCGGCTTGAAGGATTTGTTGATGAAATCATCGGCACCGGCCTGCACCACTCGGGCGACATCGGTTTCCTTGCGGAACACGCCGCTCATGGCCAGCAGGGTCGTGGTTTTCAGAGCGGCATCGTTGCGAATGGCGCTGATCAGCTCATAGCCATTGAGGCGGGGCAGGTTGAGGTCGAGCATGACCAGGTCAAAGGGGCCCTTGCGCAGTTCCTCCAGCGCCTCCACGCCGTCTCCGGCAAGGCAGAATTCCAGGGCCAGGGGCTGCAAGACGTCGACGATCAGTTCCCGGAAAAATTTGGAATCGTCCACGACCAGAACCCGCTTGGTGCCGATTTTGGAATCGGCTCCCTTGGCCGTTGCAGAAACCGGCACCCCTGTCCCTGGGAACGGCACCTGGGGCGCAACGGGGGGTGGAGGAGCGACCGGGCGCTGTTCAGGTGTCGAATTATCCGCGGGCAGGGCGACGCTGAACACGGCGTTGCAGCGGGGGCAGCGGGCCTTGAACCGGCCAGTTCCCGGTTTGAGGCGGCCAGGGTCGATACGATAAGCCGATTCGCATTCGGGGCATTGTATTCTCATCGTGCGGACTCCTCCCCCGGTTCGAGAACAATCTGGTTGAGGCCGGCCATATCGACCGGATTCCCCCCCAGCCAAAGCCTTACATTTCCCGGATTATCCACGTAAATCCGGGCCGAGCGGCCAATTTTCCAACTGAGGATGGTATTGGCCTGCAAACTGTAGCGTTGCGCGGGCCGACCGTCGATGGTCAATTCCAATTGCCCGGGACCATTGGCCTGCAGCCTCAGCACCCCGGCCGCACTGGCTCCGGGCAGACCCGCGTCGGCCGCCGCCACATCTTGCAAAGGGGGAGGATCCGCCAAAGCAGTGGCAGGTGGAGGGGAAGCCTCCGTCGACTGGCCGGGCTGAGCCGGCCCCGGGTTCCCCTCAACCGGGCCAGGTTCGACCTTGGCCGCATCGGCTGGAACCGGGGGGACTGTCGGGTTGTCGGGTCCGGTTGTCTGGGGCGAAGGGGTCGGGGCCACGGGTGCCGCCCGTTCCCCCTCGGGCGTTGCGGTGCCGCCCTTGTTGAGCCACCAGGCGGCCCCCGCCAGGGCCAGCACCACCACTGCGGCCAACAGCATCATGCCACCCCCAGAACGGCGGGCCCGGGGAACAGTCCCCGAGTCCCCCGCCGAGGTATCCGGCAAGGATTCCACAGCCAGCGGAGGTGCCAAGGAAGGTTTCTGCCTGGCCAACTCCGCCAGCAGCGGTTGCGGGTCGAGGCCGAGGCTTTCGGCGTACCCCTTGAGGTACCCCTTAAGGTAGGCCTCCCCGGGGAATTCGTCGAAGCGCTCTCCCTCCAGGGCTTCGAGGTACACCCGGCGAATACGGGTCCGGGCCACGACCTGGTCCAGGCTGATATCCAGTTCCTCGCGACGGGCCCGTAAGCGGGCGCCAATGGATGTCTCGTTGGTATCGGTCATAGGGACGGTCATTGCAGCAGTTTGAGATAGTCGGCAGCCAGCCGGGCAGTTTCCGCACCGGGCGCCAGGCGGATCGTTTCAGCAAAGGCCTCCACCGCCCTGGCCTTGTCGTTCCTTTTCATATGGCAGAGCCCGAGTTGATAGTGGATCTGCGCCTCCGTCGGAGCCAGCCCCAGGGCCTGCTGGAAAGCGGAAAGGGCCAGGTCGATTTTGTCGAGAGCATAGTAGGCTTCACCGAGACGGTAATGGGCTTGAACATAGCGGGGCTCCTGGGTCAGGGCCTGCTTGTAGGCGGCGATGGCCTCATGAAAGCGCCCCTGGTGGTAGTGGGTCACCCCCAGACCCGTCAGGGCGACCTCCGGGTTGGTAAACAGCAGGTTCGAAGCCGCCGACTGAAAAAGCCGCCCGGCCTCATCCCAACGCCGCATATCGAGGTAAAGGGATGCCAGGTTGTTCTGCAACCGCGGGTCATTGGGCCGCAGCCGCAGGGCCCGCTGATAGTGTTTCTCCGCCAGTTCGTAAGCCTTTTTCAGCTGATAGGCCTGCCCCAGGCTGGCTTGGATATCGGCATTTTGGGGGTCCACTTCCTCGGCCAGCATGAACTCCTTGAGGGCCAGGGTGACGTTCTGCTCCTTCAGGTAGGATAGCCCGAGAATATAGTGAACCTGCCCGACATTGCTGCTTTTTCGTGCCCCGCCGCAGCCCAGCATGGACAGGCAGAGCAGCACCGCTAGACTCCAGACCAGGCTTTTCACGTCACACGCTCCTTACAGTGAGGCCAGAAAACGGCCAAGAGATTCCAATACCTTCTGCCGGCCTGCCTCAAGGTCTCCCGATGTCGGCGGGATCAGGCGGCTCCCCGGGGCCGTCCTGCGCTCCGCGGGAGCTGCCCAGCTATCCCCCACCGGGGCTGTTCCCATGGGGGTCGGAGAGGTTTCCGGCAGCGGCGGGGGTGCCCCCTTGGCCAAGGGCAGGGCCAGCCAGAGGGAAGCACGCTCCTCGGCGGGCAGCCGCTCGATTTCCATGTCGTTGAGCATGAACCCCATGGATTCTGCGAAATAGATGGCGGAATCGAGGATCCGCTGGGCCTGGCGTTTGCCGACCTCCCCTTCTTCGTTGAGGTAGAAGGCCAGCCGTCCACTGCTTTTCAAGTGCAGCCCCACGGCAATGCGCACCCCCTTGCCACTGCGGTAGGCGCAGAGGTAGGCGGTGGTACGCTGAGTCGGGAATCCCGGGAGTGCGACCGTCGCGTCCCCCAGGGACCGTTGCAATCCGACCACCTGTTCCACGGCGATGTCCAGCCGCTCGAGCCCTTTTTCCAGGAAGAACATGCTGCCTCCCCTTGCCGACCTTGGCCCCCGCTCAGTCCAGTCCGGAGAACTCCGTCAACAGCTTGACCTTGCGATAGCGTTCGGAAATATCTTCGTTGATCAGGTTTCTCATCCGTTCGAGGCTGAAATTCTCCACCACGAAGGACGCCATGACACTGCCGAAGACCGTAGCCTTGCGAATGGAAGACTCCGACAGGTTGCGCGTGGCGGCCAGATAGCCCATGAAGCCCCCGGCAAAGGTATCCCCCGCCCCGGTGGGGTCGAACACCGATTCCAGCGGATAGGCCGGGGCACTGAAAATGGTGTGCTCGCTCACCAGCAGTACCCCGTACTCGCCTCGCTTGATGACGATGGTCTTCGGCCCCATGGCCAGCACCGCCCGGGCGGCCTTGAGGATGTTCGGCTCGCCGGCCAGTTGCCGGGTTTCCGCCTCGTTGATGATCAGGATGTCCACATGGCCCAGAGTTCTCAGCAGGGCCTCGCGTTTGCCTTCGATCCAGAAATTCATGGTGTCGCAGGCCACCAGCTGCGGCCGGCGAACCTGTTTGAGCACTTCCAGTTGCAGCTCCGGGTCGATGTTGGCCAGGAATACGTATTCGCTTTCCCGATAGGCCTCTGGCAGCTCGGGGCGGAAATCCTGGAAGACGTTCAAGTGGGTTTCCAGGGTCTGAGCCTCGTTGAGGTCGAAGCCGTACCGCCCCTTCCAGCGGAACGTGGCACCGGGAGCGGTCTGCAACCCGGCCAGGTCGATGTTACGCGACTGCAGGAAGGTTCGATGCTCGGCCGGGAAGTCCTCGCCGACCACCGCCACCAACTGCACATCGGTGAAGAAACTGGCCGAGGTGGAGAAATAGGTCCCCGAACCACCCAGAACCTGGTCGACGACTCCAAAGGGGGTCGCCACCGAATCGAATGCCACCGAACCGACAACCAGCAAACTCATTGCACAAACCTTTCCAATTTTTCCATTATATTTCTAAAAGTTTAACCGTCCCCTGCCCGGGGCGCAACCTGGCGTGCGGCGAGGTTAGAGGTATTTGCCCACCAGCAACTCCATTTTCTGCCGGGTGGTCGCCGGGATCGACTCCTTATGGGTCATCACGGCAAACTTCAACGCTTCGCCGCAACCGCAGCCCCGCTGCACAGCCAGTCGGGCGGCGGCCGCCTTGATGATGTTGCGGGCGGTGGCCACGTTCTGCTTGATGATGGCGATCACGGCCTCCACCGAGACATCTTCATGCTCGGCGTGCCAGCAGTCGTAATCGGTGGCCAGGGCCACGGTGCCGTAGCAGATCTCCGCCTCCCGGGCCAGCCGGGCTTCGGGGATATTGGTCATGCCGATCACGTCCACTCCCCAGCTGCGGTAGATGTTGGATTCGGCCCGGGTGGAGAAATTGGGCCCCTCGATGCAGATGTAGGTCCCCCCCCGATGAACCGTCGCCCCCACCTCTTGAGCCGACTCGAACAACACCGAGGAGAGGTCTGAGCAGACCGGATCGGCAAACTGGACATGCCCGACGATCCCCTCGCCGAAAAAGGTCGAGGCCCGCTTGCCCTGGGTGCGGTCGAAGAACTGGTCGGGGATGACGATGTGCCCCGGGACGATCTCCTCTTTCATGCTGCCGACGGCGGAGACGGAGATGATGCGCTCCACCCCCAGCTGCTTCATGCCGTGGATGTTGGCCCGGTAGGGAACCTCGGAGGGGAGAAAGCGGTGCCCCCGGCCGTGGCGGGGGAGAAACACCATCTTCACCTCACCCAACTGCCCGGTAATGAACAGATCGGAGGGATCGCCAAAGGGGGTATCAAGCCTGACCTCCTGCACATCGGTCAGACCTTCGATTTCATACAAGCCGCTGCCGCCGATCACGCCAAGAACCGGTTGGGACATGAAAACAACCTCCAGCACAAAAATAGGGGTGAGAAACAGGTTGCGGCGGAGGCAGCCCCCGCCCGGAATCAGTGGTTTGGTTTGGCCTCCGGCGCGGGCAGCCTGCTCTGAGCCCGCTCGAGCTTCCCTTTGAGCTGACCGCAGGCGGCGGAAATGTCCCGCCCTTTGCTCGCCCGCAGCACCGCCACCAGGTTGCGCTCCAGCAGATAGCCCTGGAACGCCTGGACCTGCTCGGGCAGCGGCGAGCGCAGGGCCGACCCCTCGTGCTCATTATAGGCGATCAGATTGACCTTGGCGGCGATGCCGTGCAGCAGCCCGACCAGCCGCTTGGCGTCGGCCAGACTGTCGTTGACGTCGCGGATCAGAATGTACTCGAAAGTGATGCGCTGCCGCGGCGCCAGGGGATAGGCTCGGCAGGCCGCCATCAGCTCCTTCAAGGGGTAACGACGGTTGACGGGCATCAACTCGTTGCGTACCGCATCGGTGGTGGCGTTGAGGGAAACCGCCAGGTTGACGCGGATTCGCCGGCCCAAAGCGCCCATTTCCGGCACCAGGCCGGAGGTGGAAAGGGTCACCTTGCGGGGGCTGAAATCGAACCCTTCCGTGGCGTAGAGAATCTGCAGCGCCTGGATCACGTTCTCCAGGTTGTGGAGCGGCTCCCCCATCCCCATCAGCACGATGTTGTTGATCGGCCCGTCCTTCATGGCCGCACAGACCTGGTTGACGATTTCCGCCGGGGTCAGGTTGCGCAGCAAGCCGAAGGTGCCGGTCAGGCAGAAGGAACACTGCATGGCGCAGCCGACCTGGGTGGAGATGCACAGGGTCGCCCGCTCCCCCTCCATGGGGATGCGCACCGTTTCCACGGTATGGCCATCCTCCAGGCGGTAGAGGTACTTGCGGGTACCGTCGCTGCTCACCTCAACCACCTCCGGAAACCAGTCGGAAATGCGCGCCCGGCGGGTCAGCTCCTGGCGCAAATCCTTTGACAGATCGGTCATTTGCTCGAAATCGACGACGCCCCGCCGATAGATCCAGCGCATCAGCTGGCCGGCGCGGAAGCGCTCCTTGCCCATCCCGGAGAAGAATTCGGTCAGGCCGTCGAGGGTCAGGTTTTTCAGGTCGGTCAATACTTCGGACAACGCGGGTCAAACCTCTCCAAAATTATCTTTCTGGCTGATTTTACAAGAAAAAAAGCCCTTCGGATTGTACCCGAAGGGCTGGGGTCGCACAAGGCAAAAGTTCCGCCGGCTTAGAGCAGTTCCAGGCCGGAGAAGAAGTAGGGGATCTCGAACGCGGCGGTTTCGGGGGCATCGGAGCCGTGGGTGGCGTTCTCGCCGATAGAGGCACCGAACTCCTTGCGCAGGGTGCCCGCCTCGGCCTTGGCCGGGTCGGTGGCGCCCATCAGGTCACGCCATTTCTTGATGGCGCCTTCGGCTTCGAGCACCAGCACGATGCAGGGACCGCTGCTCATGAAATCGGTCAGTTCGCCAAAGAAGGGGCGCTCCTTGTGGACATAGTAAAAGCCCTCGGCCTCCACTTTGCTCATGTAGAGCTTCTTCAGACCGACGACTTTGAAGCCTTCGGCGTAGATGCGGGCCAGGATGCGGCCGGCATAACCGGCTTTGAAGGCATCGGGCTTGATGATGGCGAAAGTTCTTTCCATGGTGAGTATCCTCCAGTGGGTTGGAATGCAGACATGAAGCGAGCTATCTAGCATTCCGGAAGCCAAAAGTCAAGCCTCGGGGTACAGCCTCGGGACACCCGCTCTTCTTCTGGTTACTTCACGGTCAGGGCATCGGTCCGGGCCGCCATGATGAAATCGTTGCGATGCAGCCCTTTGATCTTGTGGGTCCACCACTGCACCCTGACCCTCCCCCATTCGGTGAGCAGGGCCGGGTGGTGGCCTTCGGCTTCGGCCAGTTCGCCAACCCGGTTGGTGAAAACCAGGGCCTCCCTAAAATCGCGGAAGACGAAGATCCGGCTCAGACGCTCTATCCCCTCGACGGTTTCGATCTGCCAATGGGGAATCTGCGCCCGGTAGGTTTCCACCTCCGCCGCCGTCGCCCTGGGTGCGCCACTTCGGCAGACTTCGCAGTGCTTTGCCGCCAGAGTTTCCATACACACCTCTTTTCCCTCTCGCTTTGGGCCGATTACTCCCGGATATCAGGCTCCACGAGGCTGGCCAACTGAACCAGAGACTCCTGCCAACCGAGGTAGCACATCTCGGCGGGAATGACCTCCGGCAGTCCGTCCTGGAAGATCGTCAGCTCCGTCCCGCAGGAAACGGCTCGCAGGGTGATGGTCGCCTGCATCTCGCCGGGCAGGCCGGGATCGTCGAACCGGTCCGAGTAGCGAATCTTCTCATACGGCACCAGTTCGTGGTAGCTGCCGCCGAAGGAGTGGGTCTGCCCGGTGGTGAAATTGGTAAAGGACATCCGGTAGCCGCCGCCGACCCTGGCATCCAGGTGAGACACCCTGCAGGTAAAGCCATAGGGCGGCAACCACTTGACCAAGGCGTCGGCATCCAAAAAAGCGCGATAGGTTTTCTCCGGGCTGGCCCGGAGCACGCGATGAAGGCGAATTTTTCCGGCGGGCATGGACAGACCTCCATTTGGACAGAATTCAGCGGCGCAGTAGTGACGCCTCAAGTCAAGAATACGCCAAACGGGGTTCCATTGGGGAGGTTGGCGACCGGAAAGAGGAAATCTTCCAACGGTCAGGAGCAGGGTCCTTGGCACAACCTCTTCAATAAGTCACCGGTTCCTCCTGGGCCACCGACCCCTGGCGTGTGGTCAAATTCTCTAGTTCCTGTTCAAGCATGGCCTCGGCTTGCCATTCCCGCTCTGCGAGATCCAGCAGGGTTTTTTGCTCTTTGATCAAGAACTCCGCCCCGCGCGAAACCACTGAGTGCTGGCAGCGTGTCTAAATCGCGGGGTTGCGTAGGTAGATATCGATCGT
>CAZYXS010000004.1:33263-47421 GCA_964650955.1 uncultured Desulfuromonadales bacterium | reverse complement strand
GCAGCAGCACCTCGTCGCGACCGGCGCGCAGCCAGGCGCCGTGCTCGTCGATGCGGTCGATGGTGAGAGTCTGCAGGCGGCCGATGTCCAGCATGAATGGGGCTCCGGGAAAGGCGACCGGCCGGGCCTGGCGGCCCGGCCGGTGGGATGAAACGGCAGGATACAGGGAATCGGTGCGCTTGGCAACCTCAGGCGGCGCGGTGATCGCGGCCGGTCTTGTGCAGGTAGTATTCGTAGTCCCCTTCGTAGGCCCGCATCTCCCCGTGGTCGATCTCGAACACCCGGTTCACCAGCGAACGCAGAAAATGGCGGTCATGGCTGACCAGCACCACGGTGCCGGCGAAATTCTGCAGCGCCTCGAGCAGAATCTCCCGGGACTGGATGTCGAGGTGGTTGGTCGGCTCGTCGAGGATCAGGAAGTTGATCGGCCGGCCGAGCAGGGTGGCCAGCACCAGGCGGCTCTTTTCTCCACCGGAGAGCTTGTCCACCCGTTTGTCGACGTCGTCCCCCTGGAACAGGAAGGCGGCGCAGAGATTGCGCAGCACCCCGATGCCCGCCAGCGGCAGCGCCTCCTGCACCGTTTCGAAAACGGTCTTCTTCGGGTCGAGGATATCCATGGCATGCTGGCTGAAATAGCCGAGGTGGACGTTGGCCCCGAGGGTGACGCTGCCGGCGCTCGGCTCCGTCTCCCCGGCCAGGCTCTTGAGGAAGGTCGACTTGCCGGCGCCGTTGACGCCGACCACGGCGATCTTCTCCTGGCGGCGGATCAACCCCGACACCCCGCCGAAGACCGACAGCTCCCCCCCTTCGGGGAGCGGCCAGCGCTTGGCCAGCCCCTCGATCTTCACCACGTCGTCGCCGGAACGGGGGGGCTCGGCGAATTCGAACTTGATGGTGCGCTGCTCGACGGGGATTTCGATGCGCTCGATCTTCTCCAGCTTCTTGACCCGCGACTGCACCTGGGCGGCGTGGGAAGCGCGGGCGGCGAAGCGGGCGATGAACTCCTCCTCCTTGGCCAGCATCTCCTGCTGGCGGCGGTGGCTGGCCAGCAGCTGCTCGCGGCGGATCTCCCGCTCCCGCAGATAGAAATCGTAGTTGCCGCCGTAGCTGGTGACCGCCTTGTTGGCCACCTCGACGATGCGGTCGACCAGGCGGTTCATGAAGTCGCGGTCGTGGCTGGTCATCAGCACCGCCCCCTTGAACTCCTCGGCCAGCCAGTTCTCCAGCCAGACGATGGACTCCACGTCGAGGTGGTTGGTCGGCTCGTCGAGCAGCAGCACGTCCGGGTTGATGGTGAGAATGCGGGCCAGGGCGATGCGCATCTTCCAGCCGCCGCTGAAGCTCTCCACCGGCCGGTCGTAGGCAACCGGGCCGATGCCGAGGCCGGTGAGCACCGCCTGGGCGCGGGCTTCCAGGTCGTAGCCGCCGCGGTGCTCGAACTCCTCCTGGGCGTCGCCGTAACGCTCGAGCAGCGCCGCCAGGGCCTCATCCTCCATCGGTTCGCACATGGCCGCCTCCATCTGCTGGATCTGCTCCCCCAACTGCACAGTGCGGGCGGAGGCGGCCATCACCTCCTCGAGGGCCGAGCGCCCTGCCATGTCGCCGACATCCTGGGAGAAGTAACCGATCACCGTCTTCCTGGCGCAGGCGATCTCGCCGGCGTCGGGCTGTTCCTCGCCGGTGATGAGGCGGAAGATGGTGGTCTTGCCGGCGCCGTTGGGGCCGACCAGGCCGGTGCGGCTGCCAGGCAGGATCTGGAAGCTGGCGTTCTGGAACAGCACCCGGGAGCCATGCTGCTTGGTCAGGTTGCTCAGGTGGATCATCGGGAAACTCCGTCGGAAATTGGAAAGCGCACCGTTACCACAGGGGGCCGGCGCAGGGCAAGGGGTTTTGCCGCCATGGCTTGCCAAGGGGGCAGGATTCCATTAGGATGGGGCCTTCCCTCTTCCAGGAGCCGACCATGACCTTCGACCGCATCGCCCTGCAGGTTCCCACCGTGCTGCTGCCCCGTCCCGATATCGACCTGCAGCGCTGGGCGGTCATCGCCTGCGACCAGTACACCTCCGAGCCGGACTACTGGGAGGCCGTCGCCCGCCGGACCGCCGGCCACCCCTCGACCCTGGCGCTGACCTTCCCCGAGGTCTACCTGGAAGAGGCCGACGGCGGGGCACGCATCGCCGCCATCAACCGGGCCATGGAGCAATGCCTGGCCGAGGGCATTCTGCAGCCCCAGCCCCCCGGCTTCGTGCTGGTGGACCGCCAGACCGCCCACACCCCCTCCCGCAAGGGGCTCATCGTCGCCCTCGACCTCGAGCATTACGATTACCGCGCCGGCGCCACGTCCCTGATCCGCGCCACCGAGGGGACCATCCTCGACCGGCTGCCGCCGCGCATCAAGGTCCGCCAGGGGGCCAGCATCGAGCTGCCCCACATCATGGTGCTCATCGACGACCCCGGCAAGACCGTCATCGAACCGCTGTTCGCCCAGCAGCGGGAAGTGCTTTACGACACCGGGCTGATGCAGAACGGCGGCCACATCCGTGGTTGGCTGGTGGACGACGCTCCCAGCCTGCAGCAGGTCGCCGACGCCCTGGCCCGGTTGATCGAGCCGCAGGCCTTCGCCGCCCGCTACGGGGTCGAGGGGATGGCCCCGGTACTCTACGCCATGGGAGACGGCAACCACAGCTTCGCCACCGCCAAGGCGATCTGGGAGCAGCTCAAGGCCGAGGCGGCTGACCCCAAGGCGATCATGGATCACCCGGCTCGCTTCGCCCTGGTGGAACTGGTCAACCTGCACGACGCCGGGCTGGAGTTCGAACCGATCCACCGGGTGCTGTTCGGCGCCGAACTGGAGCAAGTCGCCGCGGCCATGGCCGGCTTTTTTTCATCCCAGGGCGCCCGGCTGCAGCTCCAGCTGGATGCGGCCACTCCGGCCCCGGAAGGCAGTCAGATCATCCCCTTCGTCGCCGGGGAGCGGCGCGGCCGCTTCATCATCGAGCAACCCGCCCTGCAACTCCCTGTCGCCTCGCTGCAGGCGTTTCTCGACCAATACCTCCCCCGGCACCCGGCGGTGAAGATCGACTACATTCATGGCGACGACAGCCTCACCCAGCTTGGTTCCCGGCCCGGCAACCTCGGCTTCCTGCTGCCGGCCCTGTCCAAGCACGCCCTGTTCAAGACCATCATCCTCGACGGCGCCCTCCCCCGCAAAACCTTCTCCATGGGAGAGGCGGACGAAAAGCGTTTCTACCTCGAGTGCCGCCGCATCGTGCCCTGATTTTTCAACCTGTATCGGCAAAACCACGGGGGGCGATCCGTCTTGGATCGCCCCCCGTGGTTTTGCTGGCCAGGCAGCAGCCCGACAACCTGTCAGGACGCTGGGACTCGGCTTCGCAACCAGGCCACCAGCCGGGCATTGACCGCCTCGGCGTGGCTGACCGGGGCCATGTGCCCGCCCTCCACCACATGGAATTCGCAATGGGGCAGGGTCGCCGCAAGCTGGGTCGCCACCCGCAGCGCCGGCGGCTGGCTGGCCCGCCCCGCCAGCAGGCAGACGGGATGGGGGCAGTCCGCCAGATCGGCCAGGCGCAGCGGGTCGCCGAGCAGCCCCTGGAAATCGAGCAATAGCTTCTCCAGGCCGGCCACGAAATGCTGCTGGGTGCGGGGGGAACTGGCGGCGAAGGCGCCGGGGCCGTTCCAATAATCGATGAAGCAGCCCACCGCGAGGTCGGGGCGACCTTCGCCGAGCTGATGGCGGATCTCTCGGAGCACCTCCAGCATCGGCTGCAGGTCCGGGTCCTGGGGCGCCAGCAGGTGGAAGGCGACCGGCTCGAACAGGGCCAGGCTGGCGACCCGCGCCGGTGTTTCCCAGGCCAGGCGCAGAGCGGTGGCGCCGCCGTAGGAGTGCCCGACCAGATGCACCGGCTCTCCTCCGGGGTCGACCTGGTCCAGCAGCGCCCGAACCATTGCCGCTTCCCGATCCAGACCGAAGCCGGCCGTCTCGGTCGGCATGGGGGTCTGGCCGTAGCCGGCGAGATCAAGGCTGAGCACTCGGAACTGCGGCTCGAGCAGCCGCGCCAGAATCCGCCATTGCTGGCGGGTACCGAGGGAGCAGTGCAGGAGCACCACCAGGGGCCCCTCCCCCTGCAGAGTGTGGGCGGCAACGGGATCGATACTCATGTGGCGAGCCTCGCGGATTCAGTATGTCCAGATGGCGGTCAGGGCGGCGCCCTTGAAACCGATGGAGAGCGCCGGGACCCAGCCGGGCACCTGGTCCCCCAGCAGGCGCCAGGCGTCGAGGGTGGCCGGGACGAGCGCCAGCAGCGCCAGGCTCTCGGTGGAGAGACCGGTCGCCTCGCTGATGCCGATGATATCCCCCTGTTCATGGTCCTTGAGCACCGTCAGGTAAGCGCCGGAAATGGCCAGATGGGCGCAGACCAGCCCGGCGGCAATGGGGCCGGGAGGCTGGTCGGGCGCCGTCAGTTGCCGGTGGGCGAAGACCCCCTCGGTGAGCAGCCACTGGGCCTGAATGCCGGCCGAAGCGGTCTGCAGGCGACCGGACCCGGAGAAATCCGCGTCCGGGTAGGTAATGGAAAGCCCATCGTGGTCGAGGTGATAACCCCGGGCTTTGGCCACCACGGCATGGCCGAATTCATGGACGGCGATGCCGCCGACGAGGCCGACCAGAAAGGGGGCCCAATCCTGCCGCAGGCTGCGAGGGTCCCAACCGGCCGCCCGGGCCGACGGAGTCGCGCAGGACAGGAGGCACAGAAGCAACAACCAGCCGAGGATGGGAGGGGCAAATTTCATCATGTCTTCCGGGGGGGATGAAAGAGTCATGCGGGGTCAACTTAACGCACCTCGCAATGCCTGTCAAACCCGGTAAAGGGCGCGGAAATCTGTTGACCTGAAGCTGGCTGGGCCTTATCTTGGCAGAACCTCACGAAACCGAGCTGACCTAACCGGAGCCGACCGATGACCGAACAGCGCCGGCGCAAGCGCGAGCATTCCCTCTATTACCTTCCGGTCTTTCCCGTCGGCCAAGACGAGCTCCTTGGCCGCCTGGTCGACATCACTCCTGAAGGGATGATGCTGGTCTGCGAAGTGGCGGTGGCCGTCGGCACCCATTACCGGCTCAATATTCTCCTCCCCCAGGAGCTGGCCGAAGCGACGGCCATCAGCTGCCTGGCCGAATGCCGCTGGTGCCGCTCCGCACTCAATCCCGATTATTTCGATGCCGGTTTCCGCATTCTCGAGGTCAGTGACCGCGGCCGCAGCCTAATCGACCTGCTGATCACCCATTTTTCCTTTTCCGCCTGACATTCTCCCCAGTCCGCCAGGAGTTGCCCATGACCACCAAGGACGCCAAGCCCCTCACCTGCACCAAGTGCAGCGCCGTCATGCAGAAACAGGGGGCCACCAGTTGCTGGACCGCCCCCCAGGCCCGCCAGGGCAACCCGGCCTATTGCCCATCCGAGCGGGAGGCACAGATCATTGCCGATTCCTTCAGCCGCTATACCGGCGACGATGCCGACGCCAAACTGGCGCGGGTGGCGGCCCAGGTCGAAGGCCTGTGTTACCAGCCGGTGCCGGGCAGCGACGCGGTGCATGCCCGCTGGACCCGGGTGGAGGACACCATCGCCCTGGCCAAACTGATGGGCTATAAAAAAATCGGCATCGGCACCTGCGTCGGCCTGCTCGAGGAGAGCAGTCGGCTCTCCGACATCCTCTGCGCCCAGGGTTTCGAGCCCCTGTCGGTCTGCTGCAAGGCCGGCAGCATCGACAAGCTCGAACTCGGCATCGGCGAAAACTACAAGGTCCGCCCCGGCACCTTCGAGCCGGCCTGCAATCCCATCGCCCAGGCCCGGCTGCTCAACCAGGCCGGCTGCGACATGAACATCATCGTCGGCCTCTGCGTGGGCCACGACATGCTCTTCGCCAAGCACTCCGAGGCCCCGGTAACGACCCTGGTGGTCAAGGACCGGGTGACCGGCCACAACCCGGTGGCAGTGCTCTACGGCCAGAACTTCTACTACAAACGGTTGCAGAAACAGCCGGTCCCCGTTCCCTCCGCAGCAGACCAGCCCCGCTGAACCGATTCCATCAAAATCGACAACGGCGCCTCTAGTGGGCGCCGTTGCTGGTTACGACAGGGTTAACCTGGGCCCCGTCCGGCGAGGCCAGGTACCCGTCCCGCAGTGGTCGACGCCGCAGTAACGGTTGCAGCCGGCAAAGGTCGAGAGGCTCATCGAGGCCATAGACCACCCCCTCCACCCTCGCCGTTACCACCTCCCCTTCGAGCAGACACTGGCCGAAACGGCTGCTCGGCCGGCCGGGGCCGCATTCAATGACCAGCGGGCAATCGGCCAGCAGCGGCGCCCCGGTCTTTGCTCCGGACCCCAAGGACCATGCGACGGGCGGACGGAAAGTGCCCGCCCCGCCGTCCAGCAGAACCGGCAGTTGCCGCGCCCCGGGCCAATCTCCCTCCACCAGGTGGATAACAAAGGGCAACCCCGCCAACGGCACCGCTTCGGGCCCCAGCCCGCAGGGAAAGGCGATGGTGGCCACCGCCGGCAGGGAACAGGCTACCCCCACCCATGAGGCGACCAGCAGCCGCACGTCCCCCTCGGCGTCCCGGAAGCTTACCAGGGCCGGCGGCCAGCCTGCGGATAGGGGGGAGAGGGGATAATTCATAACGGCTCCACGCAAAACCGGATACCTGATAGTTAAGCAGAAATCAACAAATTCTCAAGAGTTGCGGGCGAATATTCTTGACACGATTGATCGTCTTTACTAATTATTGTATTGACTAACAATCGGAGGACAATCACCCATGAAACTCTCGACCAAAAGCCGCTACGGCCTGCGCGCCCTTTTCGACATGGCTTACCACTCCGGCACCCTGCCGACCCAGATCAAGGATATTTCCCGCCGACAGAACATTTCCCCCCGCTATCTTGAGCAGATTTTCCAGGACCTCAAGCGGGCCGGACTCCTGAAAAGCCGGCGCGGACCGCAGGGGGGCTATTCCCTGGCCAGGAAGCCGGAGGAGATCACCGTGAAGGCCATTGTGCTGGCGGCCGAAGGGGAGATCAGCCTGGTCGACTGCATCAAGGAGAGCAAGGGCAGGAAACAAAAGTGCGAAATGGATAATCAGTGCGTCACCCAGAAGGTCTGGGCGGAGGCGACCCGCAGGCTGCACGAATATTTCGAATCGGTGACCCTGCAGGATTTGTGCGAAGAAGGCAAGAAGTTGGGGCTGGAGAAGGAACAGGATCACCGCTTCATGTACTTCATCTGAACCGGAGCCGACCATGCCCACGCAACGCAGCGATTCGACTCTGGGCCAGATCGGCGGCACCCCGCTGGTCCGGCTCAACCGCCTGCTCGACAAACAATGTGCCAGCGTTTGGGGGAAACTCGAAGGGGCGAACCCCGGCGGCTCCGTCAAGGACCGCATTGCCCTGGCGATGATCGAACAGGCCGAAGAGGACGGCTGCATCAAGCCCGGCGACTGGATCGTGGAACCGACCAGCGGCAACACCGGCATCGGCCTCTCCCTGGTCTGCGCCGTCAAGGGCTATCGCCTGGTGCTGACCATGCCCGACACCATGAGCCTGGAGCGCCGCCGCCTGCTTGGCGCCTACGGTGCCGAACTCGTGCTCACCCCGGGGGCCCAGGGGATGCGGGGCGCCATCGAGAAGGCCGAAGAGATCGCCCGCAGCAAGAAATGTTTCATGCCCCAGCAGTTCAAAAACCCCGCCAACCCCCGGGTCCATGAGCGCACCACCGGCCCGGAAATCTTCGCCGCCCTGGACGGACGCATCGACGCCTTCGTCGCCGGCGTCGGCACCGGCGGCACCATTACCGGTGTCGGCCGGATGCTGCGGAAGCGACTGCCCCAGGTGCAGATCGTTGCGGTGGAGCCGACCGACTCACCGGTGCTCACCGGCGGCCAGCCAGGCCCTCACAAGATCCAGGGGATCGGGGCCGGCTTCGTCCCGGAGGTTCTCGATACCGCCATCTACGATGACGTTCTGGCCGTGAGCAACGAGGACGCCATCGCCACGACCCGCCGCCTGGCCCGGGAAGAAGGCTTGTTCGTCGGCATCTCCGCCGGCGCCAACGTCTTCGCCGCCCTGCAGGTGGCCAAACGTCTCGGCCCCGGCAAAAACGTCGTCACCGTGCTGTGCGACACCGGTGAACGCTACCTGTCCACCGGTATCTATGACTGAGGCCTCCATGGAACTGGCTGCCAAATATCAACGGTTGCAGGAAATTCTGCGGGAGCTCGGTTCGGTGGTGGTTGCCTTTTCCGGCGGCGTCGACTCGACCTTGCTGCTGCGGGTGGCCCGGGACGTGCTCGGTGCAGACAATGTCGTCGCCCTGACCGCCACCTCCCCGACCTACCCCCAGTACGAATTCGAGGAAAGCCGACGTCTTGCCGCAGAGTTGCACATTCGGCAAGTGGTGGTGGAGAGCAACGAACTGGAGATCCCCGGCTTTTCCAGCAACGACCGGACCCGCTGCTACCACTGCAAGAAGGAGCTTTTCAGCATCTGCCGGGACAAGGCCCGGGAACTGGGATTCGCCTGCATTCTCGACGGCTCCAACGCCGACGACCTGAAGGATTTCCGCCCAGGACGGGACGCCGCCCGGGAACTGGAGGTGCGCTCGCCGTTGCTGGAGGCGGGCCTGACCAAGGACGAAATCCGCTACATCAGCCGCGACCTGCGCCTGCCTACCTGGTCGAAGCAGCCGTTTGCCTGCCTCTCCTCGCGGTTTCCCTACGGCACCGCCATCACAGCCGAACGCCTGACGCAGGTCGACCGCTGCGAAACCTTCCTGCGCCTGCGGGGCTTCCAAAACTACCGGGTGCGCTACCACGGCGAGACCGCCCGCATCGAGGTCGCCCCCGAGGAGATCCCCCGGCTGCTGGACGATTCCCTGCGCCTGGAACTGGTGGCCGAATTCAAGGCCTCCGGCTTTACCTATGTCGCCCTCGACCTGCAGGGCTACCGCACCGGCAGCATGAACGAAGCCACCCCCTGACCTCCCCAGACACCCCTCTGGAGGCTGCATGACCCGCCAAAAAGCCCTACTCGCCGTCTGCTTCTGCGCCGGTCTGCTCGGCGGTCTGGGTAATAGCCTGTTGGCCTGGCTGTTCGGCCAATGGGGGATAACCGCCCTGCTGCAGGTCCAATTCGCCCCCGAACTCACCCCCGCCTGGCTCTACCCGCGCCTGGTCTGGGGGGGCATCTGGGGTCTGCTCTACTTTCTGCTCATCGGTCACCCCCGCAGCCGCCAGGGCTGGATTCGCAAGGGTCTCTGGCTCAGCCTGCTGCCGAGCGCGGTGCAATTGTTGCTGATCTTCCCCGACCAACCCGGCGCCGGTTATCTCGGCCTGGAGTTGGGCCAGGCAATGCCCCTGCTGGTGCTGGTCCTCAACGCTTTCTGGGGCTTCCTCCTTGGGCTGTTTACCCGCCTGCTCTGGGGTCGTGGATGAGGAGGTCGCGACCAGGGGTGCTCCGGACCCTTCTGGGTGCCCTCCTGCTCCTGTTGGCGGCCTGCAGCCCGGCCACCTCCGACCATGCCGGTGGCACCGTGGAATGGGTTTATGACGGTGACACCCTGAAAGTGAGCGGCATCGGCAAGGTGCGCCTGCTCGGCATCGACACCCCGGAAAAAGGGGACTCCAACCGCGACGACGCATTTCTCCGCCTCGGCGCCCACCAGCGCCAGCTGCGCCCCATCAGCAAAGCCGCCCTGCGTTTCAACATCGAACACGCCAAGGGGAAGGCGGTTCGTCTGGTCTATGACAAACGGCATAAGGACCGCCACGGACGCACCCTCGCCTACGTCTACCTGCCCGATGACCGGATGCTCAACCGGGTTTTACTCGAGCAGGGCTACGCCATCGTCTACCGCCGCTTTCCCTTCCAGCTCAAAGACGATTTTCTGCGCGCCGAAGCCGCCGCCCGGGAAGCCGGCATCGGCCTTTGGGGGGATTGACCCGACATTGCCGGCTTGCACACAGCGACACCCTGGTTTACGCTTCTTCGGCACCAACTGCCGCCAAGGGGAGGAACAATGCAGGACAACTTGATGCTCGCCTTCGGCCTGACCCTCTTGGCAGGTCTCGCCACCGGCGTCGGCAGTGCCATGGCATTCCTCGCCAAGCGCACCAATACCCGGCTGCTCGCCGTTTCCCTCGGGTTCTCAGCCGGGGTGATGATCTACGTCTCCTTCGTCGAAATCTTCGGCAAGGCCAAGGATGCCCTGGTCCCCGAACTGGGTCTGCGGACCGGGTCCTGGGCTACCGTGGCCGCCTTTTTCGGCGGCATGGCCCTCATCGGCCTGATCGACAAACTCGTCCCCTCTTACGAGAACCCCCACGAAATGCACCTGATCGAGGAGCTGCGGGAGGCGATTCCCGGCAACGGCGACCAGCAGCTGCTGCGCATGGGGTTGCTCTCGGCCCTGGCCATCGCCATCCACAATTTTCCCGAAGGGCTCGCCACCTTTACCGTGGCCCTGAAAGATCCCCAACTCGGCATCCCCATCGCCACGGCCATCGCCATTCACAACATTCCCGAGGGAATTGCCGTTTCCATCCCCATCTACTACGCGACGGGCAGCCGCCGCCGTGCCTTTCTGCTCTCCTTCGCGTCCGGACTCTCCGAACCGTTGGGGGCCCTGATCGGCTATTTCCTGCTCTTCCCCTTCATGACCGATATTCTGTTCGGGGTGCTTTTCGCCGGGGTGGCCGGCATCATGGTCTTCATTTCCCTCGATGAACTGCTCCCCGCCGCCCGCCGCTACGGCAAACACCACTTTTCCCTCTGGGGCCTGATTGCGGGGATGGTGGTGATGGCCTTGAGCCTGTTGATGTTTTTGTGAGCCAAAATCCCGACACCCACGCCTCCCTGAGAGCATGCACATAAATCTTGACTCGGCAGGAAAATTCCGGCAGATTGCACGGACATGAATTGTGCCATGCTCTTATGATCCCCAGGGACGGGAGCAGCGCGCCGCATCGCGATTCGGGACCAGGGTCCCCTCGGGTGCGGCGTATTATTTTCCAGGGGGGGGGAGCGTCTCGGGAGTATCCCGTGGCCCTGCTGTAAAGAAAAACGGCGGCCCCTGCGACCCGCCGCTCCCGCCCGGCATTCCGACTCGACCCGAGCCAGCTCAGCACTGAATGATGAGATCCTCCGCCACCAGGCAGCCGGTCCCGCGGGCAGAATAACCAAACATATCCTCTGAACCATCACTCAAGCCGCTTCTTCATGCCAAATGCCTGCTGGCGTTCAGAATTCCGCCCCTGGATGCAGGGGTTTAGACCATGGGCCCCGGCCGGAGCGACAGGCCCCCCAAGCCTTAAGAAAACACAATTCATCCCGCCATCAACCCTTGCCGGATGATCTTGCAGCCCGCCGTGAACCAATGGTCTGCAACCCTCAACTTTTTTTTGCCGGTTCAACCGGCTGATAATCGTAGCGTCCCACCCCCTGGATGAGCAGATAGCGGGCCGGGTCGGTGCCACCCGTGTTGACCACCCGGTGCAGGCGCCCCACCCCCACCCGGCACATCTGGCCGGGAGGAAGTTCACAAATTTCCGCGGGATCCGCCAGTTCAACCCGGAGCCGACCGCTCAGACCCACCATGTGGTCGGTCACTGCCGAGTGCCGGTGCCAGGTGGTAGCTGCTTCCGGGGCGAGTTCCATGACCCGGACCCTGACGTTATCCGTCTGCAGCAAGGTTTCCTCGCCCATCAGTCCTCCTTTCCCAGCTCACTCCTGACTCGATGGCAACGACCGCAAAAGCTCTCCGTTTCAACAACAGCATAGCAGACGGGGGGATACTTTTCATGATGATTCTCTCCTTGTCAGAGTTTGGGGCGTAAGGGCTGCCGCCCCTGTCTCGGCCCAGAGGTTGATCGCTTGGCTGGAAAAACAGGAAATCAACGGAATTCCTGCATCAACCATTCGGTGGTTTTCAACCCCTCCCCTATGTTACCATCTGGTAGCGTCCCGTTCCGGCCGAGCCCGGCCATCCCATTGCCACCCTGGATTCGTCCATCATGCAGTTAAAGACCCGGTTCATCCTCCTGGTCGGCCTGGTGACCTGCTGTTCCTTCGGCGTCACCTTCTACCGCACCTCCAGTTTTCAGGAAGAGTTGGTGGTGGAACAGGCCACCCGCCAGGCCAAGATGCTCTTTGCCCAGATCCGCTTGACCCGCCAATGGGTAGCCGACCACAACGGCCTGTTTTTTGTAAAAGGCCCGGGCGTGGAGGCCAACCCCCTGCTGGCCGATGGCGAGATTCGGGATGCGGACGGGAACTGGCTGGTCAAGCGCAACCCGGCCATGGTCACCCGGGAACTTTCGACCTATGCCGCCAAGGAGGGGATGGGGCAGTTCAACGTCACCAGCCTGAAACCCCTCAACCCTGCCAACATCCCCGACGATTTCGAGCGCCGCAGCCTGACCCAGTTCGAGCAGGGGACGACGGAGGCGGTGACCCTGGAATTGGTCTCCGGCAAACACCGGCTGCGCTACATGGCCCCCTTGCGGGTCGAATCCGCCTGCCTGAACTGCCATGGTGGTCAGGGGTATGTGCCGGGGGATATCCGCGGGGGAATGAGCGTCTCCATCCCCATGGACTGGGCCTATGCGGACATCAGGACCAACAACCGGCTGCTGCTGAACATCGGCGTGGTCACCATTTTGCTCGTTTCCCTCACTATTTACCTGTTGTTCGACCGGCTGGTCGCGCGACGGCTGAATATCCTCGCCCGGGCCATGGACCAATACCCCGACCCGCGGGCCCTGGAAGGGCTGTCGAAAAGTGCCGCAGCGGATGAAATCGGCATCCTGGCCGGCCACTACCGTCGATTGTGCCAACGCCTCGAGCAGTCCCAGCGGGAGTTGGACGCCACCCGCGAACAGGTTTTTCAGAACGAAAAACTGGCCGCCCTCGGCCGCCTGGTGGCCGGCCTCTCCCACGAAATCAACAACCCCCTCGGGGGGATGCAGAACTGTATCCAGACCATGAAGCGCAGCCTCGACAAGCCGGAGCTGCAGCAGCGCTACCTGACCCTGCTTGGCCAGGGGGTGGAGCGGATCAAGGGGACGGTGCAGCAGTTGCTGAAGATCGGCCGCAGGGAACCACTGGTTGTCAGGGAAGGGAACGTGGACGAGATGCTCCGCGACTGCCTGGAGCTTACCTGCGTGGGGCGGCGCAATGTGCAGCTTGAGCTGCTGCTCGAGGTGGGGCGGCCGCTGGTGGTCGGCCTGGAGGCGCTGCGCCAGGTGGTCATGAACCTGGCCGGCAACTCGGTGCAGGCCATGGGGCCCGAGGGGGGCACCCTGAGTGCCGCCAGCCGGGTGGAAGGGGAGAGCCTGACCATTCGTATCGCCGATACCGGACCCGGCATCTCCCCTGAGGATCTGGACAAGATCTTCGAACCGTTTTTCACCACCAAGGAGGTAGGCGAAGGGACCGGCCTGGGTCTTTCGATCTCCTATTCGCTGGTCAGCCGCATGGGGGGAGAGATCAGAGCCCACAACGCCCCCGAAGGGGGGGCAGTGTTCACGGTGCGCATCCCCCTGTCGCAAACCCTCGCAACCCCGGAAGAGAGCTGCCCATGAGCGCCCGCATCCTTGTCGCCGAAGATGAAGAAATCATGCGCATCACCGTCCTCGACCACCTGCGCGACCAGGGGTGGCAGGTCGACGAGGCCGCCAACGGCCGGCAAGCCCTGCAGCAGGTCCGCGATCATCGCTACGAGGTGGTGTTGTCGGATATCCGCATGCCGGGGATGGATGGCGAGGCCCTGCTCGCCGAGGTGAAAAGGCTCGCCCCGCGCACCGAGGTGGTGATGATGACCGCCTACGGCAGCACTGAAGACGCCGTCAACTGCCTGAAAAAAGGGGCCGCCGACTATATTCTCAAACCCTTCGACCTGGACGACCTCAGCTTCCGCATCCGCCGTATCCTCGAGGTGCAGGCGGTCAAGGCCCGCTGTGTGTCGCTGGAGCATTCCGGCGGGCGGCGGCGGCCGATTATCGGCGCAAGCCCGCCGATGCAGCAGCTGCTCAGCCTGGTCAGCCAAGTGGCCCGGGCCGATGCCTCGGCGCTGATCTACGGGGAGAGCG
>CAZYXS010000004.1:20830-33253 GCA_964650955.1 uncultured Desulfuromonadales bacterium | reverse complement strand
CGCCGCGCCGCCAAGCCCTACGTCCGCGTCAACTGCGCCGCCATTCCTGCGGGGCTGCTCGAATCGGAACTCTTCGGCCACGAAAAAGGCGCCTTCACCGGCGCCGATAAACAGGCCATCGGCAAGTTCGAGCTGGCCGACCAGGGGACCATCCTGCTCGACGAGATCGGCGATATGCCCCTCGATCTGCAGGTGAAACTGCTGCGGGTGCTGCAGGAGCGGGAGATCGAGCGCCTTGGCGGCAAGTCCCCGGTCCCCGTGGATGTGCGGGTCATCTGCGCCACCTCGAAAAACCTTGTCGAGGAGGTGAAAAAAGGGACCTTCCGCCAGGATCTCTTTTACCGCCTGCAGGTGATACCGATCCTGGTGCCCCCTTTGCGGGAGCGGGGGGACGACATCCTCGAACTGGCCGAATATTTCCTGCAGGAGTTCGGCCGGGAGCGGGGCCTGCGCTTCGAACTCTCCCCCGAGGCTGCCCGGGCCCTGGCAAACTATCCCTTCCCAGGCAACGTGCGGGAACTGCGCAACCTTCTGGAGCGAGTGTCGGTCCTGGCGCCGGCCCCGAAAATCCAGCTTTGGGATCTGCCCATGGAGATTCGCGGCGCCACCCCCCACTCATCCGCCACAGAGGCAGACGCCACCGACCTCGCCACTGCCGTCGCCAGGGCAGAGCAGAAATGCATCCTGCGGGCCTTGGAAAAAACCGGGGGGAACAAGACCGAAGCGGCCCAGGTGCTGGGGATCAGCCGGAAAAACCTCTGGGAGAAGATGAAGCAGTACGGGATGTAGGCTTGTTGAAACATTGCTTAGAAAAGCTGCTTCTTTCACGGCGCTCAAGGTGAATACCGCGACCATCCGCCCTAATCCCCCCACGTCCTCGCGAAAAAACCGTCCCTCCGGCTGTTTCCCCCTGGCCAGTCGAAAATCGCCTGTTATCATTTTGTGCTAACGCTCCCTCCAACCACCATGTCAATACAGCTCAGTCACCGGGTTAGCCGCTGCGGTGACTGTGGGTGTTTGGCCGTTCTTTGGGCTGGGGCACTGAGTCGGCATCTGAAACCAGGGGATCCTTGTCCATGATGCAATGGCCATTCTCCAAACTGTTCGACACCGGGCACGGCAGTATCTCCCTGCTGGCGGTTCTGAGCCGGCTGATCTGGCTGTGTGTCCTCCCCCTGCTGCTGCTGGCTCTCTTTCTGGCCGTGACCCATGTGCGAACCTTGCAGGTCGAGCGCACCCAGGAGGCAGCCAATTACCTTCACAACGCCAAGGTCGCTCTCGACCGCACCCTGGGGTGGAGAATCGGGGGGCTGCAAATTCTGGCCACCTCCCCGCTGGCCGACGCACCCGCCCGGATGGGGGATTTCTACCAGGAAGCCCTGCGGTTTCGCAGCCAATTGGGGGGCCACATCATCCTGGCCGACCCGCAGATGCAGATGCTTTTCAATACCCGGGTCGATTTTGGAACGGCGCTGCCCAAATTGCCCAAACCCAAAGGGCACGCCGCAGCGCCAGCCGCGCTGGCGACCGGCCGTCCAGCGGTCGGCGACCAGTTTTTTGGTCCCATCGCCAAGGAGCCCCTGGTGGCCATCGCGGTGCCGGTGCTGCGGGACGGTACCCCCCGGGCGCTGTTGCTGAGCACCGTTGAAGCGGTGCAGTTCCAGGAACGCCTCGATGTTCTCTCCCTTCCCGCCGACTGGATACTGACCCTGGTCGACGGCAACAATGCAGCGATTGCCCGCCGGGGCCCTGCGGAATCGAAAACCAGCTACCCCCTTCCTGGGAGCCTGCAGGTAGCGAAACTGGACAATGCCCCCTGGTCGCTGCGCCTGGCGATCCCCGCCGATGTCTACTGGCAACCTTTGCTGCTGGCGACGCTGGCGCTTGGCATGGCGGTTCTGGCCGGCACTCTGCTCAGCATCTGGGGGGGGCGGGTCGCAAGCCACGTCCTGGCCAAATCCGTGCAATCTCTCATTTCAACCCCCTCCGCTCAAAAACCCCTGCCACGCATTACCGAAGTTGAAAATGTGCGCGGATTGATGGCGGAGGCAACAACAGCGAGGGAAACCGCCGAGCAGGCTCAACGCACGACTGACAAAGAGCTGCAAGTGAAACAGTCGCTGTTGAATGCCATTGCCGAAGGGACAACCGATGCGGTGTATGTGAAGGACCTGGACGGCCGCTACCTGATGTTCAATCGCGCGGCAACCCAGATCATCGCCAAAAGCGCCGAAGAGGTGTTGGGCCATGACGATACCGCTATTTTTCCGGAGGCGGAAGCCCGCATGATCATGGCTGGCGATCGGGGAGTTCTGGCGAAGGGCGGTCCAATGACCTATGAAGAAGTGGTGTCCGATGGCGAGGGGAAAACCCGGGTCTTTCTCTCCACCAAGGGCCCGCTGCGCGACGCCCAGGGGAACGTGACCGGCCTGTTCGGCATTGCCCGGGACATCACCGAAATCAAGCAGAACCTCGACCAGCTCCGGCAGGAACGGGATTTTTCCGAGGCGGTGCTCGACAGCCTGCCCGGGGTCTTTTACCTTTATGATGAAAACCTGAAATTTATCCGCTGGAACAAGGCCTTCAGCAAGGTGCTCGGCTATTCTCCCGAGGAAATCGCCGCATTGAGTCCCCTGGATTTCTTCGCCGGAGACGACAAACAAATGCTGACCGAACGCATTCAAAGGGTTTTCGACCAGGGTTTCGGAGAAGTCGAGGCCGACTTTGTGGCCAAGGATGGCAGCCGGACGCCCTATTTCTTCACCGGCGTCAAAATCGACCTGGCAGGCAAGACCTGTCTGCTCGGTGTCGGTATCGACATCGCCGCCCGCAAGCAGGCCGAACAGGAACTGCGGCAACACAAAGAACATCTGGAGGAGCTGGTCGCCGAGCGCACCGCCCGCCTGGAGGCCTTGAATCACGAGCTGGAGGCCTTCTCCTATTCGGTTTCCCACGATCTGCGGGCGCCGCTGCGGGCCATCGGCGGGTTCACCCACATCCTGGCCAAACGCTACCGCCAGTTGCTGGATGAGCAGGGCCAGCACTACTTCGACAACATTTTGCAGGCCTCCGACCGGATGAGCCAGCTGATCGACGAGTTGCTGAACTATTCCCGGTTGGGACGGCGCGGCGTCCAGCTGCGGCCGGTGGCCCTCGGCAAAATTCTTGCGACTCTCCGCGAGGAGCGCGCCCAACGGCTGGAGGAAACGGGGGCAGTGCTGTCGGTGGCCTCCGATCTCCCCCTGGTGCTGGGGGATCCGACCCTGCTGGTCCAGGCCTTCGGCAATCTGCTCGACAATGCCCTGATCTACCGGCGCCAGGAGGTTGAGCCCCGCATCTCGGTCGAATGGGAGCGCGTCGAGGAGGAGATCCAGGTGTCGGTCCGCGACAACGGCATCGGCATCGCCCCCGAATACCAGCAGAAGATTTTTGAGGTGTTCCAGCGGCTGCACAGCGACGACGAGCTTCCGGGCACCGGCATCGGGCTTTCGATTGTCAAAAAAGTCGCAGACCTGCTTGGCGGACGGGTTTGGGTCGAGTCCTGCAAGGGGGAAGGGAGTGTTTTCAAGCTGCGGCTGCAGCCCGCTCCCTCCTCCCAACCGTGAGCAGCCAGCGACCTGAAATTTTCGCCCGGGGTGGGGCGGTGTGCAGTCAACCCCGCCTGACCACCCATTTAGCGGAAAGGACCGCCCCATGTTGGAGAAGGAAGCCTGTATCCTGCTGGTCGAGGACAACCGCATGGATGTCGAACTGACGCTGGACGCCTTTCGCGAGGCGCGGTTCGGCAACCGCATCCAGGTGGCCCGCAACGGCCAGGAAGCCCTCGACTATCTGTTCGGCCGGGACAAGTACGCCGATCGCGAGCAATTCCCGCTCCCCGACATCATCCTCCTCGATCTCAAAATGCCGGGGATAGACGGTTTCGAAGTGCTGCGGCGGGTCAAGGCCGAGCCGATCATCCGGCGCATCCCGATCATCATTCTCACCTCCTCGAAGGAGGAAGGGGACCGGGCCCTGAGTTACGACAGCGGCGCCAACAGCTTTTTGGTCAAACCGGTGTCCTTTCAAGGATTCCTGGCCGTGGTGCAATCCATCGAACAATACTGGCTGACTCTCAACGTCAGGCCTCCCAGTCTCTGAACGGCGTCACGAACATCAAGGGGGACTTTTGAACTCGGCACCAAACCTCCCGCACCGAATTCTTCACGTCGACGACAACCGCTTCGATCGCGATCTGGTGCGCGACACCCTGGAGCAGGCCAAGGGGGAATTCGACCTGACCTGGGCGACCACGCGGGAAGAATTTGAGGCCTGCATCCGCCAGGACAACTTCGATGTCGTGCTCTCCGATTTCAACATTCTCGGTTTCACCGGACTGGAAGTGCTTCAAACCGTCTCCCAGCACCTGCCTGGAGTGCCGGTGGTGATCCTGACCGGTACCGGGTCCGAAGAGGTGGCGGTCGAGGCTTTGAAACGCGGCGCCGCCGATTACGTGATCAAAAGCCCCCGCCACATCCGACGGCTGCCGATGACCATCGCCGCCGTCCTCGAGGCCGCCCGCAACCGCGAGGAGCGCCGCCTGGCCCGTGCCGACGCCGAGGAAAGCGCGGCCCGCTTGCGAACCATCCTGGCCGGCGCTCCCGACGGCATCCTCACCATCGACGAGCGGGGCATCATCGAATCGGTGAACGTCGCAACCGAGAAAATGTTCGGCTTTCCGGCCGCCGAATTGCTGGGCAACAACGTGCGCATGCTGATGCCCGAGCCCTACGCCAGCGAGCATGATGGCTACATCGCCAAGTACCTGCGCACCGGGCAGGCCAGGGTTCTGAACCGGGGGCGGGAGGTGGAGGGGCGTCGCAAGGACGGCAGCCTGCTCCCCCTCTCCCTCGCGGTCAGCGAGGTGTTTCTTTCGGGGCGGCGCTATTTCACCGGCATTCTGCACGACATCAGCGAGCGCCGGGCCAGCGAGGAGCGGCAGCAGGCGCTCAACCGCACCTTGCGGGTGCTCAGCCGCTGCAACGAAGCCCTGATACGAGCCACCGAGGAGGGCCAGCTGTTAAGAAGTATCTGCGACAACCTCGTCGAGATCGGCGGCTACCCTTTGGCCTGGGTCGGGTTCATCGACAAGGAATCGGGGTTCGATATCTGGCCGATGATGCACGCCGGCGAGGATGCCGGCTTCCTCCAGCGGTTGGAGCTTACCTGGGCCAGGGGTGATTGCAGCAAGGGGCCAACCGGCCGCGCCGTCACCCAAGCCTCCCCAACGATCGTTCATGATCTGCAGACCGATCCGGGCTGCGGTCACCTGCAAGCCATGGCCAAGGCTCTGGGGCTGACCTCTGCAGCCGCCCTGCCGCTACTTGGCGCGGGCGATGTCTTCGGCGTACTCACCCTGTACAGCCGGGAATCGGCCGCCTTCAATCCCGAGGAGATAGCCCTGCTCAGCGAATTGGCCGACGACTTGGCTTATGGCCTGGTGGCCCTGCGTACAGCAGCTGCCCGCCGCCAGGCGGAGGAATCGCTTCGTCTGCGCCATCGTGCGATCGAAGCCAGCAGCAACGGTGTCATGATCTGCGAGGAGAAACCTGAAGGCCGCACCATTTTGTACGTCAATCCGGCCTTCGAGCGCATCACCGGCTACAAAGCCGCCGAGATCATCGGCCTCAGTCCCCGCTTCCTGGTCGGCGAAGAGCAGGAGCAGAAAGGGCTGATCGACCTGCGGGAGTCGCTGCGCCTGGGGCATGTGGCCGAAGCGCTGCTGCGCAATTATCGCAAGGACGGCAGTTTCTTCTGGAACGAAATCTCGGTGGCCCCGGTGCCCAATGAGGCCGGGGTCGTGACCCACACCGTGAGCATTTTCAACGACATCACCGATCGCAAGCGCTACGAGGAACAACTCGAGCACCAGTCCAGCTACGACAGCCTGACCGGGCTGGCCAACCGCAATCTGCTCAACGACCGGTTGAAGCAGGGGATTACCTACTCCCAGCGCTGGCACCGGCTGCTGGCGGTGCTGCTGCTCGACCTCGACCGCTTCAAAGTGATCAACGACAGCCTCGGCCATCCCCAAGGGGATGCGCTGCTGCGGGAAGTCGGCCAACGCCTCGGCCACTGCATGCGGGCTGTCGATACCGTGGCTCGCCTGGGGGGTGACGAATTCGTCATCCTCCTGCCGGGCATCAGCGAACCCGAAGATGCCGCCCGCCTGGCCGGCAAGATCATGGAAACCCTGCTGCCTCCCCATCACCTGGCCGGACGGGAAGTGGTCATCGGAGCCAGCATCGGCATCAGCCTCTACCCCCGCGACGGGCAGGATGCGGATACCCTCATCCGCAATGCCGATGTGGCCATGTATCAGGCGAAAAGCGAAGGCGGCACCTTCCGGTTTTTTTCCCCGGAGATGAATCTTCGCGCCCTGGAGACTCTGGAGTTGGAGGCCGACTTGCGACGGGCGCTGGCCCAGAAGGAGTTCTGCCTGCACTACCAGCCCAAGGTCGATCTGGTCAGCGGGCAGGTGGTCGGCTGCGAGGCTCTGCTGCGTTGGCAGCATCCACGCAGGGGCATGGTCGCCCCTGGTGCATTCATCCCTTTGGCCGAAGAAACCGGCCTGATCGTACCCCTCGGAGACTGGGCCTTGGGCGAGGCCTTACGCCAAGCCCTGGCCTGGCGCCAGGCAGGCCTTCCGGAGATCAGGGTGGCTGTCAACCTGTCGGCCCGGCAATTTCTGCAGCGGGATCTCGCCGACAAGATCCACGGCATCATTACCGAAGCCGGAGGCGTTCCCGGTCTGTTGGAGTTGGAGCTGACCGAAAGCGCCATCATGCACCAACCGGAGAGCGCCGCCCAGATACTGCAGCGGCTCAAAAATCTTGGCGTGCGCCTGGCGCTTGACGATTTCGGCACGGGCTATTCGAGTCTCAATTATCTGCGGCAATTTCCGGTCGATGCGCTGAAAATCGACCGATCCTTCATCTCCGACGTCGAACAGGATCCCAGCTGCGCTTCGGTGGCGACCTCGATCGTGGCCATCGCCCACAGCCTCGGCCTGGTCGCCGTCGCAGAAGGGGTGGAAACCCAGGCCCAGGCCCGATTTCTGGTCGACTGCCAATGTGACCAGTTCCAAGGCTATCTGTTCAGCCGGCCTTTGCCAGCGGAACAATTCGCCGATCTGCTGCGCAGCGGCCGAACCTTGCAGTTGATTTGAGATTTTTGGCGAGCAGGGAGAAGGAGGCTACAGGGACAAGCGGAAGCCGAAGACCGGGAGAGCCCCCTGCTGGAAATCCAGGTCGGGGGAACGAAGAAAGCCCATGCGCAGATACAGCCCCCAGGCCACCTGCATTGCCTCGGTGGTGTGCAGGATCACCTGGGCCTGCCCTTCGGAGCGCGCCAGGTCGAGGCAGGACTGGGTCAGCACCCGCCCCACCCCCCGGCCCCGCGCCGCCGGGTCGACCACCAGCAGGCGGATGCCCGAAGCCCGCCGCTCCTGCGGCGCCGTCCCCCCCGAGCCGTACTGGGCCATGTCGCCGATGTAGACCACTCCACCCAGAAGATCACCTGCGGCCGTCACCGCCACCAGCACCCGGGTCGCCGGCCGCCGCGCCAATTGCGCCACATCCGCCAGCAACCGATAGTACTCGGGCTGTTCCTGGGGGCGGGGAAATCCCGGAAGCTGGGCATACTCCTGGACCAACAGCCGCCCCAGGGGGGCCTGCTCGGCCGGTTGGAGATCCCGGATGATCAGGTCGGGGCACATGAGCCCTCCCCGCTGCCTTGCCACAAATCCAGTTCCATGTAGCGGGTTGTCGGGTCCGGGTTGAAGCGGTAAGGGGCAATCTCCCGGAACCCCAGGCTGCGATAGAGGCCGATGGCCGCCGCCATTCTCTCCAGGGTATCCAGCCGCATCCGCCGGTAGCCCAGCGCCTTCGCCTCGACGATCAGTGCCGCGCACAGCTTCCGTCCCACTCCCAGCCCCTGAAAACCGTCGTAGACGTACAACCGCTTCATTTCGCCCCGGCCACCTTCGCCCCGTCTCGGGCCAGCAGGAACAACCCCTCCGGGGAACCGTACATGACGGAGAACTGGGCGAATTCCTTATCCAGATCCTGAAAGGAGAGATCCAGGTCGAGCCAGGCCAGGTAGTCCCGGGTCAGGACAATGGCGGCAGCGAAGTCCTCAGGAGATTGGCAGGGGGTGATCGTGAGCATAAACGTCCTGAGCCTGAGAGTGAGTTGGGCTGCAACCGTATTGCGGGCATGAAAATGGGCCTGGCCGATGCCCTCCGCTCCTACAGCTGACCCTGCACATCGAACTGCAGCCGGGCCTGGTCCTGACGCTCCCGCCGTTTGGCCCTGAGATACTCCCCCTGATCCATCTCGTGCAACTGCTGCCGGAAGACCTCTGTGAGGCTGAACCAGCGCAGCAGCCGCGTTTCGAAGCGTTCGGGTTCGGGCAATTTTCGGGTGTCGAGATAACTCTGCAGGGCGAGGTAGTAGCGCACGACGTTGCGCTCGATCATCCCCCGCACCCCGCGGACGAACTGGGGCCCCCGAGGGCCGTCGCCGGTGACGGAGAATCCGACCTTCTCCCGGCCGAGGGTCGCCAGGTAGGTGTCGGTGGCCACGCGGCTGCGCAGGCTGGAACGGCTGGAGGAGACCAGGCGTAGCGCCGTTCCCCCCTCCACCTCGACAACCGTGAGCTGGATCTGGCTGTCCCGGATGCCCAAGGGGCCCGCGGGGGCCTCCAGCAGAATGCGCAGTTGCCGGACCGCAGGCTCCTGTACCCGGAACCGGTAGTCCATGCGGGTGGTCGCCTCGGTGGGCTGGTAGGTCTTGCGACCGGCGTAGATGGAGAGCTGCGGACCCTCGGGACCATCGCTCCAGGTACAGGATTTGACGTTGAGGGTCAGGGGCAGGAAATCGCACCAGGCAGCCGGGTCGGCCAGCGCCGCCGCCACTTCGGCGAAGGGAAACTCCAGGCGGCCTTCGACCTCTGCGGCAAGCAGGTCGCCACGTTCCTCGGAGCGTACCGCCAGGGGCAGGTCCGGCAATTCGGCCCGCGATCCCGCCGTCAGCGGCGCGGAAGGGGGCCGCAGGTCCAGTGCCACCCCCTGGAACGGGGGCAGACACAGGCAGAGCGCAAGCAACATACGAGCCGGACGCAACAACAAGGCAACCTCGGAAAAGCTGAACTTTGGCGAGCCAAGCTGTTGAAGTTTAGTCTATTTCCCCCTGCGAGCGCAACTCCGGATGCTGACCCTTGGCGGGGGCGGCCAAATCCAGGAGGGCATGCCAGCCCAGACCCCCGCCGCAGCTAACTGCGAAAGTGACCCCGGGAAAACCCCACCAGGGCCGCCGTCAATTCCTTGATTGGGCCGGTCTGGAGGTCCCAATGGTGCCAATAGAGATGTACCGGGCTGCTCGCCTCGGGTCGCAGGTCGATGAGTGCCCCCGCCGTCAAAAGCTGCGCGACCTGCGGCAAAGGGACCATGCCGTAGCCGAGCCCGGCGGCGATGGCCTCGAGAAAGGCGCGGGTGGAGGGGATGAAATGACGGGGAAAATCGCTTTGGCCGATGCCGAGATGATCTTCGAGAAAGCGGTCGTGGAGGCGATCCTTGCGGTTATAGATTACCGCCGGGGCTGCGGCGGTCGCCTCCGGCAGCAGACCGCCGGGAAACCACTCCCGGGCGAAGGTGGGGGTGGCGACACAGCGGTAATCCATGCTCCCCAGGTAGACGGCGGAACACCCCTGCAGCGGCTCGGACCGGGTACTGATGCAGCCGAGCACCTCGCCGTCCCGCAGCAGGCGATGGGTCTCGTCCTGATCGTCCACGGCCAGGTGCAAGGCGAAGTTGCGGGAGCGGACCAGGGGGGTCACGGCCTCGATGAACCAGGTTGCCAGGCTGTCCTCGTTGACACCGATGGACAAGGGGAGAAACCCCCTCGGCCGGGGCAGGCTGATCTCCTCCCGCAGATCGCTCTCCAACTGGGCCACCTTCTGGTAGTGGGCGAGCAACCTTTGGCCCATGGCGGTCGGCTGGGGCGGGTTGCCGCGAATGATGAGGGGGGAGCCGAGCTGGTCTTCGAGCTGGCGGATGCGCTGGGAAATGGCCGACTGGGTCAGGCGCAGGCGCTTGGCCGCCTTGTCGAAGCCGCCTTCCTGGCAAACCATGGCCATGGCTTTGAGGAGTTTGTAGTCGAGCATGACTTGATATTATTTTTTCTTATGAACAAAGACAATAATTAATTTCTCTACCCAGGATTCCTTCGCTAGAATCCCGCCATCGACTTCAGCGGAGAGTCTCCATGACAGCCAATCTGTTCACCCCCTGGTTGCAGGGCTTCACCCTCAGCGCCGGCCTGATCATCGCCATCGGCAGCCAGAATGCCTTCGTCCTACGCCAAGGGCTGCGTCGCGAGCATGTCTTCACCGTCTGCACCATCTGCTTTCTCTGCGACGCAATCCTCATCACCCTCGGTGTCGGCGGCTTCGGCACGCTGGCGGCCTCCTCCCCGACTCTGTTGAACATCACCTACTGGGCCGGCGCGGTCTTTCTGTTTGGGTACGGCCTGCGGGCCTTCCGCGCCGCCCTCAGGCCCGGGGCCCTCGCCGTCGATGCCTCCGGCGCCCCAGCCACCACCCTGATGCGGGCAGTCGTGACGGCCCTGGCCCTGACCCTGCTCAACCCCCACGTCTACCTGGATACGGTGCTGCTGCTCGGCAGCCTCGCCGGCCAGCAGGCCAGCGAGGTCCGCCCCTGGTTCGCCATCGGCGCCGTCAGTGCCTCGCTGCTCTGGTTCTACAGCCTCGGCTACGGCGCCCGGGTGCTGGCGCCGCTGTTCCGAAAACCGTCCGCCTGGCGCACCCTGGACGGCCTGATCGGCTGCGTGATGTGGGCCATTGCCGGGAGCCTGGTCTGGCCGCTGTTGGTGGGAGCTGGTTAGGGGGAAACCAAATTGCCGCCCCTCGAAGCGGCCGGCCGCCAATCGTTTCCGGGCACTTTCCCCCGCCTCTGCTAAACTTCTCTCTGCCCCTCCCCTTCCCCAGCCCTATTGACCCTGTACGCTTCACCAGACGGAGGCCGTCATGACCACGCCGATGCAGCAGCTCAGCCCCTTGCGCCATTCCACCACCGCCCAGGACCCGGCCGCGCTGGCGACGGAGCAGTTGGTTCATTTCGGCATCGACCCCCAATCGGAGTACGGTCTGGCCCTGGCGCGGCTCTGCCAGAGCCTCTACCTGGCCCAGGGGGCGACCTCCGACCTGTGGCGCATCACCCTCGATGGGTTGGGGAAACTGGAACGCAAGGACCGGATCGCCTGGTTCAACGCCAAGCGCTTCGTCAGTTTTCAGCTGGCCAAAATCCTCGACACCCTGCAGAACCCCCTGCGCCGCAGCTACCAGTCGCTGAGCGTGCGGGAGCACGGCTTTGCCTGCAAGGGGGCCTATCCCCTGTTCGACAACGTGACGGCCATCTTCAGCTCGACCCCGGTGATCACCCGCACGGCGACCTACCTCTTCGCCTGCACCGAATGGGTGGAGGATGCCTTCCAGGGGCGGGAGCCGTTGCTGGAGATCTATTCGCGGCTGCTCAACCCGACCTCCATCAGCCTGGCCAACCATATGGTCGACCTGGAGGCGGGGCCGCTGGCGGGGGAGTACCTGGCCTGGAACTTCAACTCGGGGATGGCGGCCATCGACGCGGTCCTGGCCAACGTGGTGGGGGCGCGGGACATCGTCCTGTCGAGCCGCAACATCTACGGCGGCACCTATCAGCTGCTGCACGACTGGTACGCGAAAAAAAGCAACCTGGACCTGGCGCTGGAGTGGTTCGACGGCCTGGAAGGGGCGGATTTCGCCAAGGCGCTGGCGGCGACGCGGCAGAAGCATGCCGGGAGGCTGGCGGAGGGGCGGCGCATCTACGTCTACCTGGAATCCCCCTGCAACCCCCACGGCAACATCCTCGATGTGCCGGAGATCTGCCGCCTGGCCCATGCGGAAGGGTGGCTGGTGCTGTGCGACGCGACGGTGGGAACCCCCTTCCTGAGCCCGGTGCTGCGCCGCGCCGACCCGGCGGAGCGGCCCGATTTCGTCATCCACTCCTACACCAAGGATTTGTGCGGCAGCGGCACCACCACCGCCGGGGTGGTGATCGGCCGCAACGAGCGGATGTTCATCCCCAAGGGGGATAAGGCGACCCTCCCCGGGCCGGACGGCAAACCGGTGACCATCGGCTGGGAAGAGAGCCTGTTCTGGAACGTCTATTACATCAAGGGGGCGTTTCTGGATGCGGACAAGGCCTTCGAGGTGCTCAGCGGCCTGCGCACCTACGAATCGCGGATGCTGCAGAAGGGGATCAACACCCTGGTGCTGGCGCGGGCGCTGGATCTGCACCCGGGCATCAACGTCCACAGCCCGGCGGTG
>CAZYXS010000004.1:18054-20820 GCA_964650955.1 uncultured Desulfuromonadales bacterium | reverse complement strand
CAATCCCGATTCGGGTGCTGACCCGGACGCCCCTCCACAGCCCGGCGGTGGCCGGGCACGAGGGGGCGGCGCTGCGGGAGCGGCTGATGTACCTGGGGCTGCCGGCGCCGCTGTTCACCGTCGACTTCGAGGGGAGCGGCGGCCGGGGGGGGATTCCGCTGGGGGCTTTCCAGCGCTTTTTCGACAGCCTGGAGCCGGCCATCGGCCTGCAGGTGAGCCTGGGCCAGACCAACACCCTGGCCCTGTGCCCGGCGCTCACCAGCCATTCGGAGCTCTCGGCAGAGGCGCTGCGGGCGGCCGGGATCGCGCCGACCACCATCCGCATCTCCGTGGGCCTGGAAGACCCGCGGGTGCTGCTGGCGCAACTGCTGCGGGCGGCGGAATTGACCATCGAACCGAGCGTGCCGGGTTTCTGCGCCGGCTTCCCCGACGGCGCGACCATCGACGCCCTGTACCGCGACACCTATCTCGATGTCCACCGCCGCTTCATCGCCGCCCAGCCCGATTTCGCTTCTCTGGCTAAATAAAATTTCGGCATGAAGCCCAAACAAAAGCTGTTAACGCTGAGACGCTGAGAGTGCAGAGACCACAGAGAAAACCCTGATTTTCCTTAACAGATTACCTCTCCCACCTCTCCGTCTCAGCGTTAACCGTTTTGAATTATTTCTTGACTTCTCATGGGTTATCGCTCCGAGAGGTTTTCGTTTGTCCCAATTTCCCGCCTACAAACCCCGCTTCACGAAGTTGAGGGTACCGCCGGCGAGCAGGTGCTGGCGCTGGCGGTGGGAAACTTCGAGCAGGGTGAGGACACGGTGGCCGTCGATCTCCACCGGAATCTCGGTGGCACCTGATGCCACCAGCCGCCGCACCTCCGGGAAGCTGACCCTGGCGCCCGGGGCGAAGCGGTCGTAGTCCCGGGGGTCCTTGAAGGTCAGCGGCAGGATGCCGAAGTTGCAGAGGTTGGCCTTGTGGATACGGGCGAAGCTCTTGACCAGCTTGGCCTGCACGCCGAGGTAGCGCGGTGCCAGGGCGGCATGCTCACGACTCGAGCCCTGGCCGTAGTTGTCCCCGCCGACCACCACCACCGGCGCCTTGGCCTTGGCCTTGCGGAAGAACTCGGGGTCGAGCTGGTAGTAGACGAACTCGCTGATCGCCTCGATGTTGGAGCGCAGCGGCAGCACCTTGTTCCCGGCCGGCATGATGGTGTCGGTGGAGATGTTGTCGCCAACCACAAGAGCGACCTCGGCGGAAAACTCCTCCGGCAACTCGTCGAACTCGGGCAGCGGCCGGATGTTGGGGCCGCGGAAGATCTCGGTCCTGGCCAGCGCCGGGTCGGGGAAGGTGATGGAGGATTCGTCCACCAGGTACTTCTCCGGGTCGACGATGCGTGGATAGGCCATCTCGGCGCCGAGATCCCGGGGGTCGGTGATCACCCCCTTGAGAGCGGCCGCCGCCGCGGTCTCGGGGGAGCAGAGGTAGACCTTGTCGTCCTTGGTGCCGGAGCGCCCGGGGAAGTTGCGGGGGAAGGTGCGCAGGCTGACCTGCCCGGTCCCCGGCGCCTGCCCCATGCCGATGCAACCCAGACACCCGCTCTGGTGGATGCGTCCGCCGGCCAGCAGCAGGGCCATCACCCCGCCCTGCTCGGCGATGTTCGCCAAGACCTGGCGGCTGCCCGGGTTGATGTGGAAGCTGGTGTCGGGATGGTGGTGGCGACCCTCGACGATTTTGGCCACTACCATCAGGTCGCGGAAGGAGGAGTTGACGCTGGAGCCGACGATGACCTGGTCGACGGGGAGCCCGGCCACCTCCCGCACGCTCTTGACGTTGCCGGGGGAGGTGGGGCAGGCGATCAGCGGCTCGACCTGGGAGAGGTCGAGTTCGGCGGTCTCGTCGTACTCGGCCCCTTCGTCGGCGCTCAGGGGCTGCCAGGCGTCGCCGCGCCCCTGGGCCTCGAGGTATTCGCGGGTGCGCTTGTCGGAGGGGAAGATGCTGCTGGTGGCGCCGAGCTCCGCCCCCATGTTGCCGATGGTTTCCCGGTCGGTGGCGGAGAGGGTGGCGACGCCGGGGCCGTAGTATTCGATCGCCTTGCCGACGCACCCCTTGACGTCGTAGCGCCGCAGCAGCTCGAGGATGACGTCCTTGGCGCTGACCCACTCGGGGAGTTGGCCGGTGAGGCGGACGCCGAAGACCTTCGGGCAGGGGAGGTAGTAGGGATAGCCGGCCATGGCCAGGGCGACGTCGAGGCCACCGGCGCCAATGGCGAGCATGGAGACCCCGGCGGCGCCGGGAGTGTGGCTGTCGGCGCCTATCATGGTCAGCCCCGGGCGGCCGAAGCGCTCCATGTGCACCTGGTGGGAGACGCCGTTGCCGGGATGGGAAAAGTGCAGGCCGAAGCGGGCGCAGGCGGTCTGCAGGTACTTGTGGTCGTCGGCGTTCTTGTTGTCGGTCTGCAGCAGGTTGTGATCGACGTACTGGGCACTCAGGGAGGCCCGCACCCCTTCGA
This sequence comes from uncultured Desulfuromonadales bacterium, assembly GCA_964650955.1. Classification (GTDB taxonomy): domain Bacteria; phylum Desulfobacterota; class Desulfuromonadia; order Desulfuromonadales; family CAZYXS01; genus CAZYXS01. The sequence goes on along the minus strand of CAZYXS010000004.1, from coordinate 18,317 downwards.
GGCCGAGGGCCTCGAACTCGAGCATGGCCATGGTGCCGGTGGCGTCCTGCAGCAGGGTATGATCGATGCGAATGGCGATCTCCCGGCCGGGGATCAGCTCCCCTTCGACCAGATGCGCCGCGAGAATTTTCCGGGTCAGATTTTCGGCCATGGTGAACCTCCTTCCGCGAAACCAAGCTGTTACACACCCAGTTTAGCAGAAGTTTGCCGCGCGCACCCCTGCACCCCCCTGCGCGCGGCCCACAAACACTCCGGTACAATAC
>CAZYXS010000004.1:0-18044 GCA_964650955.1 uncultured Desulfuromonadales bacterium | reverse complement strand
GGGATGGAAGGGGCCTACTTGACCTGCACCTCGATCTGCCGCGACTGGCTGGAGCCGCGCTTGGGGAGGTTGACCCGCAGCACGCCGTTTTCGATGCTGGCGCGGATCAGCCCCTGGTCCACCGCCGCCGGCAGGGCGAAGGTCCGGCGGAAAGGGCCGTAGCTGCGCTCGATGCGGTGGTAGTTCTGGCGGGCCTCCTCCCGCTCGAGCCGCCGTTCGCCGCAGATGATCAGGACATCTCCTTCGACCTGGACGTCGATATCCTTCTGCTCCACCTCCGGCACTTCCATCTTGACCACCACTTCCCGCTCGTCCTCGTAGATGTCCACCGCCGGCTGCCACAGCCCCGACTCCAGCGGCTCCCCCAGGGCCCGCTGGCGGGTCAATTCGAACAGTCGGTCCATCTGATCCTGCATGGTGCGCAACTCCCGCAGGGGATCCCATTTCATCATCGCCATGGCTGGCCTCTCCTTTACACTGGGCGGATGTTGTTATCCCCAAAAGATAGTCAGCCCGGCCACCCTGTCAAGGGACACCCGCGCAGACGCGGAAATTGGCTGAAAACACTGGCCATCATGACAAATCAATGATAATGTTTTCGGCAATTCTTTGCAGGGATGCGGCAGCACTGGCCAGTTTGCCACAACGAGAGGGGAGCGACTCGTATGCTGGAGCAGCAGGTACAGCAACTGTTTTACGAGGTTGCCGACGACGAACAACTGATTGCCGAAGTTCAGGTTCTGGCCGAACGCAAGGGGGACGAAGTCTACAGCCTGGTGCTGCGCCACCTGACCTGCAAGGATTTCACCCCAGCCCAGGCCTGCCGGCACTGGCAGGCGGCGCTGAAGCACCGCGTCAAACCCCGCAAGAGCGGCGGCCGCCTGCGCCCTGCCCTGCTCGACTACCTTCACCAGGTGGCCGGAGAACTGCGCGACCCGCGCATCGTCGAGGCCGACCTGCTCGACAGCATCCGCCACGCCTCAATCACCGACGGCCTCACCGGCCTGTTCAACCAGACCTGCTATAAGGAATACCTGACCAAGCTGCTGGCCGAGCAGGGCAAAGACTCCACCGCCCGCTTCGCGGTGGTGCTGCTCGACCTGGACCATTTCAAGCAGTACAACGACCGCTGCGGCCATCTGGCCGGCGACGAGGCCCTGCGCCTGGTGGCGGAGAACCTCACCCGCAACATCCGCTACGGCGACATGGCGGTGCGCTACGGCGGCGAGGAATTCGCCCTGCTGCTGCACCGGGTCAACTTCAGTGAAGCCTATACTGTCGTGGAGCGCATCCGCCGGGAGATCGAGGCCCTGCCCTTCGCTCACCAGGAGCGCCTCGACCGCGGCAACCTGACCCTGAGCGCCGGCATCGCCGTCTTCCCCGAGGACGGCCGCGACCGCGACGGCCTGCTGCGCCAGGCCGACCGCGAACTCTACCGGGCAAAGGAGCAGCGTAACTGCATCCGTCCCAGCCGGCGCGACCAGCGCCAGGGGGTGCGCCACAAGCTCCACTCCCTGGTGGAATTCGCCCTGCCCGAACAGGGGGAATTCAGCACCGGCATGATCTATGACATCAGCCAGGGGGGGCTGGACCTGGCCTGCGATAACGTACTCCCCCCGGGAGCCGAACTGCAGTTGCGCTTCCGCCGCCCCTTCTGGCCGGTGGACAGCACCCTGCAGGCCCGAGTGCGCCATGCTCGCACCGTCGGCCGCCAGGGGGTGGTACGCCTGGGGCTGGAGTTCGTCGCCGGCGAGGATGAGGTAGCCCCGCTGATCCCCTGGGGGAGCCGCTCCCCGGCAACCTACGTCGGCGAACCGGTGGTGGCCCTTTCCGCTTGATTCCTCACTGCCCCGCTAAACAAAGCGCCCCCGGTCGGCTGTGACCGGGGGCGCTTTGTTATCCGTTGAAGGCGTCCCGATGTTCGGAATCCTCCGGCCGGGGGCGAAATACTTGGTCCAGGCTGAGCTCTCGACGCTGAGAGGCGAGAAAATCCCGAACGGCTTCCATCCGCCGGCGCAATTCCGCCTCGGCCAGGGCCCGCACTTCGGTTTCCCGCCGCTGCAGTTCGGCTGCGCTGCCGGCCCCCTCCCGTCGCCCTGCCTGTAAGTCGAACTGCAGTCTCAGCTCCAGCATCTCCTTGAGCTTGCGACGGTGGTGTTCGCCGAAGGCGAACACTTCCGGCACCAGTGCGGAGAAGCTGCGCACCCCCCGGATATCCCGCCCTTCGAGGCGATAGGCCTCGAGCACCTCGGGCTCCAGGTCCTGGTAGTTCTGCAGCGGGATGAACATGCGGGGCAGATACTGCAGCACCTTCTCGGCCTTCTTGCGATGCCCGCCGATGATGACCGAGGCCCCCACCTCCCCCCGCTGGGCCCCCTTGGTCCAAGGGGCGCCGGTAATGCCGAAGTCGTTGAGCACCGGCAATTGCAGAATGGCCGAGAGGGTATTGATGGCCAGGGCGAAGCCGGCGGAAGGACCGCCGACGCTGTAGGAGGCCGACAGCAGCTGGTGGTGCAGGGTGTAGCCGTCGAGGAATTCCCCCAGCAGGCGGCTGACGTTGAGTTCGGGGCTGAGCACCTGCAGGTAGTTTTCCACCAGGGTCAGGGCCTCGCGGGCACTCTGGTGGGTCATCTGCACCGCCAAATCGAGCTCGGCGGCCCCTGGAGCGGTGGAAGAGACGGCACCGGTCACCACGATTTTCTCGGGGAAGACCCGATAGACCAGGGAGGAGGCGATGGGCAGCAGCACGCCGCTGACGTCGTTGGCACCGACCCCGACCACGAAACCGACCTGGGGCTCTTTGGAGAGCTCGGTCTCGAGAAACTCGTCGAGCTGCTGCTTCCCCTTGCGGGTGGGGCTGCTGGCGAGTTGGGTGCGGGCAGCGTGCAGATGCCAGCGGGTCACCGGAAAGCGCCCGCTTTGCTGCAAGCCGGAAAGACGCTCGGCCGCCTCGTCGAGACAGCCCAGCAGGCTCTCCTCGCCGTGGCGGGCGCGCAGGGCCAGGCTCGGCTCGCCGGCGGTCCCCTCCAGCAGCCCCACCAGGGTCTTGTAATTGAAGCGGACGAAGCGCGCCCGCTCCATCTCGTTGCCCCTGACCGCCTCCATCAGCTTGCCCAGCACTTCCACCTCGGTGGTGCGCAGGCTGCGCACCTTCTCGGCAAAAGCGGTGAAATCGGCTGGCGTCTCGCACAGGGCGCGGGCCACCCGCACCATCTCCTCGTAGCTGACCCCTTCTTCAAGGGGCAGGTCGTGCAACTCCTTGCGCATGATGCGCAGGGCGTCCTCATCCCGCATGTGGCCGGTGACGCTGAGCACCTTGAGGCGCTTCGACCGGATCAGGGCCGGATCGAGAATATCCAGGCGGTTGGTGGTCAACACCGTGAAGACCCGGGAGAGGGGGGATTCGCCGTCGATAATGGAGAGAAACTTGTTGGTGATCTTGTCGTAGGGACTTCCCCCCTGGGGGCTGCGACGGGGGGCGAGGGCGTCCCCCTCGTCGAAGAAGACCATGGTCGGGCTGATCATCTTGGCGATGTCGTAGACCCGCTCCAGGTTCTCCACCATCCCCTCCAGGGGATTGACCGGGTCGGTCAGGTCGTTGAGATTGACGGCCAGATCCTGCACCTCCAGGTTGTCGCCGAGCCAGGCCCGCACCATGTAGGTCTTGCCGGAGCCGGGCGGACCGGAAAGGACCACCCCCTTCTCCTCGCTGACGTTGTAGTAGAGGGCGTTGTTGGCCATTTCGGAGAACTCGTTCTTGATGGCGCCGATGTAGTCCTCCCAGCGGATGCCCCGATCGAGATGACCGACCACCTTCTTGTAGAGGGCGCCGTAGACGTTCTTGGCCACCGCCTTGAAGGCATCGCGGACGAGAAACTGATCGTCGAGCAGTTGCGGCGAAAAGCCGTTGCGCAGGCCGATGATGGAATCGATCAGGCGGCGGGCATAGGCGGGGGTGACCCGCAGGCTGCGCTCGCGGAAGAGGGGATAGAGCTTCTCCACCGTCTGTTCGAGATCCACCTCCGACAGCACCCGTTCCCCTTCGCCGGAGAAGGCGAAATTCTTGCGTTTGAGCTCGAAGCGCACCACCTCCTGCAGGTTCTCCCGAACGTCCCAAAGGTCGCCGATGTCGAGCACCAGCCCCCGTTCGACGAAGCGCCGGAAAATGGCCGGGTCGAACTGCTCTGGCTGGTCGGTGGTGGCGATGAGCAGGCAGTCGCGCCGCCCCATGGCGATTTCGTCGAGGAGAATGTTGGCGGCGTCCACCAGGGTGGCCTGCTGGGCCTTGACGCTGCTCATCTGGTCGGGACGGCCGAAGGCCGAATGGGCCTCTTCGAGGTGACGGATGCAGGTGCGGCGCGCATCCCCCATGGCCTTGCGCAGGTAGTTGCCGGGTTCGCCGGCCCAGGCGGTCTGGTAGTCGTTGGGGGTGATCATGGCGTAGTCGACCCAGACCCCCTCCTCCTCCAGGCTGGAGAGGGCCTGGCCAAGCCGCTCGCGGAAAATATACTTGATCAGCGGCAGGCGGGAGAGAAAACGCAGGCGCTCGGCCTTGCGCCGCCGCTCGATACGCACCGCCAACTCCGGGTCGACATCCTCGAGGGAGCGCCAGAAGGGCTCGTTGGCCAGCACCTCCTCCCGTTTGGCCTGCAGGTCGACCACCGGCCGCACCTCGCTGGCGAAGACCGCCTCCTCGATGGCCTGCTTGACGGTGGCACTCTTGCCGCTGCCCGAGCTGCCGATCACCAGCACCAGCGGCGCCCGCGGCACCGTCGGATCTTCGGTGTATTCCTTGAGGATATGGGCCCGGTAGAGCTTGCGGAAGGTTTCGAGAACGGCCGGGGGAACGAAGCTGTCGACGGTCTGCTGCTCCAGCAGGTAGCTCAGGTATTGATAATCGTGCCAGTCGACTTCCTTGTCGAGGATTTTTTTCCAGGCGGCGGCCGCGTTATGAGCTCCCGAGACCTCGAAACGCCGCCGCCAGTTGGAGAGCAGCTCGGGATCGCGCAGGATCTGGAAGCTGCGCTCTCCCGGACGCAGCAGTCGCCGCAGCCCCCCCCGGATCCAGCTGAATGGGGAATGGGGGGGGTCGTACTGACGCAGTCGACGCAGCACAAAGAGACGGGTTTCGAAGCTCCAGCCGGCGACCAGGGCCTCAATCTGCTTTATGCGCCTCTCCGGCAGTCGGACGTAGATGGGGCTGCGGGTCTTTCGGGGCCTGGCCATGGGGCGGCAGCAAATCCTTTCTCACCCCCGCGGGGGGGGAGGGGAGCACCAGCGAAGGGGCGGCTGCACCGGTGTTGTTGAGCACGAAAGTGTTCTGGCCCTGCTGGTTCTTTTCGTAGGCGGTGGCCCACTTCTGCTGGTTGAGGAACTCGAACAGGGCCACCTCGTCCCCCTGGCGCAGGCCCAGGGTGTGCCGGAAATCGCTGACCGCCTCGCTGAAGGCGGCGTAGAGCTTGCGGGTGCGGCTGGCTTCCTGGTCGGCGGCGTAGTTCTCCGCTTCGGCGATCAGCTCGCGGCGCTTCTTCTCCTCGCTGGCCTCGGCCAGCTTCTCGCCGAAGCCGGTTTCCCGCAGCACGAAGGAGACCACCTCGATACCGTATTTGCTCTCCAGGTCGGGGCCGCCGACGTTGATCGGCCGCTCCTTGAGGGCGCGGTAGATCTGCTCCTTGATCTGCTCGCGGGCGGAGATCAGGTCGTCGGCCGGATGGCTCTGCATGACGTCCCGAATGATACCGTCGACATCGTTCTGCAGCAGCGACTGGGGTGACTTGTTCTCGATTCCCCAGCGCTCCAGGTCGACGATACGGTAGGTCAGCATGGCGCTGCTCCAGAGGGCCACGTTGCCCAGGGACATGATCCGCTGGGGCTGCGGACTGCCGCCGAGGTAGAGCTCCTGGTTCATCAGCGGCACTTCCAGTTCCAGGCGGGTGAAGAAGGGAAGTCGGGAGTGCCAGCCCACCTCCGCCACCACACGCCGTTCGCCGGAGAGATCCTCCAGGATCACCGCATAGTTGCGGCGCACCTTGTAAATCGTCTTGGTGGCATAGATCAGCGCCACCCCGTAATAGAGCACCACCCCCAGCAGCAGCAGCAGCCCGCCGCGCTTGATCAGGCTGCGAATACGGGCCCGCTGCAGCAGGCGGAATCGTTGTTCAGCTTCCACTGGCATCCTCCCGGAATTGAGGCTGAGCCAATATTATAACGGCATTTTACGATTTATCCATGGGCTTTTCTCTTGTTGCCGCCAGCTCTTCATGAAACAGAAAAATCCGTTTCCGTTGCGAAAAGGGGACGAATTTCAATCAAACGCTGTTTACGGATCTTCCCGGAATTGATATGAACCCCCGCCCGTGCTAAGGTTGGGCGGTCTTCATCCCCCCCCTGATGCCTGGAGGATCCGATGCCCTCGACCGTCTATTTTGCCGACATGCGCGCCGGCAACCGGGAAAACCTGTTCAAGAAGCTGCAGCGCCTGCTCGAGGCGGGCGGCCTGGAAAAGATCGTCGCCCGCAGCGACCTCACCGCCATCAAGCTCCATTTCGGCGAACGTGGCGGCCATGCCTACATTCGCCCCACCTTCATCCGCACCATCGTCGATCGGGTCAAGGCCCTGGGGGGCAAGCCCTTCCTCACCGACTCCTCCACCCTCTACCCCGGCGAACGCAAGGAGGCGGTCTCGGCTCTGAGTTGCGGGGTGGAGAACGGCTTCGCCTATGCCGTGGTCGGCGCGCCGCTGATCATGTGCGACGGTCTGCGGGGCCACAGTTCCCGCCGGGTGCCGGTGCCAGGGGAGTTGCTGCAGCAGGTGGACATCGCCCTGGGCATCCTCGAAGCGGACACCCTGCTGTGTGTTTCCCACTTCAAGTGCCACGAACTGACCGGCTTCGGCGGGGCGATCAAGAACCTGGCCATGGGGTGCTCGAGCCGGGAGGGGAAGCTGGAGCAACACTCCAACGTCGCCCCCAAGGTGGCGGAAAAATTCTGCACCGCCTGCGCCGTCTGCTTCCGCGCCTGCGTGCACGATGCCATCAGCTGGATGGAGGGGAAGGCCCACATCGACCCGGCCAAGTGCACCGGCTGCGGCCGCTGCATCACCGTCTGCGAGGAAAAGGCGATCCAGATCCAGTGGAACGAGGAGGCCCCCAAGGTCATGAAAAAGATGGCCGAATACGCCCTCGGCGCCGTCTCCGGCAAGGCCGGCAAGACCCTGTACGTCAATTTCGTCACCCAGCTCTCCCCGGCCTGCGACTGCTACGGCCACTCGGACGCCCCCATCGTCGCCGACCAGGGGATCCTGGTCAGCACCGACCCCGTGGCCCTCGACCAGGCCTGCGCCGACCTGGTCAACGCCGCGCCGGGCCTCCCCGGAACCGCCCTGCGCAGCGGCCAGGAACCCGGCGGAGACAAATTCCGCGGCGTCCACCCGGCCATCGACTGGGAAATCACCCTGGAGCACGCCGAAAAGCTCGGCCTCGGGAGCCGCCGTTACGACCTGGTACGCCTCACGCCCCTGGGAAAAAGCTGGTAGAGACAAAAAACTTTCCCGCCAACGCACAAGGGCAGCGCCTCCGCGAAGGAGGGCTGCCCTTGTTTATTTCCCAAACCGCAGGCCGGTTCAGTCCGGACTGACCTCCCGCTCCCCGAGCCGATCGGCCAGGCGCGCAAAAGTCTCGACGCCTCCGTCGCCGCGGAAGCCCCCCAAAGCCACCAGCAGCCAGGTCCCCTCGCTGCGCTGGATGCCTACGGCCCTCCAGGGGATGAAAAAGGCGGCCATCAGCCCCAGGCTCAGCAGCACGCAGCAGACCCAGACCACCCCTTCGCCGGGATCCCGGGAGAACTGGAAGCCGGCATACCAGAAGCCGAACTTGTCCTGGTCAAAGGCGGTCTGGTAGATGCGCACCCCCCGGTGCACCAGGGGCTGGTTGACCTCGATCACCCCCTGGTTGACCACCCGCCCCCCTTCCAGAATCGACACCTCGCTGTGCATCTGCTTCAGGATCGGGTCGCGAAATTCCGTGGGGCGTAGCTCGAAACCAGGGTTGATCGCGTTATTGAGCTGCATCGGTGCCGGATAACCAAGATACTCCCCGAGAGGTCGGCCATCCTGGCGCAACTCCAGCACCAACCGCCGCTCGAAGGGAACAAAGGCAAGAATGCGGGCGCTCAGCCCCGGCCGGGGCAGTTGTACCTCTTCCCCCTCCTTGGCCTGGTAGCTCTGCAGCACCCGGCCACTGCCCGGCTCGACGGCCTCGAAGCGCAGTTCGATGGGATAGAAACGGGGCTCGAAATGGTCGAGCCGAAAGGTGAAACCGAGGGGTTGATCGGTCTTGGTATCCCAGTCGAAATAGACGTCACTGCTTTTGCCGATGTGGATATTGAGGGTACCGACAAACCCCAACTCCCCCGCCAGAGCGCCCCCCATCATCACCAGCACCGACAGATGCACCAGGGTCGAGCCCCAGCGTCCGGCCAGCCCTCGCCGCCCCAGCACCCGCTCCCCCTCCTGCTCCACCCGGTAGCCCTGCCGGCGCAAGGAAGCCGCCAGTTCGGCGGCCTCGCGGTCGGCCGGCAGCACCGCCCGCAACGGTACGGCCAGAGGCTGCTCGGAGTTCAGTTGCGCCAGCAGCCGGGAGCGGTCCCGCAGGTTACGCAAGAGGGTCTGGGCGGTACAGACCGCCAGGTTGAGGGCGAGCAGGCCGAGCACCAGCCGAAACCAGGGGGTCTGGTAATAGACCTCGAAGCGACCGTCGGCGGCGGGGCGCAGAGTCCCCCATACGGCGAGGAAGGCCAGACCAAGGAGCAGGCCGAGGGTCAGATGGAGAGAGGAGAGCAGGCGCAGCATGGCCACCTATAGGGAAAGGCAATGAGATGCCGGGGATGAAGTGCGCCGGCAGCTTAGCAGAGATGGTCGCCCCGGGACAAGCCCAACCGGTGCCCCTCACAGGGGCGGAACAACCTCCGGCCTGGGCACCGGCCGCAAACCCAGCTCGATGGTGAGGGCGTCGATCAGGGCGCGGGCGTCCCGAACCCGGGAGGGAGGCCAACTCAACTCGACCACCCCCTGCCGACTGTCGAGGGTACGCAGATTCATCAGGCCATCGTAGCTTTCGAGCAGGAAGCGCAGCAAGCCGATACGCTCCTTGGGAAGCTGGTAATAACCCTGTTCAAATATTCGATCCATGCCGCTTCTGTCTCGCTTTGCGGGGCTCGGGCCGGGTGATGAAATTTCCCTTGACGACGGCTCCGGTAAACGCTATTTTCGCTAAAACTTTTCAACCGCATTAAAAAAACCGCCCGATTCCGATGCTGCGGGCCGATCAAAAACCAACCAGTTTTCGCAAGTGTCTCTTTCCAGCCATTACCCTCCTCCAGAGTCGGCTGATCCCCAAAAAGAGATAACCTTGTGCGATCCCCCGGGTCCCCCACCCGGGGGTTTTTTTTATGCCCGAACCCCCTGTCGCGCCAACCAGTGGTCGATGAGGAAACGGGCGATGCTGCGCCGCGGCGGCAGTTGGGGCAACCCGTCGAGGGGAAACCAGCGGGCATCCTCGAGTTCCGTGGGGTCGACCCGGATTTCCCCCTCCTCCCAGGCGGCGGTGAAGCCGGCCATCAATTGGCTGGGAAAGGGCCAGCACTGACTGCCGACGTAGCGTATCTCCCGCACCCTCACCCCGGTCTCCTCGGCGATCTCCCGCGCCGCCGCCTCCTCGAGACATTCCCCGCATTCGAGGAAACCGGCCACCAGACCGTAGCGGCCGGCCGGCCACTCGGCCTTGCGCGCCAGCAGCACCTCCCCCGGCCGGTGAATCAGCACGATGACGCAGGGATGGACATGGGGAAAATGGGCGTAGCCACACCCCCGGCATTTCTTGCCCGCTTCCCCGGGCAGCCGTTCCATCCCCCCGCCGCAGCGGGAGCAGACCTGGCTGTTTTTCTCCCAGTGCAACAGCTGCCCGGCCCGACCGGCCAGGGAGAGGAGGTCGATGTCGATGCGGGGCTCGCTGGCCATCAGGTTTTCCGTCTCCAGCCCCGCGGGAAACTCCTGCTCCCGCCCCAGGGCCAGGGCCCGGCAGGGCCGGCCGTCCCAGAGCCCGAGGTAGAGGGGGGGGGCTTGGCTCCCAGCCAGTTCCTGCGGCACCCCTGCAGCGGGCAGCGCCAGTCCGTCGACACCGGCCATCAGGCCCAGTTCGTTGCCCCGCAGCAGCACCCAGACACCTTCCCCCCCAGGGTCGGCATCAACCGGTTGCGGCTGCAGCCGTGCGGACAGCGCGGCGGCATTGAAGGGTAGGTGCAGGGGGGAGGCGTAAGTCAGGGGTAGTGGGGACATCAGCGAACCTCGGTGGCGGGGGATGACTGGCGGCGGGCATAGAGCAGCAGGGCCAGGGCGCTTTTGCCATCGACGATCTCCCCCCGGTCGAGCCGCGCCAGGGCCTCGTCGAGACTGAGAACCAGGATCTCCAGAAATTCGTCATGCTCGAGGGCCTGGGGAACTGCTTCCAGGTCGGAGGCAACAAAGAGATGGATCCGCTCGTTGCAGAAACCGACCGCCGGCAGCATCTCCCCCAGTTTCTCCAACCGGCCGGGGCGATACCCGACCTCTTCCTGCAATTCGCGGGCGGCACAGGTTGCCGGGTCCTCACCGTCATCGAGACGCCCGGCGGGCAGTTCCAGAACCATCCCTCCCACCGCCGGCCGCAGTTGCCGGACGAAGACCAGCCGGCCGTCATCGAGCACCGGCAGCACCGCAGCGCCGCCGGGATGGCGGACGATCTCGAAGCGGGCGACACGTCCGTCGGGCAGACGATGCTCTTCGAGGGACAGGGAGATGACCCGCCCCTGGAAAATCGGCCGATCGCTCATGCCAGACCCCGCCCGGGTGGAAACACCAGCACCAGTTGGTCGGGCTCGGCCTGCACCTGCAGCGGCAGCCGGCCGAGGTAGTCGCCGTCGACCTGGGCATGGACACCGGGACCACGTATCTCCAGTGCCCGAGTCTTGAATCGTAGCGCCTGGGTCCCGCTCAATGGCTGGCGCAGGGCCACCCGCCAGAGGGCGCCGAGCAGGGCCAGGCGCCCCGGGCGCAGCAGCAGGCAGACGTCCAACTCCGGCGCCTCCAGGTCGGCCTCGGGGGTGAAGCTGAATTTGCCCCCATAGAGGCGGCCATTGCCGATGACCACGCCGTAGCCCCGCAGCACCAGGCCATCCTCCCCCCGCACCAGTTCCAGCGCCGGCGGCGGATGCCGGAGCAGGTTGGTCAGGGCGCCGAGGACATAGGCGAATTTTCCGGTCCAGCGCTTGAGCCGGCGGCTGACCCGGTAGACCACTTCGGCGTCGAACCCGGCGCTGACCATGAGCAGGAAGCGCTCCTCGCCGGCCCGCCCCAGGCAAACCGGCCGTGGCTCCCCGTCCAGAGCGATGTCGCAAGCGGCTTCCACCTCGAAGGGGATGCCGACCTCGAGGGCCAGAACATTCATGGTCCCCAGGGGGAGAAAGGCCAGGGGAACGGCGGAAGGGGCGAGACCGTTGAGCACCTCGTTGAGGGTGCCGTCTCCCCCGGCGGCGATGACCCGGTCGTACCCGCCGGCACGGGCCGCGGCCCCGGCCTGACGGGCGTCGCCGCGGGCAGCGGTGAGCCGCAGCTCCACCTCGCAGCCGCGCCCCTGCAGGTATTGCTGGGCGCGGGCGATGCCGGCGCGGGCGTTCCCCCCGGCGGCAGGGTTGGCGATCAGGAGAATGCGCACAACGAATTCCTCGGCAGAAATAGTGCGGGCCAGGCAGAAATCGGGCCGACGGTGGCCATGATAGCCCAAAGCCTGCCGGCAGCGCCACGCAAAACCGGTTGCCACTGCCGATAGGAAGGTACAAAAAAATGGGAGCTCTCCCTGAAGAGCTCCCGAGGCAAATGAGCAAGCATGGGCGTGCATGCTTGTTGGAATCCAATCAAGCAAGGATCAGGCCAGAACGACAAACCCTCAATAAAGCCGTGAAATCTCCGACCCGCTCTACCTGACTTCCGAAATTCCCCGAATCTTATCCGGAAAAAGCCGACACCGGTGCCAAATTTTCGCACCTGGCACCGGGAGTTTTGACGCCGAATTGTGCGCTTCCGCCACCGGCGGTAGACTGTTAAGTGAGATAATTGAGACTGCTCGAGGAGATGCCCCATGAATGCCAGCGAAACTGGCGGCCGCCTGTTGGCCATCGGCGACATCCACGGTTGTCGGGATCAGTTGCAAAGCTTGCTGAAGCAGGTGCAGCTGCAGCCGGAGGACCGACTGGTGTTCCTGGGCGACTACATCGACCGGGGACCCCACAGCAGGGAGGTGGTCGATCTACTGTTGGATCTGGGAAAACGTCTGCCGCGCACCATTTTTCTCAAAGGCAACCACGAGGCGATGGTGCTGGATTACCTGGCGGGGCGGGAAACCCGGATGTTCCTGGGCAATGGCGGCGGCACCACTCTGGCCAGCTACGCCGCAGCCGGATTCGACACCCCGCCACCCGAACACCGCGAGTTTTTCCAGCAATTGCGCCTCTATTACGAAACCGAGGGGTTCATTTTCGTGCATGCCGGCCTGTACCCGGGAATTCCCCTGGCCGAGCAGACGGAATCGGACCTGCTCTGGATCCGCGATACCTTTCTCTCCTCCCGGTACGACTGGGGCAAGACCATTGTCTTCGGCCACACCCCCCGGGAAACCCCGCTGCTCACCCCAACCCGTATCGGCCTCGACACCGGGGCCGTCTACGGCCGCCGCCTGACCTGCTGCGAAGTCCGCAGCCGTCAGCTCTGGCAGGCCTGAGATACGCAGGAACCAGCCTTGTCCCGGCGCAGCAGATCCCCTGGCCGCGCCCCCGCCGGCAGCACCAGCCGCAGCCGGGCATTGGGCTGGGCGACGGCGACCGCCTCCCCCTCCTCGTTGCGCAGTTCCCCCGCTACCAACGGGGAGTTGCGCATGCCCGGCCCGATCATTTCCAGCGTTTCCCCCGGGAAAAAGCGGTTTCGCACCACCACCAGGGCCCGACCGTCGGCTTCGATCTGCAGTACCTTGGCGACGAAATCGTGGCTGCGCCGGTAATGGGAGTCGGCGTCGTGAATCAGCGGATCGCGGCCGCCGAAGAGGAAACCCCGGTCGTAGGGGCGGTGGCTGACCATCTCGAGTTCCCGCCGCCAGGCCGGGTCGGGTCGGTAACCGGCGGGGTCGGCCAACCAGGCGTCGAGGGCGGCCCGGTAGACCCGGGTGGTGGCGGCCACATAATAGACGGTCTTCATCCGCCCCTCGATCTTCAGGCTGTCGACCCCGGCCTGCAGCAACTCGGGCAGGTGGTCGAGCAGGCAGAGGTCGCGGCTGTTGAGAATGTAGCTCCCCCGCTCGTCCTCGCCGATGGGGAAATACTCCCCGGGGCGGGTTTCCTCCACCAGGGCGTAGCGCCAGCGGCAGGGCTGGGTACAGGCACCGGCGTTGGCGCTGCGGTTGTTGAGGGCTGCCGAAAGCAGGCAGCGCCCCGAATAGGCGACGCACATGGCGCCGTGAACGAAGACCTCCAGTTCCACGTCGGTGGCGGCGCGGACCGCCCGGATATCCTCCAGGCTCGATTCCCGGGCAAGGTTGATGCGGCTCACCCCTGCCTGCTGCCAGAAGGTCGCTGCGGCGGCGTTGGTGGTGTTGGCCTGGGTGGAGAGGTGCAGCGGGCGGGCGGGGTCGAGGCGCCGCACCGTCGCCAGCACCCCGGGGTCGGCGACGATGTAGGCGTCGCAGTTCAGGGGACGCAGTTCCTCGAGCCAGGACTCCAGGGTCGGGAATTCCGCCGGGCGCAGGTAGGCGTTGAGGGTCAGGTAGAGTTTGCGCCCGTGGCCGTGCACCAGGTCACAGGCCTGGCGCAGGCCGGCGAGATCGAAATTGCCGGCAGCGGCCCGCAGGCCGAAGCGTTCCCCGCCCAGGTAGACGGCATCGGAGCCGTAATCCAGAGCGGCTTGCAGTTTTTCCAAGTCCCCCGCCGGGGCGAGCAGTTCGGGGCGCGGCATGAGTCGATCCTTTCGAGACCAGATCGCCGCAGCCTAACACAGAACGGCCCCTTCCGCCAGCCGCCCGGGGCCATTGTTGCTTGACAAGACCTTAAAAAGCCTATAATTTTCTTGAAATTAAGCGAGACCACCGAGCCTTCGGCGCACCGCCACCCGGGAGTGTCCCATGCATCCAATTCTTCGCTGTGCCTGCCTGTTGCTGCTCGGCGGCTGCGCCCTGGCCGAGCCAGCCGCGCAACCGGCGCAGCAGCACGCCCTGCAGAATGAGCTGCTACACCTGACCCGGCAGCAGCAGGATCTGGCCCAACGCTTGCAATCTCTTGAAGTCAATCTGGCCCAACTGGAGGTCAGACTGCGTGAGCAGGAGGACCGGCTGACCCGCCGCGCCGCAGAACCTGCCGCCCCCGCGGCGCAAATGGTCACCGGCGGCGGGGAAATGACGGCTCCCGCGACGGAGCCGGGGGTGCTGCTGCCGGCCAACGACCTCTACATGCAGGCCTTCGCGGACTACACCGCCGGTCGCTACCGGGAGGCCGCCCGGGGATTCGAGATTTTTCTCGAGCACTACACCGACAACCCCTATGCCGGAAACGCCCAATTCTGGTTGGGCGAGTGCTTTTTCGCCCTGCAGCAGTATCCCCGGGCCATCCAGGAATATCAGCGCACGGTGGAGCGCTACCCGCAAGGGGGCAAATCCCCCGAGGCACTGGTGAAGATGGCCGCGGCGCTGCGGGAGACCAACCAGTCCGGCCGCGCCCGCGAGGTGCTGCAGCTGCTGCAACAGCAATATCCCGACAGTGCCGCCGCTCAGCGGGTCCGTCAGGGGCAATGATCGTCAACCACATATCGGATCACCGGGGATTGCCATGCTCTTGAAACGTCTCGTGCTGCTCGCCGCCCTGCTCCTTCTGCCCCTGCCGGCCCTGGCGCAACCGACCGTGCCAACCTATGTGATCAAGAAGGGGGATACCCTCTGGGGGATTTCCGAACGTTTCGTTTCAGACCCCTTCTACTGGCCCAACCTCTGGGCCGACAACCCCTTCATCACCAACCCGCACCTGATCTATCCCGGCCAGGTGCTGGCCCTGATCGACGGCAAACTGGTGCTGTTGCCGGCGGGCACCCCGCTGCCGGTGGACGTGCAACTCCCCCACACCGCCCCGGCCTCGACCATGGCCCCGGCACCGGTGGTCAGCGAAGCCATCACGATCAAGGCCTACGGCGGGGCTCGCGGTTTCGTCTCCACCGAGGAACTGAATGCGGCGGGCACCCTGATCGACACCACCGACAACCGCATCCTGATGGGCGCCGGCGACCAGGTCTTCCTCGACCTGCGTCAGTTGGGCGCCGCCCGGCCGGGCACCAGCTATGCCCTGTTTGAACTTGGCAAAGTCCTCGATCACCCGGTGACCCGCGACCCCATCGGCCGCATGATGACCGAGGTGGGGGCGGTGCGGATCACCGAGATCACCCCTGACGTGGCGGTGGGGACCATCACCGCCTCCTACCGGGAGATCCATCGCGGCGCCATCCTGCTGCCGCCGACCCCGGAGCTGCAGGAAGTCGCCCTGCGCCGGGCCAGCCGACCGGTCGCCGGCACTCTGCTGGTGGGAAGCAACGACAAGGTGGCCCTCGGCCAGTACGATGTGGTCTACTTGAACCGAGGCAGCCTTGACGGCCTGCAGACCGGCAACCTGCTGACCATCACCCGCCAGCGCACCCCCTCCGACCTCGGTCTGCAGACCCACGGCAAGGTGCTGCCCGACATGCTGCTGGGGAGCGCAGTGGTGGTGGACACCCAGCCCAAAACCGCCGCGGCGCTGGTGCTCAAATCGGTGGAGCCGCTGGAACGGGGAGACCGGCTCTCCACGGTGCGCGAATAGTTATTACCCGGATCGGTTGATCGGCAAACGGATTGGAGACCTTCTTCAATCCGTTTGTGTTTGCAGTCACGAAATGGCAGAGGGGGGACAATGACGGAGGGGGATGCCGCCTGGCTGCGACTGCACCTGACCAAGGGGCTGGGACGGGCTGGCCTGATGCAGTTGATGGCGACCTTCGGCGACGCCAAAGAGATCCTGGCCGCCGGGCCCCAGGCCTGGCAGCGGGCCGGCATCCGCCCGGCGGTGGCCCAGGCCCTGCCCGCAGCCGACGACGCAGCGCTGCTGCGAGCCCGCCAGAGCTTGGAACGGTGCGGCGCCCGCATCCTCCCTTGGTGCGACCGCGAGAACTACCCCGAGTTGCTGCGGGCCATCCCCGACCCACCGGCGCTGCTTTATGTGCGCGGCCGCCTGCCTGAGGGCGACGCTTTGGCAGTGGTCGGTTCCCGCCGCGCCTCTGCGCAGGGGCAGCGCCTGACCGCCGAGATCTGTGGCGCCCTGGCCACCGCAGGCCTGGCCATCGTCAGCGGCCTGGCCCGAGGGATCGATACCGCCGCCCACCAGGGAGCCCTTGCCTGTGACGGTCTCACCCTGGGAGTGCTGGGCTGCGGCATCGACCAGGTCTACCCGCCGGAGAACGCGCGGTTGTTCCAGCAGATCGCCGAACAGGGGGGTCTGGTCTCCGAATATCCTCCCGGCGCGCCACCGTTGGCCGCCCATTTCCCTGGCCGCAACCGGATCATCAGCGGCTTGTGCCGTGGGGTGCTGGTCGTGGAGGCGGCGGCCGGCAGCGGTTCGCTGATCACCGTCGACTTCGCCCTCGAACAGGGACGGGATGTCTTCGCCGTCCCCGCCCCGGTTTATTCCGCGACCTCCCAAGGGGTCAACCAGTTGCTCAAGGACGGCGCCCGGCTGGTCACCAGCGCCGCCGATATCCTCGACAGCCTGGCACTGGAGCGCGTCGGCCGCTCCCGGCCAAAGCAGCCGCCCCTGCCGCTCCTGCTGCCGCCGCCCCTGCAGAAACTCCACGAACTGCTAGGGGATGAGCCGCTCCATGTAGACGAACTGGTGCGGAGAAGTGGCTTGACACCCCGGGAGGTTTCCGCTAGCTTACTCGACTTGGAACTCCAGGGGGGGGTGACGCAGCTCCCCGGGATGCGTTTCGTGCGCAGCGTCTGAGCCTCGGCTCGGACCCAACGGCCTGATCAGGAGCGTGGATTGAGAGAACGGGTTCTGGCCATCGTCGGCATCATCGCCCAGTACGTCATGGACGAACGGGAAGATTTCAACGAGACCGAAATCGTGGAGGAACTGCTGGCCGAAGGCTACGCGGCGGACGAGATCGACGCCGCCTTCAGCTGGATGGAAAAGCTCTCCCTGCACCCGACCCGACAGAGTGAGGAGCGCCTGCTCAGCCCCACCTGGCGTATCTTCACTCCCGAGGAAAACCGCGCCCTCTCCCCCGAGGCCCGCGGCTTCCTGATCCGCCTGCGCAGCCTGGGCATCCTCGACAACGAGTCGCAGGAAGAGATCCTCGAACGGGCCCTGCAGCTCGACGAGGGGGAGCTCAGTCTCAAGGAAATCAAAACCCTCACCGCCCTGACCCTGTTCGCCCGAACGCAGGATACCTGGCGCCGGGAGGTCGACTGCATCCTCGAGGATGACCTGGGGCGGCTGTTTCATTAACAAATTTCACAGGCTGCAGGGACCCCCTGCAGCCTGATTGCTTTTCATCCCCCACGGCTCGAGGCCGCCGGGGAGAAACCGCGAGGCAAGCATGGCACAATCCCTGGTGATCGTCGAATCCCCCGCCAAGGCCAAAACCATCGAGAAATTTCTCGGCAAGGGCTACAAGGTTCTCGCCTCCTACGGTCACGTCCGCGCCCTCCCCAGCAAACAGGGGATGGTCGACGTGGAGAAGAACTTCGAGCCCAAGTATCAGGTGCTGGCCGAAAGCAAGAAGCAGATCGACCTGCTGAAAAAGGAAGCCAAGCAGAGCGCCGAAATCATCCTCGCCACCGACCTTGACCGTGAGGGGGAAGCCATTGCCTGGCACCTGCTGCAGGCGTTGGGGCTGCGGGAGGATGCCGGCAAACCGGCGGTCAAGCGGGTCACCTTCCACGAAATCACCA
>CAZYXS010000003.1:28973-54981 GCA_964650955.1 uncultured Desulfuromonadales bacterium | reverse complement strand
AGATCCGCATCCTCGAACTCTCCTGCCACAGCGGCGCGGGGATGGCGGCCTGGTATGACTGGCTGCGCCAGGGGGTCGACGCCAAGAAGGGGCGGGGTTTCCCCGCCCTGGGCGCGGTGACCGCGCCCCTACCATAAACAGGATTTCGATATTTATCCACCGGAGCAATAACGCAGAGGGCGCTGAGAACTGCAGAGAGACCGCAGAGAAGACCCAAATCCCTTTGGGACTCGCGTTTCCCCTCTCCGCCTCTGCGTTGCATAGACCATTCTCTAGCAGGAGTCCGATCATGTGTCTGGGAGTTCCGATGCAGGTGATCAGCATCGACGGCGAGACCGCCGTCTGCGAGATCGACGGGGTGCGCCGTGAGGCGAGCCTGATGATGGTGGAGGATATCGCCGTGGGGGATTTCGTCCTGATCCACGCCGGCTTCGCCATCGAGAAGCTCGACCAGGAGGATGCCGAAACCACCCTGGCCCTGTTCCGCCAGGTGCTGGCCGCCGGCGGGGGGCCGGAATGAGGTACACCAGCGAGTTCCGCAATCCCGAGGTGGCGAAGCAGCTGGTGGCGGCGATCCACGCCGCCGTAGCCGGCTATGCGGGGCAGATGACTCTGATGGAGGTCTGCGGCACCCACACCATGGCCATCTACGCCCACGGCATCCGTTCCCTGCTCCCCCCGCAGATCCGGCTGATCTCCGGCCCCGGCTGCCCGGTCTGCGTCACCCCGGTGGGGTACGTCGACCACGCTCTGGCCCTGGCCCGGCGTCCCGGGACCATCATCACCACCTTCGGCGACATGATCCGGGTTCCCGGTTCGAGCAGCAGCCTGCAGCGGGAGAAGGCCCAAGGGGCCGACGTGCGGGTGGTCTACTCCCCCCTCGACGCCGTCGCCCTGGCGGAAAAAACCCAGGAAAAGCAGGTGGTGTTCCTCGGCGTCGGCTTCGAGACCACCACCCCGACGGTGGCGGGGGCCATCGTCGAGGCGAAGCGCCGCGGCCTGCGCAACTTCTTCGCCCTGTGCGCCAACAAGACCATCCCCGGCCCGATGGCCGCTCTGGCCGGCGACCCGGAGCTCAAGGTCGACGGCTACATCTGCCCCGCCCACGTCAGCGCCATCATCGGCGCCGACGCCTACCGGCCGCTGGCCGAGCAGCACAAGGTCCCCTGCGTGGTCACCGGCTTCGAGCCCCTGGACATGCTGCAGGGGGTGGAGATGCTGGCCCGCCAGGTGGTGGCCGGCGCGGCGCGGGTGGAGATCCAGTACAGCCGCATCGTCAAACCCGGCGGCAACTCCAAGGCCCGGGCCCTGCTGGAAGAGGTCTTCGAGCCCTGCGACACCGCCTGGCGCGGCATCGGCGTGCTCCCCGACAGTGGCCTGCAGATCCGCGGCGCCTATGCCGCCTTCGACGCGGCGTTGCAGCTGCCGGTGACCGTGGAGCCCCCCAAGGAGCACCCCGGCTGCCTGTGCGGCGAAATCCTCAAGGGGAAGGTCACCCCCGGCCAGTGCCCCCTGTTCCGCAAGGCCTGCACCCCCGAAAACCCCGTCGGAGCCTGCATGGTCTCCAGCGAGGGGACTTGCGCGGCGGAATACAAGTACGGCAGCTGATCGGTTCGAACCCTTTTCAACGCAAGACGCAGAGAAAAACCCTGCTTTTTCCCAAGCCCTTCTCCCTGGTCTCTGCGTTCTCGGCGTCTCTGCGTTAAGTAACGGTTTTGGAGTGAATCCAATGACTTCCGACATCATCCTCCTCGGCCACGGCAGCGGCGGCAAGCTCAGCCACCAGTTGCTCGACGACCTGATCATCCCGACCCTTTCCCAGGTGGCGCAGCGCGACCAGAACGACGCCGCGGTGCTCGCCGGCATCAACGGCCGGCTGGCCTTCACCACCGACTCCTACGTGGTCGACCCGATCTTCTTCCCTGGCGGCAACATCGGCGACCTGGCCATCCATGGCACGGTCAACGACCTGGCCATGAGCGGGGCGCGCCCCCTGGCCATTTCGGTCGGCCTGATCCTGGAGGAGGGGCTGCCGGTGGCAGAGTTGAAGACCATTCTCGAATCCATGGGCGCGGCGGCGAAGAAGGCCGGGGTGCGCATCGTCACCGGCGACACCAAGGTGGTGCCGCGGGGCAAAGCCGACAAGATCTTCATCAACACCTCGGGGATCGGGGTGTTCGACCATGACCTGGAGATCAGCGGCAGCGGCGCCCAGGTGGGGGACAAGATCCTGATCAACGGCACCATCGGCGACCATGGCATGGCGGTGCTGGCCAGCCGCGAGGGGCTCGACCTGCAGACGGACATCCGCAGCGACAGCGCTCCCCTGGCCGGCCTGGTGGAAACCCTGCTCAAAGCCGGCGGCCGCTCCGTGCACGTTCTGCGCGACCCGACCCGCGGCGGCGTCGCCACCACCCTGAAGGAGATCGCCCTGCAGTCGGGGGTGGAGCTGACCCTGCAGGAGACCGCCCTGCCGGTGACCGAACCGGTGGCCGGGGCCTGCGCCATCCTCGGCCTCGACCCGCTGTTCGTCGCCAACGAAGGTAAATTGCTGGCGGTGGTGGCCCCGGAACGGGCCGAAGAGCTGCTGGCGCTGCTGCGCAGCCGCCCCGAGGGACGCGAGGCCGCCATCATCGGCGAGGTCACCCCCGGCCCCGCGGGCCGGGTCAGCCTGCGCACCGCCATCGGCGGCCTGCGCGCCATCGAAATGCTCGCTGGCGAGCAACTGCCCCGCATCTGCTGAAAAACTGCCACAGAGATAACTGCGGACCGGTTGACCAAATACCAGAAAATAGGATAATTTGGTATTTAGGCGAAGTTTGGAGGGCCAAATGACAAAAAATACCAGCGTAACCCTCGGCCGGCATTTCGAAGAGTTTGTTTCCCGACAGGTCAATGAAGGCCGCTTTGGATCTGCCAGCGAGGTGCTTCGGGCCGGGCTCCGCCTGCTCGAGGAAAGGGAGACCAAACTCGCCGCATTGCGCCGGGCGCTCATCGAAGGTGAGGAGAGTGGCTTGGTTGATTACTCTCTGGACCAGCTCAATCGTGAGTTGGACGCAGAAAGCCTCGGCTGATGCCTCGTTTCGCGCTCTCGGGGAAAGCCAAATCCGATTTGCAAGAGATTGCCCGGTACACCCAACGACATTGGGGACGCAAGCAGCGAATCAAATACCTTGCGATGCTCGATGCATGCTTTAGGGAGTTGGCCACCAACCCGAACAGTGGCAAGGATTGCAGCGAAATCCGCCTCGGTTATCGCGGCTATCCGGTGGGCAGTCATCTGGTCTTTTACCGGCAGACAGGGGATCGAATCGACATCATCCGCATTCTCCATCAAAGCATGGAGATCGGCAGCCGGCTCGCCAAGACTTAAAGATCAACCTTAAGTCCTGAACCAATTCTCGGGTTCGGGATTTGGCCGTTGCGGAAAATATCACCCCTTGCGCCCGCTGCCAGGCCATGCTAAATCTCTCGCCTTCAACCACGCCTGAATCTCGGATTTTCTGAACCGGACCTCCCATGATCCTGCAAGGCACCTTGGTCAATATCGCCGCCGTCGCCGCCGGCGCCCTGCTTGGCCGCGCCATCGGCCACCGCCTCTCCGCCCCCCTGCGCAACACCATGATGACCGGCCTGGGGCTGGCGGTGCTGCTTATCGGCCTGCAGCTGGCGCTGCAGAGCCGGCAGGCGATGGTGGTCATCGCCAGCCTGATCCTCGGCGGCCTGCTGGGGCAGCTGATCGGCATCGAGGCGCGACTCGAGGCCTTCGGCGCCCACCTGCAGCAGCGTTTTTCCGGCGCCGGTCCCGTCGCCGAGGGGTTCGTCACCGCCAGCCTGCTCTACTGCGTCGGCGCCATGGCGATCATGGGCTCGATCCAGGACGGCCTCGGCGACACTCCCACCATCCTTTACGCCAAATCCGCCCTCGACGGCGTGGCCGCCATCGCCCTGACCAGCACCCTCGGCATCGGCGTGCTCTTCTCCGTCGGCCCGCTGCTGCTTTACCAGGGAGCACTGACCCTCCTCGCCGGCGCGGCGCAGCAGGTCCTCACCGAGCCGGTGATCACCGAAATGAACGCCGTCGGCGGCCTGCTGATCGTCGCCATCGCCTGCGACCTGCTCGGCCTCAAGCGCTTCCCGGTGGGCAACCTGCTCCCTGCAATTTTCCTTGCGGTGGCACTGATGTGGGGGTGCGGGCTGGCCTAGATGCAAGGCTGGACCCGACTGCTCCACTCAAGCCCCCGGATTCACACCGGGGGCTTTTCTGTTGCAGCTTCTACCCCCCTTTGCAAAGGGGGGCCAGGGGGGATTTTGCTCGCGACCGGCCAAGGCAAATCCCCCTCGATCCCCCTTTGCAAAAGGGGGAGGACAACCTTCAGTGCTCGTGGTCGTGGGGCGTATCGGCGTGATCCGGATGGTCGTGCTGGTGCAGCTGAGGCTGGGCCGGGGGCTGATGGTCGTGGGAATGGGGGACTCCGTCGCCGTGGCGGTGCACGAAGCGGTGGCTGTGCTCGTGTTCGTGCTCATGGGGATGGCTGTGCACCAACTCGCCGTGGCGGTGCAGGTGGTCATGCTGATGGCGGTGGCGATGGCTGTGCTCGTGGGCGTGTTGCAGCTCGCGAATGGCGCTGCTGCTGCGCTGCCGGTAGGTGAAGGCAAGACCGTTGAGGGCCGCCAGCCCCTCGTCGACGAGGAATTCGGCGCTGGGCAGGTCGCGCAGGATGCGCCCCTGGTGCATCACCAGGGTGCGGCGAGTGAGTTGGCCGACGAAGAACATGTCGTGGCTGACCAGCAGCAGGGTGGTGTCGAGCCCTCGCAGGATCTCCAGCAGCAGTTCCTCCCCCTGGGGGTCGAGGCCGGCGGTGGGCTCGTCGAGGATCAGCAGTTGCGGTTCCATGGCCAGCACGCAGGCCAGGGCCAGGCGCTTGCGCTCGCCGCCGGAGAGATGCAGCGGCACCCGCTGTTCGAACCCCGCCAACCGCACCCGGGCCAGGGCCGCCGCCACCCGCGGCTCGATCTCGCTTTTCGGGAACCCGAGCTGGCGCAGGCCGAAGCCGACCTCCTCGGCGACGCTGGCGCAGAACAGCTGGTCGGCGCAGTTCTGAAAAACCATCCCCACCTGCCGCCACAGCCGCGGCCGCAGCCGCCGGCCCACCGGCTCACCGGCGAAGCTGAAGCTCCCCCGCCCCTGACGAATCCCCAGCAGGCAACTCAGCAGGGTCGTTTTCCCGGCCCCGTTCTCGCCGACGATGGCGAGCCGCTCGCCGGTTGCGACCTCCAGGTCGATCCCCCGCAGGGCCGCGGTGCCATCGGGATAATGGAAATGGAAATCCCGCAGGGCCAGCAGCGGGGGGGCGGCCACCGGAGCCGGCGCGGGCGCTTTTTCCGCTAAAGCGGGCTCAGCCACCGCACGAGCCGTGGGGGTTGGGGTCGCCTCCACCAGCCGGAAGGAGAAGTCGAGACCATGCTCCCTCAGGGCGGGGCGATGGGAGACCAGGTCCTGCAGGGAATAGTCGTGGTGCACCCGCCCGGCCTCCAGCACCAGGGCACGGTTGCACAGTTCGTAGAGCAGCACCAGGTCGTGGCTGATGCAGATCAGGGTGCCGGGAAAGCCCCGCAGCAGCTCGAGGAAGATCTCCACCTGCTTCGGATCGAGGTTGGCGGTGGGTTCGTCGAGGATCAGCACCGCCGGGTCCATGGCCAGCAGCCCGGCCAGGGCGGCCCGTTTCTTCTGCCCGAAGCTGAGATTATGGGGGGGCTTGTAGGCCAGTTCCAGCAGGTCGACCTGCTGCAGGGCCCGCCGCGCCGCCTGCTCGGCCAGCGCCGGCGAAAGCCCCTGGTTGCGGGGGCCGAAGGCGACATCCTCGAGCAGGGTATGGCCGAACAGCTGGTCGTCCGGATCCTGGAACAGCAGGCCGATTTCCAGCCGTGCCCGCTGCAGATGCTCCCCCTGCAGCGGCTCCCCCTGGTAGCGCACCTCGCCGAGGCTGGGCTGCAGCAGGCCGCAGAGGAGCTTGACCAGGGTGGTCTTGCCCGAGCCGTTGTGGCCGACCAGGGCCAGGCGGTCGCCGGGAGCGAGGGTCAGGTCGATGCCGGAGAGGGCCTGGGTGCCGTTGGGGTAGCGGTGGCCGAGGCCCCGCACCGAAAACAGGGTGGCTTCCGCTGGCACCAGTTTGGGGGGGCGATGCAGATCGTGCACGGCGGCGACTCCTTATCCGGTCCAGCGGTCGCCCAGGACCAGCGCCAGTCCCAGGGCGATCCAGGCCGCGGCCAGCAGCAGGTCCGAGGGCTGCAGCGGCGCCGGTTCCGGCGCCGGCAGGCGCCCCTGGTAGCCCCGGGCCTGCATGGCCGCGTAGACCCGTTCGGTGCGCTCGAAGCTGCGCACGAACAGCATGCCGAGGAAGTTGGCCACGGCCTGCAGGGTCGGCAGGTCGGTGCGCTTGCGGAAGCCCCGCACCTGCATGCCGCCGGCCATGCGCAGCGCCTCCTGGCGGAAGACGTGCAGGTAGCGGTGGCTGAGCAGCACCATCTGCCCCAGCATCTCCGGGGCCCCGAGGCGGGCCAGCCCCTGCAGGGTCACCGGCAGGGGGGCGGTGGCCAGCAGCGGCTCGCTCAGCAGGGCGATGGCCGCCCCTTTGGCGGCGATGGTGGCGGCCAGTTGCAGCCCTCGCAGGTTGAATTCGAGCCATTCCAGGCCGGCGAACACCACCAGGGTGTCGCCGGGGCGCTCGGCGGCGGTCAGGGGCATCACCACCATGAACATGGTGAGAAAGCCGCTCAGCGCCAGCAGCCGCGCCAGGGCCCGCGGCCAGGGGGTGCGGGCCAGCCCCAGCGCCAGCAGGGAGAGGGCCAGGGCTGCCAGCGCCATCTCCAACTGCTGCAGGGAGGCCACCAGAAAAGCATAGGCGAGCAGTCCGACCAGCTTGCAACGCACCTCCCAGCGATGAAACAGCGAGGTCCCGGCGCCGTCCTCCAGGGGCGGTACCGACCAGTCCGGCTCCTCGCCGGGGACGCTGCGCCGGCGCAAACTGCGACGCAGGGCGAAAACGGCCATGCCGAGCAGCACCAGCGGCAGCAACAGCAGCAGCGGCACCTGCCACAGGGGAAGCTCGAGGCGCAGGATGTCAGTCATGGAGGGCCGGGGGGGCGGGAATAGGCCGGCAGCAGCAGCTCCGGCTTGACCCGGGCGAGAAAACCGATGGTCATGGCGCTGACCAGAGCTTCGATCAGGGTGACCGGAATGTGGGCGAGCAGGGCAATTTTGGCGACGCCAAGGAAATCCTCCCCGCCAGTGGCCAGCAGCAGCGCCAACCCCAGTGCCGCCAGGGCGGTCCCCAGCCCGCCGGCCAGGGCCCCCGCCAGCATCTGGCGTTTACGCTCACTACCGCTGGCGAAGCGGAACAGCAGCCCGCACAGCAGCGCCGGAATCCCCATCATCAACGCGTTGGCCCCCAGGGCGGTGAGGCCGCCGAACTGGAACAGCAGGCACTGCAGCAGCAACCCCAGGGCAATGGCGAGGAAGGCCGACGAGCCGAGCAGCGCCCCGGCCAATCCCGGAATCAGCAGATGCACGCTGGTGGGGCCCAAGGGGACCTGGATCAGGGAGGCGACGAAGAAGGCGGCACTGACCACCGCCACCTTGGGCAGCTCCTCGCTGCGGGTGCGACGGGCGCTCCAGGCCAGCAGCAGGGCGCTGCCGGCATAGCAACCAAGGGCCACGGAGGTGGGGAGCACGCCGTCGGAGATATGCATCAGCGCTCCTTGCGCCGGGCGGCGACGAAGGCGGCCAGGCCGAACAGGCCGAGAATATAGCCCAGTCCGGAAAACACCTGGGGCAGCCCCGGCTTGTCGAGGTCGGCGCGCAGGGCCGCGATCTCCCGGTGGATGCGCCGCAACTCCTCGGCCAGTTGGGGATCGCTGGGCGCCGTAGCGGGGGCAGCAGCCGGCGCCGCCTCTTCGGCCAGAGCCGGTAGCGCACCGGCCAGGGTCAGGGCCAACAGCAGCGCTGCCAGGAGCGGTCCCATCCGTCTCATCGTCCCGCCTCCACTTCGCTGCGTTTCAACTTGAAGCTGTTGCGGTGTCCCATGCCCGCATCGATGACGATCTCCAGCGCATCCACCTTCGGCACGGCGAAGCTGAAGCGCCCCTGTTGGTCGGTTTTGCCTTCCAGCAGCAGCTGCTTGCCCCCGTCGTAAACCAGCACCTGCCCCTCTGAGACAGGCTTGCCGTCGGGAAAATAGCTTTCGCTGTGCACCGTCCCCCGCTCCACGTAAGCGAACAGGTTGACCTTATGGGCCAAAGCCGGGGTGGCGAACAACAACACCAGCAGCAGAGCCCAGCATCCGTTTTCCTTGAGTATGCGCATCGCAGCTCCTCACCGGGGAAATGCCAACACCCCCGCAGGGGAGTGCGGGGGTCAGCATAAAAGTAAAATGGCCTGATTCCAAGCTATTTCATATCGCGGGTATGCACCCAGTAAACCGCCCCGATTTCGATCTTTTTGGCAACCCCATCGTGCTTCATGGTCCGCTCCGCCTCATTGAGGGCGGAAAAACCCCACCAGCCGGCTTTCGGCATGGCATAGCTGAACACCCCGTTGGCGTCGGCCCTGACCACCTGGGTGACATAGGGATCGGATGGCGGACGGATCATGCTGATGTTGTCCGGCGATTCGTTCAGATACTCGATTTCGACCTCGGCAAAGGGGACCGGTTGACCATTCAGCAGCACTTTTGCGGTGAACAGGTTGCCTGTCCAGAGTCCGTAGGGGCGGCTCATGGGGATGATTTCCGTCTCCAGCCCGACCGGCTGGTCCCAGCCTTCTTCCAGCCCGAGAGCGTTCACGCACACCTTGGTGTAATGGATGATGAACAGATCTTCGGCCGGCTCCCAGTAAGGGGTCGGCTCGACGTAGAAGGTGTAGTCCCCCGGGCGCTGGATCCGGTAGTCGGTGGTCCAGAAGGTAAAGGGCTCGGCCTGGTCGGGGCTGCTGCCCTTGGCTGGCTGCAAGGTATCGAGCAGATCGGTTTTTTTGCCGGCATGCAGCACGCCGAACTGCTTCGGTCGGGCCATTTCCATATAGTGACCCTCCATGGGATGAAGGAACTTGACCTGGAGATGCAGAGTTTTGGCAACGTCCTGGGTGATGATGGCCGCGGACGGGACGATGGCGCCGAAGTGAGCCAGGGCCGGCGCGGCAACAGCCAGCAGGGCAAACAGGATCAGGGCGAGCTTGTGCAAGGTTTCCTCCTGCAGCAGGTGGTCAAGGGGGCTCAGAATTCAAAGGCCAGTTGGGCGGTCAGGGTCTGCTGGTCGCCCCCCCGGGCGGGGCGGCCGTGAAGATATTCCAGCGCCAACAGGGTGTTGGGGAACAGTCCGTAGGAGACCGTACCGCCGTAGCGGCGGAGATCGTCCAGAAAAGCCCTGGCTTCTTCGGCCCGAAGGGCCAGCTGCAGCCTTTCGCTGGCCGCCCAGCTGGCTTCCAGGCCCCAGGCCTGGGGCCGCTTGCCGGTCAAATCCCTTGAACCGACCAGCGCCGAGTCAAATTCATCAAGAGCACCCAACCATTCCCCCTCCAGAGTGAGGGGCCCGACCCCCAGTGCGACAAAGGCACTGGCGGCGGCCACCCCGGAGGGGTGCAGGGCGGGGTCGGCCACCAGCCCGCTGGCGCTCTCGCCGAGATCCGAGAGGTAGGAGGCGCCGAAACTGAGCCCCTCCCAGGGCGTCAGAGTCAGGGCGGCGACCAGGGCATCGATTTTTTTCTGGCTGGAGTCACCGACTTCGCCGCTGAAGGCCCCGGCCCGCAGGCTCCAGAGCGCCCCTTCGAGGGACAGCTCTGCGGCGGTGTTGCGGGTCTCGCCCAATTCCAGGGTCAGGGGGTCGCTGACCATCGCGCTGTTGAACCGGCCGAAGGGCAGGTACATGCGGCCGCCGTGAAAACCAAGGCGCTGCCCGAACAGAAAATGCGGGCAGTGCAGGGAAATCACCGCCTCGTCGACTTCGACCGGTTCGGTCTCCCCTTCCTCGAACAGCAGACTGAGATGGCCGCCGATGTGATCATTGATGGCCACTGCCGTGGAAAGTTGCGCGGTGGCCAGCACCAGATCGCTCTGCGAGGCTTGCCCATCGCTTTTGTGGTAGCCGGCTTCGAGCTCGAACAACCCGCTCAAGCGCAGGTGCTTGCCAAGGGCCGACAGGGTGAAGGGTTGCTCCCCTTCCGCCAGGATCCCGGTTTTGGCCTCCAGGGCGCGAATGCGCTCCTTGAGGTTTTCAATCTCGGCACTGGAGTCAACGGGGTCGGCCCAAGCAAAACCGTAGCTCAGCAGCACGGTCAGCAGGACCCAGAGAATGGTGCGCATTTTCACCTCCTGATAGCATGAAATAAATTTTCGTCACACGCTAGCAGAAACCCACAGTGCCGGCAAGAGCTAAATGGCACTTTTTCGAAAATCGTGTTACGCAGCCACGTGCACATTCCGCCGCGGCAACCGTAATTCACCCCCGCTCCCTGTAGCGGCCGTTGACCTGGTAGACGTAGGCGAGCACCTCGGCCACGGCGCGGTAGAGCTCCTCGGGGATTTCCTTCCCCACCGGCACCTTGGCCAACAGTTCCAGCAGGTCGGGGTCCTGGCGCACCTGCACGCCGGCCTCTTCGGCCAGGGCGACGATGCGCCTGGCCAGCTCCCCCCGGCCGCTGGCCACCACCTGAGGGGCGTTGCCGCGGCTGCGGTCGTAGAGCAGGGCGACGGCTTTATCCTGGGTTTCCTGGGTCATGGTCAGACTCGCGTGTCGAGCACCGACTGCCCCTGGGGGAGCAACCGGCGAATCAGGGATTTGTCGGGGCTTTCCACCCCGGTGGTGAAGCTGATGCCGGTCACGGGGAACTGCTCCAGCGCCTGGCGCAGCTCCTGCTGACCGGCGGCGAGGAAATCGGCCTGTTCGCGCCCTTCGCAGGCGAAGCGCAACAGCAGCCCGTCGGCGCTGTGGTAGAAATCGACCCGCAGGTTGCCCAACCCCTGCAGGGCCAGGTGCAGAGACAGCCGCTGGGCAGCCTCGTCCCCTTCCCCTCCCTCGCTCTGCCCCTCGGCGACCAGGAAACCCTGGTCCAGAAAGGGGAGTGGCAAAGGCCACAGCATGGCCCCCTGCTGCTCCAGCCGCAGCTGCGCCAATTGGAACAGCTCCAGGGTTTGCACCAGCTGCGCCGCCTGTTCCCGCCCCTCGCCGCTGGCACGGGCGAGAACCTCCAGCAGGGCCCCCTTGAGAGTCCCGGCCCCGCTTCCTTCCCCCCTGGCCAGAAGCGCCTCGAGGTCGAGGCCGAGCCGCAGCAGCAACTGGCGCAGGGCCGCAGGGCCCTGATCCTCCACCACTTCGCCCTGCAGGCCTAGCCAGACCTGCAGGGCATTGCGGCTCGCCGGACTGAGTTTTTCTCCATCCCCCCCTTCCGCACCCAGCAACTGACGCAGGGGTGGCAGAAACTCCCATTTGCCGCCGAGCAGATGCAGCACCTGGCCAAGCCGGGCGGTGAGAGGGTCGCTCACCACCTGCAACTGCAGCTGCGGGCTCAGGGCCGTCACCTGCAGTTCCAGGCTCTGACCGGCCTTGAGGGGGAGGCTGGTCTGGGCGGGGATGCGCTGCTGCCCCATCTCCAGCATCACGCGGTCCTGCCCCCCTTCCGCCACCGTGGCGCGGATGATCTGGTGCAGCTGCAGCTCCTGGTGCTGCCGCTCCTCCCGGGTGCCGGCATAGGGGGTCACCGGAATCGCGGGGGTGATGGTGGCAAGGGGATTGATAGTGCTCATGTCTCTGCTCTTCGGCGGCGGAAAAAAATTCTTTAGTCGCGGCTCTTCAGCAAGGCCGAAATCGGAACCATGTCCAAGCTAAACTTTTTTCCCGTAAAGGTCGATAAGGGGCACACGGACGATCACCGTCGAGACCGGAAAGGATCACCCCATGAATGCCATCGCCCTGATCATAGACGACTCACCCAAGGTGCAGGCCCAACTCCAGCGCCGGCTGGAGGCCGCCGACTGCTGCCGCCACCTGATCTGCGCCGGACATGCCGAAGCCCTGGTCCAGCTCAGGGATCACCGGGTCGACCTGATTGCCTGCACCTGGCATCCCGGGGGTCGGGAGCCGATCGGGCGACTGCTCAGCGAGTTGCATAAACGAGACGACTGGCGGGATATTCCGCTGGTCCTGTTCACCGAAGCGAAGGGCAATGAGCGCCTGGCGGCCCTGGAAAGCGGCGCCCAGGATTGTTACTTCGACACCACTTCCACGGCCGAGCTGAGGGTGCGGTTGCGTCAACACCTGCTGCGCAAGGAGCGGGCCGACCGCTTGCGGGAAGAGAACCAGCAGCTCTCTCGCCTGGCCCTCACCGACACCCTCACCGGTCTGTTCAACCGCGCCTATTTCGATGTCAATTTGCAAACCGAGGCGGCCCGCAGCGAGCGCAAGGGGGGGAGTTTCACCCTGCTGATGCTCGACCTCGATCACTTCAAGCGAATCAATGACGAATTCGGTCACCCCACCGGCGATGCCGTCCTGAGTCGCGTCGGTGCCGAACTGCGCAATCTGGTGCGCCGCTCCGACGTGGTCTGTCGCTACGGTGGCGAAGAATTTGCCCTGCTGCTGCCCGAAACCGGCGAAGGATCGGCCTACCTGCTGGCCGAAAGGATTCGCAAGCACCTGGCCAGCCTCTACTTCACCGGCCCGCTCGGTGGTTTTTCCATTACCGTCAGCATTGGCCTGAGCACTGCCAGCGGACCCGGAGCCATCGACGTGCGCAACCTGCTGGCCGAAGCCGACAGCGCGCTTTATGCCTGCAAACGCAACGGCCGCAACTGCACCGAGATCCATCAACGCCTGCCACAGGAGAACTACCAGGCACGGGGGGTCATCTACTTCCCCCACGTGGTGGGCTACGCCTAGGCCATCGTCCTGCAGCTGAAAACCACGACGCCGCCGGTGGCATCCCCCGGCGGCGTCGTGGTTTTTCTCACCATTTACTGCCTCGGATCGAGCACCGAGCCGAGAAACTGGGCCTTGTTCTGCAGTTCCTGAGCCTTGGCTCCCATGCAGAAGGTCAGCAGACGATCCAGGTCCGCCGGCCGGATGTCCGTCAGGTTCACCGCCGCCTCCCGCCCCCGCTGGGCGCTCTGGCCGATGGAGACCACCTGCCCCTGGCAATGGATCAGGCGTGCGGCCGGGCCGGGCAAGGTCAATTCCAGAGCCAACCGTTGCCCGACCCTGAACGGCTCGACGATGGTGAACCGCAACCCGCCCCCGCTGAGATTGACCTGGGTCGCCTCGGCTTGGGCCGGCCGCGCACCGCCGGCAGGCCAGTAGCGCAGCAGCAGTTCGGTATCGACCCGGAAATGGCGCCGGGGATCCCCCTGACTGGAGATTTCCACAACCTGCAACCGCAGGGAGCGTTCATCCACCAGTTGCGCCAGGGTGGCGTGGATGACCAGCACGTTCAGGCCGAAACCGCAGGCCAGGCGTCCCCGGGCGCCAGTCCTGAGTTCGGTCACGGGCAACTGCCCCGGCAGGAACCGGGCCTCCAGGTCGCCGCCCGGCAGGATGCGGATGGCACCGTCGAGGACCAGCACCTCCCCGGAACGGGATGGGAAGGAGATGCGGGCCACCTTGAACTCGGCCAGATGTTCAACGACTTCCCGCGACAGCATTCCCCCACCCCTTGCGGCCTTCATTTTCCTACAGGTGCGGATCGAGCACGCGGACCTTCATCCGCAACTGCCGCCGCTGCTCAGCCAGGCAGAACTGGATCAACTTCTCCTGGTCTCGCTCTTCGAGATCCACCAGTTCCATGGCCAGCTCCTGGTGACCGTTCCCCTTGTCCACCACGCGGATGATTTTTCCGTTACTGCTGATCTTCACCGGCGGCGTCTCCGGCAAGGAAAGCTCCAAGCCCACGACCTGTCCAGCGTGAAAATCCCCCAGCGTGGTAAACCGCAAGCCGACGGCGCTCAGATTGACCTGTTTGCGTTCGGGTTTGGTTGCCATCGCCTGACCTTTGTCGATGGTCCAGTGGCGGACCGCCACCTCGGTGTCGATGCGGAAATAGCGCCGCTGCTGGGGGCGATTCTCGAACAGCAGCACCTCGAGGTAGACGTGACTGTTATCCTTGGCGCTGACGAAACAGCCTTGCAGGTAATAGATGTAGTCCCCCCGCTGGCAGACCACCGTCCAGATGGCCTCGGGCTCCCGGGCCTGGGCGGAAACCAGGTGGGCCGGAACCCGCACTTCCACGAAGGGGGGGCGGGACGCGATCATCACCGTTTCCAGCGGCTCATCGTCCCGGCGCCCCGGGATCGACACCCGCACTGCCTGAAAAGTGGAAAAATGGGCAAGAGCATCTTTGGAAAACACTGTGACTCCCTGGTTCGATTGCACAACAGCAAAGGCGGCCGGAGTTGTCCGGCCGCAAGATTAAATTCGTGCGATTATTTCAGATTTTCCTTGACTTGTCCAGCAATCAGGAGACCCGCACATTGTGCCGCAGCAAGCGCCGCTGCTCGGCGAAACAGAAGGCGATGATCTCATCCCGCTGACCCGGGCCGAGATCGACAAACTGCATGGCCACCTCCCAGCCGAAACTGTTCTGCCCCCCATGCCAGACTACCTTGCCGAGGCAGTCCAGGGGAGGGCCACCGGGCAGGCCCAGCTTGAGCCAGACCAGGGAATGCATGGCCGGCAGCTCCGCCAGGCGCAGACGCAGGCCGCCGCCGCTCAGATTGACCTTGTACAGCTGCAGCGGGCGGTCCGGTGAAAACTCGTTTTCCAGGATGTAGCTCAGGGAGAGTCTGGTGTCGATGCGGAAGAACTCCCGGTTGCGGCGGTCGGGGCGGGCCGCCGCCGGGGCAGGAGCCGGGGTTTCCGGCAGCAGGGCCGGGGCGGTGAACAGGTTCTTGACGGCTTGCAACAACATGGCCTGCCTCCTTGGTCAGCTGCAGTGGATTCCCCCCTTGCTGATCTTATCGGCAGGCAGGCCGGATTTCTTTAGGTTTTTCGGCTTCAGCCGCGGGTGGTGAAGGCGCTTTCAGGCAGAGTTGCCATCGGGCGATAACCGGACACGGCGACTTTGTTGCCACGCAGTTCAGTCAGTTCCGCAGCTGCCAGGGCCCTGAGGGTCTGGGCCCGCTGCCGCAGCACCGTCACCTGATCGGCGACGTTCCGCAGCAGGTCGCGGTATTCCGCCAGGGCCGCCGCCGGCAGCGCCTCCCCCCCTCCCAGCCAGGGTCGCAGCGCCAGGTCGGCCTGTCGCGCCGCCTGCTGGGCCTGGTCAAGCTCGAGCAGGAGTTGTACCGAAGGCTCGTCGCCCTGGGCCAGCTCGGACTCAAGAGTCCCCAGGGCCGAATGCCAGCGGCGATAGGCCGCACAGGACTGGGTCAGGGCCGTCTCCGGGGTCGCCATGGCCAGGCCTAGAGGGCAACCGACATGGACGCGTGTTCCGACCCGGCATGGGCGGCCGCGGCCAGGGCCGCCTTTTCCTTGCGGGCGATTTCAATCGCCTCGATCCAGGTCAACCGCAGATCGGCCAGCATCTCGCGCACCCGCGCCAGCCGTTCCGGGTCGTCATGCAGGTTTGCGGCCAGCAGTTCCCGCAGCATGTAGTCGTACAGAGCGGCCAAGTTGGCAGCGATCTCTCCCCCGATTTCGTAATTCAGGGTCGCGGAAAGCTCGGAGATGATCGCCATGGTCTTGCCGATGGCCGTCCCGCGCTCGGCGACCCGCCGATTCTGCAGATGGGCTTCGGCTTCATTGAGAAAACGGATAGCTCCATCGTACAGCATGATCAGCAACCGCTCGGGGGAGGCTGTATTCACTTGACTGGCCTGATATTGGTTGATGTAAGCGGCACTCATAGGTCGTCTCCATTCTAGCGGCTGTTGTTCAGCGCGTTGATCTGTTGAGTCAAGTAACTCCCCTGCGAATTGAGGCTGCTGACGAGTTTTTCCAAAGCGCTAAACTGGGCAATCAAGCGTTTTTCTTTGTACTCCAGGGATTTTTCTGTCCGATCGATCTCTTGGTCCAGTCTTCTTTGAATGCTGTCGTGGGAGTTCTGGCGGTTGACCATGAAACCATTGACCCCATTGGTCAAAGTCTCAAGGGTGGTTTTCAATTGCGCACCAACTCCGGGGCTGCCTGCACTGCCGACAAGCAGACTCTCGACGCCCGTCAAGTTATTTTTTATGGCATCGGCCAGTTTGTCCGTTTTGAGCTCGAGGGTTCCATCCTTCTGGGTAAATATCCCAAGCTGAAACATGCCGGTTCCGCCGACAGAATTCGTGAACTTGCCGCGCAGGCTGGACAGGATGGAACGGACCCCATTGTCTCCGGCGAGATCCTGATGCCCGGCGGCCTTGACCAGGTCATTGAAGGCAGAAACAAATTCACTGATCCTGCTTTGGATTTTCGCCCCATCGGTAGCCACGGTCAGGGTAGTGGCCTTGGCCGAAGCCTTTGCCGCGTCGATGTCGGCCTGGGTCGGATTGGGCCCCAGCGGGGAGGCCAGGTCCGCTGCTTTCAGGTTGAGACTGACCCCGGGGATCGCCTCGGTCAGGGTATTGGACTGGCTCAGTATCAGGATGCCATCCACCACCACCCGCGCCGGAGTCGCTAAGCGGGAAACCGTCCCGTCCTCGGCGGGCAAGGTCGCGCCACCACTCAGCCCCGAGGTGTCAAGGCTGATGTTGCCGTTGGCCACCGCGGCCCCCGTGAGCACCAGGCGGTAGGGTGTGCCGCTGCCGTCGTTGACGATGGACGCGGCGACACCATGCTCGCCACTTTTGGCATTGATGGCATCGCGAATTCCCTCGAGGGTGTTGTTGGTCCCATCGATATTGATGGAGACAGGCGCGGCCAGGGCATCGTTGGCCAGGGTCAAGGTACCGGTTCCGAAGGTGGTGACGGACTTGTCGAGGGCACCCAGAAACACGCGTTTCTCGGTCTGCGCCAGGTTCAACACCTTGACCTCATAACTGCCCTGGGCGGCTGAGAAGCTGGCGCTGGCACCAAGACTCCCCTCGCTGCTCAGCGTTGCCGAACGGGCCAGCAAATCCCGGCTGGTCGCCAGGGCGGTCACTTTCGTGCGCAGCGCGGTCAATTTGCCATTGAACGCCTTGGCAGAATCAAGCCTTGAACTCTGGGTTTTTTTCTGCGCCTGGAGTCGTACCACCGGCTGGCGTTCGATTGTCATCAACTGGTCGATGATGGCGTTCGTATCCATGCCGGTGGCCAGACCACCTACTGTCATTGCCATGTCCGCCTCCCCCGGGTTGCCGGCTGTTCAGGTCAGCTTTTCGCATCCACGAACAGCCCCCGGTACTCCTGCAGGGCCTTGGCCAGATCGAGAATCTCCTCCGCCGGAACCTGGCGAATCAGCTCTTCGGTGTTGCGGTCGAAAATCTTCACCACCAGGGTCCTGGTGGCGTCATCCATCTCGAAACGGACACTATGTGCGCCGTTTTCGGTCAGCGACTTGATCTTGTCCAGAATCTGCTCGGGAGCGACCTTTTTCTCGTCCCGCCCGGCTTCGGATTTCAGCAAGGCCCCGTTCTTCTCGCTGGAGAGCCGGTCGGCACCCGCCGCCGGCAACCAGTTGCCGTTTGCACTTGCAATTGCGCCGATTCTCATGGTCTACCCCTCCCTGCTTAGCTCTTCGTTGTCAAGAAACCTGGTGAAAAATCGAGGGGGGCGGGGACTCCCCACCCCCCTCGGCTCGGATCAGATTCTCACCTAACGGAGCAGGGAGAGAACCACGTTGGGCGACTGGTTGGCCTGGGCCAGCACCGAGACCCCAGCCTGTTGCAGGACACTGGCCTTGGTCATGGCCGCCGACTCCTGGGCAATGTCGGCATCCATGATGCGGCTGCGGGCGGCAGAGAGGTTTTCTGCCAGGGCGGCACTGTTGCTGGCGCGGGATTCGAGCACCGTCGCGGCGGTGCCGAATTCGGCGCGGGCGGCGGAGACGTTGTCAATCGCCGTTTCGATATCGCCGATGGTGCTTCCCGAGTCGACACCCGAGGAAACCGCCGTCGTGCCG
The DNA here is from genome assembly GCA_964650955.1 of uncultured Desulfuromonadales bacterium. Lineage (GTDB taxonomy): Bacteria > Desulfobacterota > Desulfuromonadia > Desulfuromonadales > CAZYXS01 > CAZYXS01. Next base: position 36,914 of record CAZYXS010000003.1, on the reverse strand, counting down.
AAGGTGTAGGTGTCGGTAGCGGCTTCGCCGACCTGAAAGATGTTGGTCAAGCCGCCCAACAGGGTGTTGCCGTTGAACTGGGCATTGGCTTCGATGTTGCCGATTTCGGCGCCGATGGCATCCATTTCCGTGTCGATGTTGGTAATGTCGGTAGCGGAGAGGGCGCCGTTGCCTTTCTGGGTGGCCAGTTCGCGCATCCGCTCGAGCATGCTGCTGATTTCGGCCAGGGCGCCGTCGCCGGCTTTGGCCATGGAAATGCCGTCGTTGGCATTGCGCACCGCCTGATTCAGACCCCTAATTTTGGAGCCCAACCGGTTGCCGATAGCGAGACCGGCGCCGTCGTCCTGCCCGGAATTGACCCGCAGGCCGGTGGAAAGTCTTTCCATAGCTGTGGCCAGCTTGCCCTGGCTACCGGAGAGGTGACGTTGAGCGTTGAGCGATGCCATGTTGGTGTTGATTACGAGTGCCATGATATTCCTCCTTGAGGTGAATGCGGGCTTCCTTGCCCTGGGGTGACAAATGGTTTGTTTTTCTTCTGCTCAGGATCGGCGGGGGTCGTGACCGGTCTTGCCTGGGCCTCGCCTCCTTTCCTGGTCGGCTTTCCCGCCTTGACTGTCTTATCGGCAGCGAACTTTCGATTCTTTAGAAAAAAATCGCGGGGGCCGGATTTTTTTCCGGCCCCCGCGAGGTTTCAGCAATGCATCGTCTCAGCAGCTCGGCAGCGGCACCCGGGTCGAGTACCGGCCGTTCTCAAGAATCACCTGCAACGCACGATTGGTCGCGGGAGCATAGAGCACCGGCGCCGCCAGATTAAAGGTGACGGTGCGATCGGGGTGGATGGTGACCACCGAGAGAATGAAGCATTCGTCGGCTTCGCCCAGTTGCAGTTTTTCTCTTTCGAGCCGGTCAGGGGCGACCTGGTAGTCGAGGAAGAACTGGGTCGGGTCGGAGACGACGAAGGCGACTGCGGGGTCCTCGATGCTTTGAATCCAGAACAGGGGGCCAGGTTTCTTGGCCGGGATGACCACAAACTTGCGCAGGTCCTCGAACCCGATCATCCCCTGGGGGAAATGAATGGTTTTCTCGGGATCGAACTCGATTTCGCCAAAGCGGGACTGGATCTTTTTCATCGCGCATCCTTGCGGGTGTCGAGCAGCTCGCTCGCATTGTTCAGATCGGCTAGATCCCATCGGGTCGCCTCCTTGTTTTCCTTGAGAATCCGGTCATACACTTCCTGCCGGTGGATCTTCATTTCGAAGGGGGCATCGATGCCGATGCGGATGCCGCCGCCCCGGACCTCGACCACGGAGACCCTGATATTGTCTCCAATAATGATCCCTTCTCCGGCTTTTCTGGTCAGGACCAGCATAGGGCCCTCCTTGGCTCACGGGTGGACCCGCCGCGGCCTGAAGCCGGAGCGGGAATGTGCGGCCACCGTCTGGTTCGCGGCGGTTATCAGAGATAATCGAGTATTGACAGTTTGGTGATGCGGCCGGTGACGCTCATGGCGGCCTGCAGCGCCTGCTCCTGCTGGGTCATTCGGGTAATGACCTCGGCCAAATCGGCATCCTCATAGCGGGAAATAATCTCCTGCAGATCAACCTGAACATCGGCCATGTGTTCGCGGTTGGTGGCCAGGCGTTGGGCGGTGTTGCCGAGGAGGCCGCGGGCCCGGCCGACCTGGTCGAGGGCCGTCTCGAGGTTGCCCATTTCGCCATGCACGGCAGCCGGATCATTGGCCCGCAACCCATCCTCGATGCGGGCAAGGACGCTGAACACATCGACCATGCCGGCATCGGGGCTACCGTCGCCATCGGCGTCCCCCAGGAAAAGGGACTGGCCGTCGAGGTTCACCACCACTTGTTCGCCAGGCGAGATCTCCAGCCGCACCGCCCCCTGGTCGCCGTTGTAGAGCACCGCCCGGGGGTCGGCCGGGGGAGCGTAGGCGGGGTTGGTGCCGAAGGGCTGAGTGGCCTCGGCGTAACCGGCAAAGACGTATTTCCCATCGACCTGGGCATTGCCTACGGCCAGCATTCCCTCGCGCAGGCCCTTGATTTCGTTGGCAATGGTCAGCCGCTCGGAGGCTCCGTAGATGCCGTTGCCGGCCATTACGACCAACTCGGTGGCCCGGGAGAGCAGGGAGACTGCCTGATTGAGGTTGGAATCCTGCACCTTCATCCGATCAAGGGCGGCATCCATGGTGCGCACGTAGCGCTCGGTCCCCTGCAGACGCTCCCGAGTCAGCAACGCGGGCCGCACGGCCGACGGATCGTCGGAGGCGCGGTTGAGTCGCTTGCCGGTGGCGCTGGCAATCCGCAACTGGTTGAGGTCACTGTTGGCCCGGTCCATGTTGCTGAGCAGCGTGCGGTAGGTGCTCTGATTGGTGACCTTCATGGCTTACCTCTTGAGGGCGAGCAGGCTGTCCATCATCTCGTCGACGGTGGAAAGCAGCTTGGCCGAAGCCTCAAACCCCTTCTGAAACTTGATCAGGTTGATCATTTCCTCTTCCAGCGAGACCCCGGCGGTGGAATCGCGTCGGTTGTGCAACTGCACCAGGGCATCCTGGCTCCCCTGCAGATTGAGGCGATTTTGCTGGATCTCGGTGCCGATGCGGGTGGCGAGGTTGGCGAAGAACCCGGTAAAGGTTTCGCTGCCACCGATCACCTTTTTGTTGACCAAAGCCGCGATCTGCAGGGCGTTGCCGTTGTCGCCGGGAGCGGAGCTCACACCGGCGGCCACCTGGCGCCCCAGGGTCAGGCTGACGGCCAACTGGTTGGCAGCACCGGCCTCGGTGGTCAAGGGGACGAAGAAGTCCCGTCCGCCGATACCGTCGAGCCCTGTCCCCAGCCGATGCTGGCTGTTGACTTCACCAAGCAAGTTGTAGGCCAGTTTGTCGAGGTCGGCGACAACACCAGGGACCTGCCGGTCCCGTACCGTCATCGAGCCGCGGAACGCCCCGCCCAGGTTGGCCGGGCTGAGGCTGAGCAAACCACCACCGGGAGAACGCAGACCGAACTGCACATCGCCATTGACCCGCTGGGCTTCCAAGGTCAAGGGGGTGTTCCCCTGCACCAGGGTGTGTCCGCCAGGCAACTGCAGGGAAAACATGCCGTTTTCCTCTTCGAAATGACTCACGCCGAGACTCTCCGCCAGTTCGCCGACCAGCACATCGCGGCGATCCCGGTCGGAGAGGGCGGCCTGGCCGGTCACCTCAAGGGCCGCGATGCGCTGGTTGAGGGCGGCGACTTCGCGAATCTGAAGATTGACTCCTTCAAGCTTGGATTCCAGGGAAATATTGATATTTTCCCGTACCGCGCCGAGATCGCGGATCGCCGACTGAAAACCCTGGGCCAGGGTCTGACCCCGTTGCAGCACCAGGTCGCGCAGCACGCCGGACGCGGGATCGGCGCTCAGCTCCTGCCAGGCGTCGAAGAAGCGCGACATTTCGCCGGCGATGCCGCTTTCGGCGATGCTGATCACCTGCTCGACTTCGGCCAGGGGGATGGTGCGCCCATCCGATTCGCCGGCGGTGGCGGTACGCTCGTTGATCTGGCGGTTGAGAAAGGTGTCGTGGTTGCGCATGACATCGGCGATCTTGACGCCGGTGCCGATGGTCAGGCCATTGACCTGCAGAGAGGGATAGGGAGCAAGCACCGGGATTTGGCGGGAATAGCCCGGTGTATTGACGTTGGAAATATTGTTGCCGGTGACCTCGATGGCCTTCTGCGAGGTGGCCAGGCTTGATTTGCCGATATTCAGCGCATTGACCAGACCACCCATGTCACACCCGCCCGGATAAAAGCATTCCGCTATTGGCCGCACTCACCACGGCACCACGGGCGCCGTAGCCGATAGGGGTGGCTTGATTGCCGAAAAAGCTCATGCTCTCCCGCACCCACTTCAGGGCCGACCAGAACAGGTAGGCGTTGCGCCGGTTTTCCTCGCGGATGCGCGCCGCTAGCTGCCGACCCTCCTCATCGAGCTCCCCCAGGGCACCCAAGCTGCGCAGCAGCAGCTCTTTCTCCTCGGTGACCGCGGCCATCTCATCCAGGGCGCAGCGCTTGGCGCAGTCGCGCTCCCGGCAGATCAGGTCGAGCAGGCGCCGCAGTTGGGCGTGGGCGGAGGAGTCCATGGCTTATTTCCCCTTGGCGATGAACTTGAGCAGACTCTCGGCCACCTTCTCCAGGTCGGGCCGATAGTTGCCGGATTCAATCTGGGCCTTGAGGGCCGCCAGTTTCGCCGCCCGCTCCGGCGACTGGGTCGCCGCGGGGGCCTTGGCCTTGCCCGCCTCCTGCAGGCTGCCGGCGAAATCGCCGTTGGCCTTGCCGGTCTTGGCTTGCTCCAGATTGCGGGCCCGCTGGATGCCGTCCATCGGTCCGATGCCGTTGCCGCCGAAAATCCTGTTGCTCATAGTCGCCACCTGTCGCAGTCGTTAACTGCATGGATTTGTTTGCCTTGCACCCCATCTTAGCACAGGGAACAGGGCCGTCTCTTGTTCTTTGGGTCTCTTATCGGCAGAAACAGGGGGGATCTTTAGGAAAAAAATGGAGGGGTTAACAAAAGCGGAATCATTTTTAACGCGGAGTCGCAGAGAAACCCCAAAAGCACGCAGAGAGAAGCCTCGCCCTCTCTCCGCGCCTTCGCGTTGGAGGCCCTGCAGTTTCAGGGAAGGGGTCAGGGCGCTTGTTTATCCTCGGCCAGCGGGGGTTCAGCCACCACGGGTGGCTCGGCGGCCGGCGGTACCGGGGGTTGCAGCTGGCGGAACAGGGCTTCGGCGATGCCGAAATCACCGCGCAGAGAGGCGGCCTTGGCGACCTCGGCATCCATCATCTCCTGGAAGAAGTCCTCGGCCATCCCCCGGGGGAGCAGTCCCCCTTCCGGGAGGGTGCCGCGCATCTCCTTGAGCATCTGCTTGACGAAGATCGCCTCGAACTCCTGGCAGGTCTTGCGCAGCGCCTCGGGGTCGGCCCCCTTGCCAGGCCCCTTGGGGGCCTGGGTGGCGGTGGCGGCGATCAGTTTCGGATCGAACCCGGTCTTCATGTCCGCACCTCCTACAGCACCACCAGGTCGGCGTGCAGGGCGCCCGCCGCCTTGAGGGCCTGGAAAATGGCGATCAGGTCGCGGGGAGTGGCACCGATGGCGTTGAGGGCTCGGGCCACCTCGCCGATACTGGTCCCCTTGCTCAGCACCACCAGCTCCCCCCCGGTTTCGTTGACCTGGATCTCGGTCTGCGGCACCACCACCGTCTCTCCCTTGGCGAGGGGATTGGGCTGGGAAACCTGTGCAGACTCGTTGATCACCAGGTTGAGGTTGCCGTGGGAGACGGCGACAGTGGCGATACGTACCTCCTCGCCGACGACGATGGTACCGGTGCGCTCGTTGACCACGATGCGGGCCGGGGCGTCGGGCTGCACTTCGAGGCCCTCGAGGGCGGCGACGAACTCCACGGTGCGCCCCTGGAAGTTGGCGGGGATGCGCACCTGCAGGCTGGCGCCGTCGAGGGGCTGGGCCACCCCGGCGCCGAAGCGGGCGTTGACGGCGCTGTTCATGCGGGCGATGGTGGTGAAATCCGACTCCTGGATGCGGTAGACCAGGGGTGCCCCTTCCGGCAAGGCAAAGGGAACCTCCCGCTCGATCAGGCCGCCGCCGGGGATGCGGCCGACGGTGGGGTGGTTGGTCTGCACCTTGGCCGCCTTGCCGCCAAAGGAGAGGGAACCGACCAGCACCGGTCCCTGGGCGACAGCGTAGACCTGCCCGTCGGGCCCTTTGAGGGGGGTCATCAGCAGGGTACCGCCGGCGAGGCTCTTGGCATCCCCGAGGGAGGAGATCAGCACATCGACGCCATTGCCGGCCTTGGCGAAGGGGGGGAGCTCGGCGGTGACCATGACCGCGGCGACGTTGGCGACCTTGACCTGGCTCTGGCTCACACTGACCCCGAGGCGCTCGAGCATGTTGACCAGCGACTGGATGGTGAACTGGGTGCTGGCGCTGTCGCCGCTGCCGTTGAGGCCGACCACCAGGCCGTAGCCGATAAGCTGGTTTTCCCGCACCCCCTGCAGGGTGGCGATATCCTTGATCCGCGAGGCCTGGGCGACGGTCGGCCCGAGCAGGGCCGCGGCCAGGATCAGCAGCAGAGAGATTCGAAAGGTCTTCATCGGGTGCGCTCCTCCTCGCTCAGAAGGGCCAGACGGTGTCGAAAAACCGCACCAGCCATCCCTGCCCCTGCTTGTCGCTGATCACCCCGTTGCCGGTATAGACGATTTCGGCGTCGAGAATGTACTTGGAGTCGACCATGTTGTTGGTGCCGATGTCCGAAGGACGCACGATCCCCCGCAGATGGATGATCTGGTCCTCGCGGTTGACGGTGACGGTCTTGCTCCCCTCGATGCGCAGGTTGCCGTTGGGCAGCACCTCCACCACCCGGGTGGTCAGGGTGGCGACCAGGTTCTCCTTGCGGGAGGTGGCCCCGGAGCCTTTGAAATCGCTCTTGTAACCGGCGCTGAGCAGGTTGGTCGGATCAAGGGAGGAATTGATGTTGGCCAGGTTCTTCTCCAGGCCGAGCACGCTGCTGATATCGGCCGAGGCGGAACTGTCGCGGCCGGTAGTGGTACTGGCCTGTTTGGTGGCACTGGCCGACTCGAAGATGGCCACCGTCAAAATATCGTCTCTCTGGTGGGCCTTGTTGTCGCTGACCAGGCTGCCAGGACCGGTGCTCCAGAGGGAGCCGGTGGTGGCGGCGGCCGGGGCGGTCACCACCGGGGGGATCGCCGAAAGGGGGCGCAGGGGCTCGGCCGGGCGACGGGGCGCGGCACAGGCGGAGGTCAAAATCACGACGGCAAACAGCGGCAGCATACGAAGCTTCATTTCCCGAACTCCACCATGACCAGGCCCGCAGCGGCCACCTGGCAGGAAATGTCCTTGCGGGACGTACTGTTGCGCACCAGGATGGTCTCCCCGGCCAGGCCGTCCTGGCGGGCCACTCCCTGGGCGCTGAGGGTGAAACCGGCCCCCTGCAGCTGCATGGTCACCACATCTCCCCGCTTGACCAGCGGCGGGGTGTCGACCATCACCGGCTCGAGAACCTCGCCGGCGCGCAGGGGGCGTTTGAGTTTCTTGCCGAACAGTTCGGCCGGGTCGACATAGGGATCGCGCAAACCGGCCAGGTCGCGCTCGAGCAGTTGCAGATCCTTGGTGCCGAGCAGGGTGCCCCGCTCCAGATCGGCGGCGGCCACCACCACCGCGGTTTTGGCTTCCATCTCCCCCCGTACCAGCAGGGTCTTGACCAGCCGGCCGTCGAGGCGGAACACCAGGGTCATGCTGCGGCTCTTGAGCAGGCCGGGGTCGCCGGGAATGACTTCGGTGGCCAGGTTGCCGGCGGGCAAGGTGAAGGGAACAGGGGGTTGGGTGATGCGAAAACGGACCTTGCCCTTGCCCAGCCGCCCCTGCTTCTCCTGCAGGTACTGCCCGATCAGGGCCTCGACCTGGGCCGGGCCGATGCTCTCTCCCGCCCGTTTCAGGGTCAGGGTTTTGGCGCCGCTCCAGCGCACTTCGGGCAGGCCGGCAGCACGCTGGGCGAAGGCCTGGGCGATTTCGTCGGCGGCCAGTTGGCGCCGGTTGCCGGGCTCGGGGGCCGGCAGCAGTTCCAGAGCCGTCAGCGCCTGCTGCAAGCCGGCTTCGGCACCATGAATTTCCCCCACCTCGCCGAGTCGCACCATGTCGCCGGCAACCTCGACCCGCTCCCGCAGACGGATCTCCAGGGCCAGGGCGGGGGCCACCAGCAATAACAAGACCAGCAGGGCGAGGGACAGGAGCTTCATCATCGGCCCTAGCGCACCAGACCGTTGGTCATCTGCAGCATTTCGTCGGCGGTCTGGATCGCCTTGGAGTTGATCTCATAGGCCCGCTGACCGGCAATCATGGCCACCATCTCTTCCATGATGT
>CAZYXS010000003.1:1610-28951 GCA_964650955.1 uncultured Desulfuromonadales bacterium | reverse complement strand
GAGATGGTGCCAAAACCGGCGATACCGGGCTCGCCCGTTTCCGGCGGACCGGAGGCCGGGGTCTCGCCGAACAGGTTCTGCCCCAGGCTGTTGAGGCCGGCGGGATTGCCGAAGCGCACCAGCTCGATGGTGCCGACCTCGGTGGGGGTGGCTTCGCCGTCCAACATCACTTCCACCACTCCCAGGGGGCTGATGGAGACCTGTCGGGCATTGGGGGGGATGACGATCTCGGGGAACAGGGGATGGCCGCTGGAGGTGACCAGCCGTCCGGTGCTGTCGCGCTTGAGGGCGCCGGCCCGGGTGTAGGACTGCTCGCCGTTGGGAGTCGAGACCTGGAAGAACCCCTGCCCTTCGATGGCCAGATCGAGGTCGTTGCCGGTCTGGTGGATGTCGCCGACGGTGAAGACCTTCTGCACCGCCGCCACCCGGGAGCCGAGGCCGACCTGCACACCGGTGGGCACTTCCACCCCGGGGGTGGCGGTGGTGCCGGCACTTTTGCTGGTCTGGTAGAGGATATCCTGAAAATCGGCGCGGCTCTTCTTGAAACCGGTGCTGTTGACGTTGGCCAGGTTGTTGGCGATCACATCCATGTTCAGCTGCTGGGCTTCCATCCCGGTTGCCGCGGTCCACAGTGCCCTGATCATATTAGACTCCTTTGAATTCCGGGTCAGCCGACGGAGCCGAGCTCGTCGAGTTTGGACCCGATGGTGCTGTAGGTTTGCATCATCTTCTGGCAGGCCTCGAAGACGCGCAGCGCCTCCATCATCCGGCCGGTCTCCTGCATCACGTTGACGTTGGATTCTTCAAGCTGCCCCTGCTGGATATTGGGCTCGGCCACCGGCTGGGACTCCATCCCGGCGGGGGCGCGGAACAGGCCGCCACCGACCCGCTGGAGCTTGTCCGGATCGGCGAAACGATGCAGCACCAGCTTGAGAAGGTCCCCTTCGGCCTGGCGAATGGTCCCATCGGGCAGCACCGAGGGCACCGGGTCGACCAACTGCAGGGGCTGATCTCCCTCCCCCAGCACCTTCTGGCCGTGGCCAGCCAACAGAAAGCCTTCGCCGTCGAGCCGCATGTTCCCCTGGCGGGTGTAGAGAATGTTCCCTTCGGCATCCCGCACCTTGTAGAAGCCCTCGCCGTCGATGCCCAGGTGCAAAGGAACCCCTGTGCGGTTGAGGGTGCCCTGGGAAAAATCGGTATAGCCCCCTTCGGAGCGGGCGAAATTGATCCCCTTGCCCCGCTGGTCGCTGGTGGCCTGATCGAGGACGGCGGCAAAGATTACGCCGTTTTTCTTGAAGCCGGTGGTCTTGATGTTGGCCAGGTTGTCGCTGATGGCGTCGAGTTGTTCGAGCCGTGTGGTCATGCCGGAAAGGGCGCTGTACTTGCCGGAACTCATAGGGATCTCCCTGTTGCTTGCCGATGGTTCTCATTTCGACGACCGATCGGGATTTCTTTAGGCCAATTCCGCACCCGGCTCAGGCCGCTCCCCGGGAAATCAGGCTCAGCCGCAGCAGCGCCGCCACCTCGGGAACAGGCAGCTGCAGCACCGCGGCGATATCCTCAGCCCCCAGCCCCCGCGCCGCCATGGCCGCCACCAGGCGGTATTTTTCCGGCACCGCGCCGCCGCCGTCACCGCGCTGCAGGCGCTGGCGCAGGCTGGCCTGCTCGAAATCGACGGCAAAACCCCTGGCCGGTGCGGCCGCAGCGCTCTTCGCCTCCCGCTCAGGGGCCGGGCGGCGGGTGGCGGTCAACTCATCCGCGAGTCGGGCATTGGCCTGACGGGCCCGGGCCAGGCGCCGGTCGAGCAACACACAGAGCAGGGCCAGTCCGATGGCAACCAGCAGCACCACAATGAAAATCAAATCTTTGGCCGGCATGACAACCTCCGCGACGGGAATCGGCGTCAACAAATCGACAGGCCCATGGGCCGTTCGATTGACACTCAGGGGGATTGCATTTGCCGTGCCGGAATTGTGACAACGGGGGAGAATAAGACGGGATTTTCAGCGCCGCTTGCCGCGGCCGCTCAGTTTGCCCTTGAGCTTGATCAGGGCCTGGCTGTGCAGCTGGGAGACGCGCCCTTCGGTGAGGCTGAGCACTTCGGCGATCTCCTTCTGGCTCAGCTCCTCGTAGTAGTAGAGGCTGATCACCAGGCGCTCCTTTTCGGTGAGGCTTTCGAGGTGGGCGGCGAGCTCCCGGGTGAGTTCCCGGGCCTCGAGGTTTTCCAGGGGATTCTTGGCGTTGCTGTCGGCGATGGTATCGAGCAGGGTGCGGCCGTCCTCCGAGCCGTCGAGGGTGTCGTGCAGGCTGACCACCCCCAGGTAACCGACTTCGCCGAGCTGCTGCTGGTAGTCTTCCAGGCTCAGGCCGAGGGCTTTGGCAACCTCCTCCTCTTCGGGATCGCGGCCGAGGCGCCCGGCCAGGTCGGCGATGGCAGCGGCGATACGCCCCTGCTTCTCCCGCTGGGTGCGGGAAAAGCTGTCCATCTTGCGGGCCTCGTCGATGATCGCCCCGCGCATGCGCCGTTCGGCGAAGGTCTTGAAGAGGATCCCCCGCCCCGGGTCGAAGCGACTGGCGGCATCGAGCAGTCCCATCATGGCGGCGCTGGCCATGTCGTCCCGGGTCATGTAACCCGGCACCTGGCAGACCATGCGCTCCACCACGAAATCGACCATCGGCAGGTGCGCCTTGATCAGGCGCTCCCGGTCCACCATGGGCGGCAGATCGGAAAAAAGGTCGAGGGAATGCATGCTCAGGCTCCCGGCCCCAGACCGAGCAGCCGCTGCCAGAAGAGCTGAGCGGTCCCCTTGGCCTTGGCGCTCGGTGGTGCGTCCACCAGGCTCTGGGCCAACTGCTCGAAAGCGTTGCTGGTGCGGGTGCCGGGATAGAGATCGACCATCACCTTCTGCCGCTGCACCGATTCCCGCAGTCGTTTGTCGAAGGGGATGCAGCCGAAGTAGTCGATGGAGATATTGAGGTAGCGGTTGGCCACCAGGGTCAGTTTTTTGTAGACCTCCAGCGCCTCCCCTTCGTCCTTGACGGAGTTCACCACCAGGTTGAAAAATTTCTCGTGGTACTTGGTGGAAAGCAGTTTCATCAGCGCATAGGCGTCGGTGATGGCCGTGGGGTCAGGGGTAGTGACCACCAGGATGTCCTGGGCGGCCACATTGAAGTAAGTGACGTTCTCGGAAATCCCCGCCTCGGTGTCGATCAGCACGTAGTCAAAATCGCCGTGGAAGGCATCCATGGCCTCAAGGAAGCGGCGCTGGTGGTCGGCGGTCAGGTGGGTGAAGGCCTGGACCCCCGAGCCGGCCGGCAGAATCCTGATCCCCGCGGGCCCTTCGACCACGATCTCGGGCAACTGCTTCTCGCCGGAGAAAAAGTGGTTGAGGTTGAACTGGGGGGTGAGGTTGAACACCACGTCGATGTTGGCCAGGCCCAGGTCGGCGTCGATGATCAGCACCTTGTAGCCGAGCCGCGCCAGCACCGTCGCCATGTTGGAGGCCACCGCCGTTTTTCCCACTCCGCCCTTGCCGCTGGTGACCGAGACCACCCGCGGGGTTTTGCCCCCCCGGGAGAGCAGCGGCGCTGGGGCCAGGCCGCGGGAGAGGCTGCGCAGAGTTCCTGCCTGATCGCTGTGTCGAGTCGCCATATCCATATCCCTACTGCTTTCTCATGATGAGGCTGGCCACCCCGCTCGGGTCGGCCAGAACCATGTCCTCCGGCACACGCTGTCCGGTGGTGAGGTAGGACAGGGGGTAGTTGTTCTTCAGGTGCAGGTTGAGCAGCCCCCCCAGACTTTCACATTCATCGACTTTGCTGAAAATCAGACTGCGCAACGGCAGCCGGCTGAAGCGTTTGAGGGCCGCGGCCGAGTCGCGATCCCGGGTGGTGGCCGACAGTACCAGGTGGTTTTCCACCCCGCTGCCTTCCCCAATGAAGGCTTCCAGTTCCGCCAGTCCGGCGGCGTCCCCGGGGCTGCGCCCCGAGGTGTCGATCAGAATCAGTTCCTTGTCCCGGTGCCGGGCCCAGACCTGCTGCAGATCGACCGGGTTGAGCACCACCTCCACCGGCACCTTCATGATCTCGCCGTAGACTTTGAGCTGTTCGGCCGCGGCGATGCGGTAGATGTCGACGGTCACCAGCGCCAGGCGGCGTCCCCCCTGCAACAGGTAATCCGCGGCCAGCTTGGCCAGGGTGGTGGTCTTGCCGACCCCGGTGGGGCCGACCAGGGCCACCTTGCGGGGGCCGTCGACCCCGGGGCCGATGACCGGGCCGGAGGTCCGTACCAGTTCGGCGATGGCCGCAGCGAGGAAGCCCTCGAGGGTCACGGACTTGTCCCGGGGGGGATACTTGGTCAGCGCCTGACGGATGATCGCCTCGGCCGGCCCCGGCTCCACCCCCCGGTCGAGCAGGGCGTCCATCATTTTGGCGATGGCGCTCCCCGGTCGGGGCCGAGCTGCCGTTGACTCCGGTTGGGGGCGCTGGGCGGCGGCTTTGACCAGTTCTTTCAATTCGTTGATTTCGCTGCGCAGGGACTCGACGTTGATGGAGGAGAGCTGCCCCTTGAGCTGCGCCACCTCGTCCTCCAACGGGTCGATCACCCGGCGCTTGCGCCAGATTTCCGCATAGTCGATGCCGTCGCCGGCATAGGCCCGGGGCAGCCCCGGCTCGGCCCCAGACACGGGACGGTTGGCCGCAGGGGCCGCCGCCGTTTGGGCCTTGGACTCCGGAGCCGATCGTGCCGGTGCCGCCGTTGCGTCTCCCGCGACCGGCACGCCCCCTTCGGTGGCGGCGGTCACCTCGATGGTGGTCTTGCCGAGCAGACCCAGCCCACCCTTGCGCACGGTCCGGGTGGAAAGGATCAGGGCCTCGGGCCCGAGGCTCTCCTTGACCAGCTTGAGGGCGGTCGGCATGTCGTCGGCTTCGAAGACCTTAACTTGCATGGAGGTTCACCGTTCCGATGGACTTGACCTTGAGGTTCGGCGCGATCTCGTTGTGGGAGAGCACCACCAGGTTGGGCAGATAGCGTTCGGTCAACCGTTTGACGTGGGGACGGATGGTCGGTTGACACAGCAGCACCGGCTGCCCGCCGGCAAACTGCTGCAGATGTTCGCTCAGGCTGCCGAGCAGCGCCCGTGCCGTGGTCGGATCGAGGGAGAGATAGCTCCCCTGCCCGGAAGAGACCGTCGCCTCCTGCAGCACCTCCTCCACCTCGCGGTGGAAGGTGAGCACCGGCAGCATCTGCCCGTCGGGGGTGAGGCGGGTGCTGATGGCGCGGCCCAGGGATTGGCGGACATACTCGGTCAAGGTATCGGCATCCTGTGTCAAGGGGGCGTAATCGGCCAGGGCTTCGAGAATCGTCCGCATGTCGCGGATGGAGACCTGCTCCCGCAGCAGGTTCTGCAGCACCCGCATCACCCCGCCGAGGCTGAGCAGGTTGGGGACCAGTTCCTCGACCAGTTTCGGATAGCTCTTTTTCAGGGTATCGAGCAAGTTCTGTGCCTCTTGCCGCCCCAGCAGTTCATGAGCGTGGCGTTTGATCATTTCGCTGATATGGGTGGCCATGACGGTGGTGCAGTCGACCACGGTGTAGCCCGCCATCTGCGCCCGTTCTTTCTTGTCCTCGGCGATCCAGGTGGCCGGCAGGCCGAAGGCCGGCTCGACGGTGGATATGCCGCGCAGCACCTCGCTGGCCGTGCCCGGATTCATGGCCAGGTGATGGCCGGGGAGCATCTCGCCCCCGGCGATGCGGGTCCCCTTGAGGAGGATGCCGTACTCGTTGGGCTTGAGCTGCAGGTTGTCCTTGATATGGATCGGCGGCACGATGAAGCCCATGTCGAGGGCGAATTGCTTGCGGATGGTGTGGATCCGGGTCAATAGCTCGCCGGTCTGACTGGCGTCGACGAAGGGGATCAGACCGTAACCTACCTCAAGTTCCAGCAGATCGACCGACAACATCTCCTCGTAGTTGTCCCGTACCGGCGCCGCCTCGACCGGTGGCGCTGCCGCTTCGACCGCCTTGGCCTTGCGGGTCTTGTCGAGTTGGTGGGCCAGCAACATCAGCAGCCCGGCGATGATGAAGAAGGAGAGCTTGGGGAGCCCCGGGATCAGGCCGAAGAAGAACAGCATCCCCGCCACCACCCAGATCGCCCGCGGGTGCAGGGTAAACTGCCCCTTGAGGTCGCTGCCGAAGTCGCTCGAACCGGTGGTGCGGGTGACCAGCAGGCCGGCGGCGGTGGAGATGATCAGCGCCGGGATCTGGCCGACCAGGCCGTCGCCGACGGTGAGAATGGTGTAGTTCTGCGCCGCCTGGGCCATCGGCATCCCCTTCTGCAGCACGCCGATGACGAAGCCGGCGCCGATGTTGATCAGGGTGATGATGATGCCGGCAATGGCATCGCCGCGCACGAACTTGCTGGCACCGTCCATGGCGCCGTAGAACTCGGCCTCCTGGGCGATCTCCTTGCGCCGGGTGCGGGCCTCGTTCTCGTTGATCAGGCCGGCGTTGAGGTCGGCGTCGATGGCCATCTGCTTGCCCGGCATGGCGTCGAGGGTGAAGCGGGCCGCCACCTCGGCCACCCGGCCGGCACCCTTGGTGATGACCATGAAGTTGATGACCACCAGGATCACGAACAGCACCAGGCCGACCACGTAATCGCCGCCGACCACGAACTGGCCGAAGGACTGGATCACGCTGCCGGCCGCCCCCGGCCCCTCGTTACCCTTGAGCAGGATCAGGCGGGTGGAGGCGACGTTGAGGGAGAGGCGAAACAGGGTGGTGGCCAGCAGCACCGCCGGGAACATGGCGAAATCGAGTGCCCGGGCGGTGTAGAGGCTGATCACCAGGATCAGCAGCGAGAGGGTCATGTTGAGGGCCAGGAAGAGGTCGAGCAGCAGCGCCGGAAGCGGAATAACCATCAGCATCAGGATGGTCACCAGGCCGAAGGCGACGAGGATATCCGCCCGCAGCAGGAGTTGCGACCAACGATTTTGCGCCAGGCTGGCGATCATGCTTGAGGTCCTTTAAGGCTGTAGACGTAGGCGAGGATTTCCGCCACCGCCTTGTACATCTCTTCGGGTATCGCGGCGCCGACTTCCACCTGGTAGAGGGCCCGGGCCACCGGGACATTTTCCACCAGGGGAACCTGGTGCTCCCGGGCGATCTCCCGGATCCGCATGGCCAGGTGATCGGCCCCTTTGGCCAGCACCACCGGCGCGTCGGCCTCGCCGCGGCGGTAGACGATGGCGATGGAGAGGTGGGTCGGGTTGGTGATGATCACGTCGGCCTTGGGCACGTCGGCCATCATCCGCTTGCGGGCCATCTCCCGCTGGATCGACCGCACCCGCGCCTTTACATAGGGGTCCCCCTCGCTCTCCTTGAACTCCTCCTTGAGTTCCTGCTTGGTCATTTTCATTTTCTGTTCCAACTCCCAGCGCACGTACAGAAAATCGAGCAGACCGAGGAGAATCAGGATGCCGCAGGTCTTGGCCAACACCCAGAAAGCCACTTTGCCCAGAAAACGCACCGTATCGGGGACATCCATGGCCACCAGACTCAGGCTTTCGGCGAACTCTGCACTGACGGTGCGATAGGCGACGAAGGCGATCAATGACACTTTCGCCAAAGATTTGACAACTTCGACCAGTGACCGTTTGGAAAACATCCGCCCGAAGCCGCTGACCGGATTGAGCTTGTTGAAGTCGGGTTCGAGAGGTTTGGTGGTGAAGAGCCAGCCAACCTGGAAGAAGGTGGAGAAGAAGCCGATCACCAGCACCAGGGCCAACAGCGGGGCGAGGAGCAGAGTGATCTTGGCGGCCAGCAGCAGGCTGAGGTCGACGATGGAGGCGGGAGTGATTTCGAAGGTGCCGGAATCACGGAACAACCGGGCGAGCAGAGCCTGCAGGTTGGTCCAGAACTGGGGCAGATAGAAATACCAAAGCAGCAGCGTGGTGGTCAGCAGCGCGGCGGTGTGGATTTCCCGGCTCTGGGCCACCTGCCCCTTTTCGCGAAAATCCTGCCGCCGCTTTTCTGTCGCCTGTTCGGTTTTTTCCTGGTCGTTTTCGTTTTCGGCCATGGCACGCTCCTAAAGGGCCGCAAAGAGTTCCAGCAGCCGCTGTTCCAGTGCTGCGAATTCCTTGCCAAGCAGTGCCACCGCCAGGTGCAGGGTCAAGCCGACGCCGAGAAAACCGACGCCGATGTTGAGAGGATAGGAGAGCAGGAAGACATTGAGTTGGGGGAAGACCCGCGCCAGCACCCCCAGGACCAGGCCGGAGATCAGCAGCAGGGCCAGGATCGGAGCGCTGAAGAGCACCCCGAGGGAAAACATGTTGCCGGCCAGGCGCATCAGCATGGGCACCGCTTCGCCGGTGAAATCGAGGTTGCCCGGCTGCAGCAGGGCGTAGGAATGGATGATGGCGCGGAAAAACAGGTGGTGGATGTCGAGGCTGAGAAACACCAGGATCGCCAGCACGTTCTTGAACTGGGCCAGTACCGAGACCTGGTGCTGGGTCTGGGGATCGAAGACGTTGGCGGCTGCAAACCCCATCTGGTAGCCGATCAGGGTGCCGCCGAACTCGATGGCGGTGAAGATCAGCCGCACGGTGAAACCGACCATCAGCCCCAGCATGGCTTCGCCGGCAATGAGCAGGCCGAGGGCAAAGGGGGCGAAGTCGGCCGTCGGCAGATAGGGGGAAACGACTGGAAAAGCGGCCAGGGAGAGGAGCACCGCCAACCCCAGGCGCAGTTGCATGGGGACGGTGGAGGCGCTGAACACCGGCAGGGTCGCCATCAGCGACCCGACGCGGGCCAGACAGATCAGAAACAGCTGGAAGTTGGCGAGGGAGGGGGCGAGCAGGTCCATGGGCGGACTCAGCCGCCGACGGTGGCGATGGCACCGATCAGTTCGGTGGAGAAGCCGATCATCTTCTGGATCATCCAGGGGGCAAAGAGCAGCATGGAGACCAGTACCGCCACGATCTTGGGGATGAAGGTCATGGTCTGTTCGTTGATCTGGGTCGCCGCCTGGAAAATGCTGATCACCAAGCCGACCAGCAGCGCGCAGATCAGCATCGGCGCCCCCAGCAGCAGCACCAGCTCGATGGCCTTGCGGCCGATGTCGACGACGTATTCGGGAGTCATTGAGGTTCCTTTGGAATCCAGGAGTCAGAATTCAGAATCCAGAAGTAAAAGCTTTTATTCCGACTCCTGAATTCTGGATTCTGGATTCTGCCTTCAATAAAAGCTTTTCACCAGCGACCCCACCACCAGGCTCCAGCCGTCCACCAGCACGAACAACAGCAGTTTGAACGGCAGGGAGATGATCGGCGGGGGCAGCATCATCATGCCCATGGCCATCAGCACCGAAGCGACCACCATGTCGATGACCAGGAAGGGTATGTAGATCAGGAAGCCCATCTGGAAGGCCCGCTTCAGCTCGGAAAGCATGAAAGAAGGGATCAGGGTCAGGGTCGGAATATCGTCACGGTTGTCCGGCGCCGCCAGGCCGGCAATGTCCATCAGCAGGTGCAGGTCGCTTTCCTTGGTCTGGGCGAACATGAAGCTGCGGATCGGCTCCAGCCCCGTCGCCACCGCCTGCTGCTGGCTCAGTTCCTGGCGCAGGTAGGGCTGCAGGGCGGTCTCGTTGACCTGGGTCCAGGTCGGCGCCATGATGAAGAAGGTCAGGAACAGGGCCAACCCCACCACCACCTGGTTGGGGGGCATCTGCTGGGTTCCCATGGCCAGGCGGACGAAAGACAGGACGATGACAATCCGGGTGAAGGCGGTGGTCATCAACAGGATGGCCGGCGCCAGCGACAGCACGGTGAGAACGAACAAAACCTGCAGGGTCGTGGAGACCTGCGCCGGGCCCGTCGCCTCGCCGATGCCGACGGTCACCGTCGGCAGCCCCTGAGCTGCGGTCAGAGCCGGCAGCGCCAGCACCAGGGCCAGACTGGTCAGCAGCCGCATCATGCCGCCCCCCCGACCTGGCGGCGCAACTGCTCCTCGAAGGATGTCGCATCGGCTCCGCCGACGCGACTGATCAGGCTGACCCGGTCGGCCCCGAGGCCGAGGAGGTATTCCTCCCCCCGCACCCGTACCAGGCACAGGGCCTTTTTCGGCCCCAGGGAGCGGGTCTCCAGCACCTCGATCTGCTGACCGCCCCCTCGCGGGAGCAGCCTCAGGCCACGCCGGCTACCGGCGTAGATCAGCAGCAGAACCCCGAGCACCAGGGCCAGGGCGCCGAGCATTTTCAGAGTCGGCAGCAGCAGCCCCTCCCCCTCGGCGGCAAAAGCCGGCGTGGCGACCAGGAGCAGACAGAGCTGAATCGGCAGGCGCATCATCGTCCTCCCCCGGTCAGCCGAGTTTCTCGATGCGCTCGCTGGGGCTGACCACATCGGTGAGGCGGATACCGAACTTCTCGTTGATCAGCACCGCTTCCCCGCGGGCGATGAGACGGGAGTTGACGTAGAGATCCAGCGGCTCGCCGGCCAGCTTGTCGAGCTCGATGACATTCCCTTCGCGCATGGCCAGCAGATCCTTGATGAGGATTTTCGAGCGGCCGACCTCCACCGTTACATGCAGCGGAATGTCGAGGAGGAAATCGAGGTTTTTCATGCCTTCCTTGCTTTCCATCGGGGCGGTTTTGCCGGCATTGGGTTCCATTTATTGACTCCGTTCGATTTTTCCGCTGATGCGGATCGCCTTGTTGCCGTTGCGCACTCCGGCCTGGGCCAGGAATTTCGGCCGGTCCTCCACCAGCACCTGGAGCGGGGCGGATGGGGCACAACCCAGGTCGATGATGTCGCCCACCTGGAAATTGAGAATGTCACGAACGCTGAGACCGGCTTCCCCGACCTGCACCCGCAGCGTGGCCTGGACCTGCTGCAGCGATTCCCGCAATTGCGTCGGCCAAGCCTCGTTAGCCTGACTGCCGACGGAAATCACCGAATCCCGCAGCTTTTCCCGCAACGGTTCCAGCGAGGCATGGGGAATCATCAGCCAGGCCGTCCCGGTCAGGCGGTCGAGGCTGACCTTGAAGCGTGCCATCAGCACCCCGGCTTCCGGGGGGACGATATTGACCAGACGCAGGGAGTTTTCCAGCTTCACCAGCGAGGGGTTCAGGCGCTCGAGGGCATTGAAGGCCTTGGCCAGGTCGGCGCAGGAATCCTCCATCAGGGTCCGCAACAGGTTCATCTCGATGGCGGTCAGCGGACGGTTCGGGATCGGCTGCCGGCTATCGGCGGTCCCGCCGAGAAGTATTTCCAGCAGCGGATAGGCCAGCGCTTCATCGATGATCAGCAAGCCTCCGGACTTGAAGGGATCGAGGTTGAGGATGCCGAGGGCGCTGTTGGGGGAGACCTGTTGCAGGGCGGCCTCGAAACTGATCGATTCGATGCCGGCGAGATTCGCCAGCACCGGCCGCCGCAGCCGGTTGGTCAGGGAGATGGCATAGTTGCGGCCGAAGGCATCGATGATCAGGTCGAGGTTGGGAATCTTCCAGCGGGACAGCCCCGGGGCCTGCACCAGATCGAAGCGCCGGGCCTGACGGCGCGGTTCCGCCGGGCCAGCCGCCTCGCCGGTATCCACCTCCCCTTCGCGCACCGCCGAGAGGAGTTCGGAAATTTCGTCCTTGGACAGGATCCGCTCCAACTTCGCCTCCTATTGCACGACGAAATCGGTGAAATAGATATTCTTGACCTTGCCGGCCTTGAGGAACTTGTTGATCTGCGCCCCCATCTCGGCCCGCAACTGCAGTTTGCCCTGCAGGTCGCTCAATTCACCGAAGGTCTTGCTGCCGATCAGCAGGATGACCGCATCCCGCACCTGGGGCATCCGCTGTTCCACTTCGGCAGCGGTTTCCGGGCTGGTCAATTCCAGGGTCAGCGAGGCCTTGAGATAGCGGGTGTCCTGCTGATCCAGAATATTGACGATGAAATCCTTCAGTTCCACCAGCGGGCCGAGATTGCCGGCCTCGGCTTCGGCGGCAGCAGCCGCGGCCGCCGCCACAGCCGGGTCGGCCGGTGCTGCAGAAGCAGCAGCCCCGCGGCTGGCGCCGAAGAAGTAGGCGCCGGCCCCCACGCCGGCCAGCAGCAGTACCCCGACGATGGCCAGGATCAGGGTCTTCTTCCCCCCGCCCTTGCCCTCTTCCTTGTTGTCAGCCTTCTTTTTTTCGGCCATGGCGTCGCCTCACTCTGCAATTTGGTCAGAAGGGTAATTTCTGTTTGGAGTCGATCAGGTACGGCAGTTCCTCGCGGTTGCTGCCGATGCTCTCCAGCACGAACTCGACCCGCCGGTTGCGGGCGTTGCCTTCGGGAGTGCCGCTTGTATCCAGGGGCCGCTGATCGCCGTAACCGACCGCCGACATGCGGTCGAGAGGAACCAGTTTTTCCCCCTCGAAGAACTTCAGGACGGTGATCGCCCGGGTCATGGAGAGATCCCAGTTGCTCATCCCCGAAACGCTGGCAGGAGTGGAATCGGTGTGCCCTTCGATGCGCAGGTGCAGGGGGAGGTTGCGAATCAGGTCCGCCACCTGCCGCAGCGCCTCGGGGGCCGCGGGACCCAAAGCGGTTTCGCCGGGACCGAACAGGATCGACTCCTCCACCTGCAGCACAACCGCGCCCCGATCCTTGACCAGCTTGATGCGCTTGTCGATCTTGAGCCGGTTGAAATCGACCATCATTCGCTGGTACAGGCGGTTGACGAAATCGTCCGCGATGGGGGCGAACTCAACCACCTTGGGCTTGGCGATTTCGGTGTTGGTTCCCCCGCCCATCACCCCGAAGGCGCTGCGCAGGGAGCCGGCCGCTTCCTGAAATTTGATCTTGTCCAGGTTGGCCATGGAGAGCAGCAGCACGAAAAAAGTCAGCAGCAGGGTCACCATGTCGCTGAAGGTGACCATCCAGGCCGGGGCGCCGGCTTCCTGTTTTTTCTGCTTCTTCGGCACGCAACACCTCAATCCTTCTTGGCGAAGTTGCTCTCGCGCTGCTTGGGCGGAATAAAGGCGTGCAGCTTCTGCTCCATCAGGCGGGGATTTTCGCCGGCCAGCAGGCAGCGCATTCCTTCGGCGATCAATATCTTGCGCAGCACTTCCTCGCTGGAGCGCTTACGCAGCTTGCCCGCCACCGGCATGCAGACGATGTTGGCGATGACAGCGCCATAAAAGGTGGTCAGCAAGGCCACCGCCATGGCTGGACCGATGGAGGAAGGGTCGCTCATGTTCTGCAGCATCTGCACCAGGCCGATCAGGGTGCCGATCATCCCCATGGCCGGGGCATACCCCCCCATGGCGGAGAAGATTTCGGCACCACTTTCATGCCGCTCCTGGATGTACTCGATTTCCTTGTCGAGCATCTCTTTCATCGCCTCGGCTTCCTGGCCATCCACTGCCATCTGCAGGCCCTTGACGAAAAAGGGATCCTCCACCTCGTTCATCATCGACTGCAGGGCCAGGATTCCTTCCTTGCGGGCCTTGCCGGCGAACACGATCAGTTGGGAGATGGTCTCCTGGGGCGGCACATCCTTGTGGAAAAAGGCCTTCTTGAAAATGGAGAAGGCCCCGAACAGATCTTTGAACGGGTAGTGGATCAGGGTTGCCCCGGTGGTGCCGCCAAGGACGATGATGACCGACGGGATGTCGATGAACAGGGTGATCGAGCCGCCGAACATGATGGCGGCGATCATCAGGACAAAGGCCGATACGATACCAACGATAGTCGAGAGATCCACACAACCCCCTGCAGGGAAAAGGCACGCTGACGGGTGCTACCTGCTGTGGCAATCAGCAATAGCTGTGCCAGCTGTCAAAAAGCCCGTCAGGGCGCAAAAAAAGGCCGGGGATGTCCCCCCGGCCCCATTATTGTCAATCCTTTGACACTACCCCTACCGCTTGAGGTTGATCAGTTCGCTGAGCATCTCGTCGGTGGTGGTGATGACCTTGGAACTGGCCTGGAACCCCCGCTGGGTGGTGATCATGGCGACGAATTCGGCGGCCAGGTCGACGTTGGACTGCTCCAGGGAGTTGGTGAAGATCTTGCCGATGCCCGAGCCGACGGTGCCGACGATGGCGTCGCCGGAGTTGGTGCCGGTCGCGAACATGTTGCTGCCGCTTTTCACGAGGCCGCCAGGGTTGGCAAATTTGGCCAGGGCGATCTGGTAGAGCTTACGCGGCTGACCATTGGAATAGTTGCCGAGCACGAAGCCTTCATTGTCGATGGAAAGCTGGGCCACCGAGCCGGTGGTATAGCCGTCCTGGGACTGGGAAATGACGATGGAGGCGTTGCTGTACTGGGTGGTGGAAAAGGCCAGATTGAGCTGCTGGTTCTGGGCCGCATTGTTGTTCCAGGTGAGGGCGTTGGGAATGGTCGGCTGGGTAGCAGGATTAGCCGCGGTCATTCTTCCAGCCGTGTCAAAAAGCAGGCTGCCGGTACCGACCAACACCGGACCGGGAGCCCCCCCCAGCTGGGTGCCGTCCACGGTGGCGTTCCACTCCCACTCAAGGGGGTTGGTGGTCGGATCCATCTTGGAGAAATAGACCGTCAACAGGTGCGGATTGCCGAGGGAGTCATAGATGTTGATGGAGTTGGCGTAGTTGGTGGTGTTGGCAGGATCTGCAATGTTGAAACCCCCCAGATAGGACGCGCCGGCATCGAGATTGGTCGCCAATTTGACATTTTCCGTTGCCTTGGGGGCGCTCAGGGAGGTGGTGTCCACCTGGATGTTGGTCAGGTCGCCGGAGATCTCCCCCCGGTCGTTGAGCTGATAGCCCTGCACCTTGTAGCCTTCGGGGGAGGTCAGGAAACCGCCCGCATCGAAGCGAAAGGCGCCGGCGCGGGTATAGAGGGAGGACTGGTTGATCGGCTCCTTGACGATGAAGAACCCTTCCCCTTCGATGGCCAGGTCGGAGTTGACCTCGGTGTTCTCGAAGGTCCCCTGGCTGAAGCGGTTGTCGATGGTGGAGAGACCGACGCCGCGGCCGACCTGGCTGGTGCCGCCGGATCCGGCGACGCTGCTGGAGAGCAGGTCGGCGAAGAGAGTGCGGCCGGCCTTGAAGCCGATGGTGTTGTTGTTGGCGATGTTGTTGCCGATGACGCTCATGGCGTTGCCGTTGGTGGCCAGACCGCTGACGCCGCTGTACAGAGATGCAAGAATTCCCATGACTATCCTCCTTTGGTGAAACCGCCTCCGTCGGTCGGCGGTTTGCGAACCTCCTCCAAGAGGACCGGTTCGGCTATGCGATGATCGCGCTGTCGATATTGGTAAAAACGTTGCCTGCCAGATTGTTTCGATCGACCACTGTGACGACCGTCCGGTTTTTGACACTCACCACCAGGGCGGTCTCGTCGACCAGCACCAGGGAGTCCTTTCCCCCTTTGGCGCCGAGTTGCTCCACCGCCTGGTTGACCCGGGCCAGTTCCGCCGGCCCGAACCGGATCCCCCGTTGGTCCATGCGCTGCAGGGCGTGGCGGGAGAACTGCACTTCTTGACTTCCGCCAAGCTGCCGGCTCAGCAGACTGTCGAAACTGGGCCCCGTCGGCGTCTTGACACCCCCCTGGGAGCGGGCCGTGGTGCTCCCAGGAGGGGGACGCAGCGGCTGGGGCAGGATTTGAAAGGGGTCGCTCATGGCCAGGTTCCCTTAGAGGTCCACTTTTTTCACATCGATCATGGGTACGGCGCCGATACTTGTGGAGAGCACGCTGCCGTTGCTCCCCAGGTCGACTCCGGTCACCCAGCCCTTGAGCAGGGGATCGACGCTGACGGTGTCGGTGCCGATGGTTGCGGACACCCGCAGGGTATAGGCTCCCGGCGGCAGTTGCTGGCCGTTGAGGCCGCGACCGTCCCAGGTGAGAAAGCGAGTTCCCGGCCCCTGGGGGCCGGCCGGTACCAGGCCGACGTTCTCGCCGGCGGCGTTCTGCACCACCAGGTTGACGTTGCTGGCCGCCTGATCGAGCTTGAAGCCGAGCCCCACCGGGTCGCTCCCCAACTCGAAGCCACCCTCCTCCACCACCACGGCGCGGCCGATCATACCGAGGGCGGCCACCCGCTCCAGATTGGCATCGGGGGCAGCCATC
The DNA here is from genome assembly GCA_964650955.1 of uncultured Desulfuromonadales bacterium. Taxonomy (GTDB): domain Bacteria; phylum Desulfobacterota; class Desulfuromonadia; order Desulfuromonadales; family CAZYXS01; genus CAZYXS01. The sequence goes on along the minus strand of CAZYXS010000003.1, from coordinate 12,880 downwards.
TTGGCCAGATGAGCGTTGGTGGCGAACTGCTGCTCCAACGAACTGAACTGGGCCAGTTGGGCGGTGAACTCCGTCGGGTCGTTGGGATTGAGGGGATCCTGATAGCGCAACTGAGCCACCAGCAGCTTGAGAAAATCCTCCTTGCCCAGGCCCTTGGCTCCGCCGGTCAGGGAGGAGGTGAAGGCGGCGGCGCTGGCGGCGGTCTTGGTGGCGGCGACGGTACTCATGGTCGAGAGATCCTTTGGTTGACAGCTTCGTTGCTGGACTTATCGGCCTGTCCCGTTGAACTCTTTAGGCTTTTTCTGCAGACCGCACTTTTTTCCCTTCCGCGATGCAGTTCGGCCCATCCCTGTGCCCCAGGGATGGGCCGATATTTTCAGGAGAGGGGAAGGCAGAGATCAGACCCGCAGGCTCAAGGCGCCGCCATGGCTGGGTCGCGCGGCTGCGATCGGGGCAGGTTCGACGGACACCGGGGCAGGTTGACGCCGTTCGGAACCCCAGGCCGGCGGGGTCTGGGCCTGCTGACGGGCGTGGTCGAAGAAGCCGCGACCGCCATCCCGGCCGGAGTCCACCGAGACCTGGAATTCCTGCAGTTTCAGCCCCTGCTGCTCGAAGGATTCCCGCAACCGGTGCAAATGTTTTTCCAACACTTCCTGCACCTGCTGGGTCTGGGCCTGCAGATGGGCCCGGACCGTCTCTTTCTCCACGATCAGCTCCAGCCGCACCTCCCCCAACTCCTCCGGGTTCAGGCGCAGGGTGAGGCGTTGAGGACCGTTTGAGGTGCGCAACTGCAGATGCCCGACCACCTGTTCCAGAACCGCCTGCTCGGGCACCTCTAATCCCGAGGGAAGGGTCAGCACCGGCTGGGCATGGGTCGCTGGAGTCGGGGGTGCGGTCGGAAGCGAGGAGGTTGCGACCACAGGTGCGGCGAAGGAATCCGCCACCGGGGGAGCGGCCTGCACCTCCACCGGCAGAGCCTGGGGCTGGCCAGCACCCCCAGCCCATTTGGCCGCAGGCTGCGCCTCGGGCCGCACCACCTCGCCCACCAGGCCCGGGCGGGGTTGAACTGCCGGCTGGAACAGATCGGCGAAACGCTGGTCGGAGAGGGAATTCTGCGCCTGCGGGTGCGAGCCCGCTGGCATCGTCGTTCTTGTCACCGGCGACAGCAGTGTTTCGTCAGGATGCTCGACAGCTGTTTCCGTCGGCAAAGGTTCTGCTCTTCCCGGTTGGCGATCCCAGTTCGTCATCCCCCGGAACATGCCTGCCGGGCGGGGTGTCATCGGCCCTGCTGTGCCAGCCTGAATGGACTGATCAGCCAGCACCACCCCGGACGCCAACGCCGAAGTCACCCCGGGCAGGGTTGCGGCCGCGGCGGGGGGGGGCTGCAGAATGCCCCTGGCGAGGGCCGACTCGGGCAGGCGTTGAGACCCAACGGGGTGGGCCGTTGTTGGCTTGGAACGGTCTGGCGCACCGACCTGAGGCGTGGGACCCTCGTTGCCCTTGCCGCTGAAGGTGGCAGGGGCGATCCCTGTCGGCATGGACGGATCGACCGGTGCGGCCTGCGCGGCCGGTTCTGCTGCCTGGGTCGAGAGTCCCGCCGGGCGGGAGGCGGTCAGCGGCTGCGGGTCGGCAGGCCCGGATACTCTTTCGGGGGCAGGGCGCTGGGGGGAAACAGCCAGCGGCTTCAGAGGCTCAACACCTGCCGCAAGGTGGTCCGACAGACCCTGGGCGACGGCCTTGAAGGTCAGGGGGGTGTCTCCCGCAAGAAACGCAGTCGTTTCAGCTCCCCCCGCTTGGGGCCGCGCCTCCACTGGGCCACCGGGCTTCAGCACCGGCGCCAACATGGGCTGGGAGGACGACAAGTCGGCAGACGGGGTTGGCCGCTGCAGCTCGGGGCGGCTTGGCTGCGCAGAGGGAATCGGTCCGGCACCCCGGAGAACCCCTTCGGCCTCGGGCTGGGAGGTCGCCGCAAGCCCGGGTGGCGAGGCAGTACCGGGCGGCCCCGCTGCTGGTCCATCTTCAGACGAAACGGTCAGAGGCACGGTCCTGGGCTGCGCTGGGAGAGCCGCGGGCCGGGCAGGTTGCAGTGACGGGATATTCTCTGGTTGAGGCGCTGGAGTTGGTGGCTTGAGTGCCACCGGAGGCGGCTCGACGACCGGCAGCGGCGCTGCCGGCAGCGGCTGTTCTGGCTGCATCGGTGGCCACGCAGGGACATTGTCGTCAGACTTCTCCGCGGTTTTCACCTCGGACACAGGGATGCCCCTGTCGCCTGTCGGCAATACCTCAGCCGCTGGCAGGGTTAAACCCTCAGCCTGAGCCCCTCCGCCCTGGCCAGTCAGGGCGAGCGCTGGTTGGGTCGCGGGGCGGGGGAATGCTGCCAGGGTTTCGGCAATCAGGGGGACGGCCGGCGCAGCCGACAGCCCGGCGGCAGCGTTACCCCCTGCGGCGGCAGCCGGTGCCTGGGCGGGGAAGCCCCAGTTCAGCGGGAACTGGGAAAAGGGAGGCGCCGAGCTCTCGCCGGCCACCCCCTGGGCCCCCCTGGTCTGGGCGTTCAGCCATTGGGCGAAGGGGATTGCGGCTTCGGCGGCAGGTGAGGGCGTGGCACCACCAGGGAGGGAGACCGCCGCAAACAGGGTATCGGCACTGAACATTGAGAGCTGCATGGGCATCGACCTTTCCGGGCGACCTCCCTGCAGCGCCCGGGTCAGGGTTTGCCGAGGGAGGAGTAGGCGGCACTGAGGCGGGCCGCTTTGTCGCTTGCGAGATTGTTGAGGATGCGGCCGACGGATTTGGCTTTCATCCGCGCCAGGATATCCACCGCCAGCGGCTCATCCAACTCGGCGAGCAGTTCCGCGGCCTGGCCGGCATCCATTTTTTCGTACATCTTGCCGAGTTCCACCAGCCGCTTGGCCTGCAGGGTCTCCTTCTCCCCGACCAGGCTCTTGAGCTCGCTCTTGAGCTGCCGCAGCTCGGCAAGTTTCTTATCGACCTCGACCTCCAGAGTCTTTAGCTCGATTTCGCGCAGATTGAGGTTTTCTTCCTTCTGGCGGTATTCGGCCTGCAACCGCTCCCGCTCCTGAGTGATGGCATAGTTGAGCCGGCGCTCCTCCACCGAGGCGGGCGGGGGCTCCGCCCCTTGGGGCGGGTCCTGGCTCCAGAGGTGGGCGGGGATGCCCAGTGCCAACCCCAGGGCCAGCAGCAGAATCGAGCGACGGACGACTGTCGATTTCATGACACTACCTCTTGAAGCTCTGGATGGCGATTTCATCCAGGTTGATGGCATCCCGGCGATGCTCCTCCAGCCGGGTCTCCTCCTGCTTGCGTTCCTTCACCGTCTCCAGCAGTTTCTTGTCCCGACTGGCCTCGCACAGCGCCTCGCGCCGAGCCAGTACCTGCCGGCGGGCACTGTCGAGCTGCTCGGCCAGGGCCGCCAGGGCCGCGACCTTGCGGCTGCAGTGAGCCTCGTAAAGCTGCAGCTCGTGAGGCGCGATCCCCTCGCGCTTGTGGTCCTCGATTTCGGCGTAAAGGGCCCCCAGCTCCTGCTGGCCGGCTTCAAGCTGCTGCAGCAGGCGACTCTCCTGCTCCAGGGCTTCGGCCAGGGCGATGCGGCCAAGATCTTCCAGGCGCTGGCGGTAATCGAGAACTTTTTGCAGCCGGAATGGCTTCACGGCAGCCTCCTTCAGCGCGGTTGCGTTTTACCCCAGGCCGAGGGCCTCGATTTCGGCCAGGGTGGCCCCGAAGTCGACCCAGGCTTCCATATCCTGACGCAAAAAGCGATTGACCCCGTCGATCTTGCCCAGGGCCCGGTCGATGCGGGGGTTGCTCCCCTTGGCATAGGCGCCGATATTGATCAGGTCTTCGGCCTCGCGAAAGGTGGCCAGCACCTCCCGCACCTGCCCGGCAAGGGCAGTCTGGCGCTCGCTGACGATGGCCCGCATCACCCGGCTGGTGGAGCGCAGAACGTCGATGGCCGGGAAATGGTTCTTGGCCGCCAGGTCGCGGGAAAGCACGATGTGCCCGTCGAGGATCGAGCGCACCGCGTCGGCGATCGGTTCGTTCATGTCGTCGCCGTCGACCAGCACCGTGTAGAGGCCGGTGATACTGCCGCCGGCGCGAAAATTTCCAGCCCGTTCCAGTAATTTTGGCAAGGTGGCGAAAACCGAGGGGGTGTAGCCCTTGGTGGTGGGGGGCTCACCGATGGCCAGGCCGACCTCCCGCATGGCCATGGCGAAGCGGGTGGCCGAGTCCATCATCAGCAGCACCCGCAACCCCTGGTTGCAGAAATGCTCGGCAATGGTGGTGGCGACGAAGGCGCCGCGCATGCGCAGCAACGGCGACTGGTCCGAGGTGGCGACCACCACCACCGAGCGGGCCAGCCCCTCCTCACCGAGATCGTTCTCGATGAACTCCCGCACCTCGCGGCCGCGCTCGCCGATCAGGGCGATGACGTTGACGTCGGCCTGGGCGTGACGGGCCATCATCCCCAGCAGTACGCTCTTGCCGACCCCGGAGCCGGCCATGATCCCCATGCGCTGGCCGATGCCGCAGGTCAGCAGGGCGTTGATGGCCCGCACCCCCAGATCCAGCGGCTCACGGATCGGGCTGCGCTCCATCGGCCCTGCCGGCAGTGCGTAGATCGGCCGTTCATGGCTGAGCCGGGGGAGCGGGCCACCGTCGATGGGCTCGCCCATGGCGTCGACCACCCGGCCGAGGAGCTCATCCCCCAGTGGCAGGGTGGCGCTGCTGCGCAGCACCTGGATCAGGCTCCCTGGCCCGAGGCCCCGCAGCTCCCCCAGGGGCATCAGCAGCGCCCGGCCGTCGCGGAAACCGACCACCTCGGCCGGCACCGGCAGGCCGCCGTCCTGGGGCAGCAGCTCGCACAGGGTGCCCACCGAGGCCGCCGGGCAATAACCTTCTACCACCAGGCCGACGATGTTGGTGACCTTGCCCCGCACCCGCAGGGTGTTCAGGCCACGCAGCTGACCGAGCAGGGCATCCATCAGGGTGCCGCCACGGCCTGCTGCAGCCGGTCGTGAATCTCCTCCAACTGGCTGTCGATGGTGGCATCGACCTGCCCCAGGTTCGACTCCACGTAGCAGCCCCCCCGGGCGATGCTCGCATCCCCCTCGAGGGTGACGTTGCGCAGGCCGCTGACGCTGGCCAGCAGCAGCGGTTTGTGTTCGCTGACCAGGGCCAGGTCCCCGGGGTGCAGGCGGATATGGTATTCGTCGGAGCGCACCGCCGCCTTCAGGGCACGCTTGAGGGTCTCCAGCACGATCTGCGGGTTGCTGGCGATTTCCGCATGCACCACCTGGCGGGCCACCGCCAGCACCAGGCGCAGCATGTCGTCGGTGCTGTTCTTCAGGATCGACTCCCGCAGCCGGCCGATGTCCTCGACGGCCGCGGCGAAGGCCCGCCCCAGCTCGCCGAAGCGTTCCTCCGCCTGGGCCAGGCCGTCCTGGCGGCCGCGGGCATAGGCATCCTCCGCCTGGCGACGGCCGGCATCGGCCTGGGCCACCAACTCGGCCCGGGACGCAGGCGCCGCCACGGCCACCGGCGCGAAGGCCTGCACCGCCACGGCGCCGCCACCACCGCCCCCGTCGAATTCAGCGAAGCGCAGCAGCTGCAGTTCGTCGGAGCCCCGTTCCTTGTAGATCCTCGATGCAGGTCTAGACGAGGACATCGTTCACCCCCCGCCCCGGAATCACCACCTTCCCCTCCTCTTCGAGGCGCAGGGCGGTCTGGATGATTTCCTGCTGGGCCTTCTCCACATCCCCCAGGCGCACCGGCCCCATGGCTTCGAGATCGTCGCGGATCATTTCCGCCGCCCGGGCCGAGACGTTGGAAAGGATCTTCTCCTGCACCTCCTCCGGGGCGGTCTTGAGGGCCATGACCAGGGTGTCGTTGGCGGTCTCCCGCAGCACCGCCTGCAGACCACGACTGTCGATGAAGATCAGTTCCTCGAAGGTGAACATCTTGCGCCGGATCGCTTCGGCCAGGGCCGGGTCGACTTCTTCCATCTGCGCCAGAATGGCCTTGTCCTTCCCCTTGCCCAATCGCCCCAGGATATCCACCACCTTGTCGATACCGCCGACCTGCTGCTGCTCCCGGCTGACCACCAGGCCGATTTCCCGCCGCAGGGAATCCTCGATCTGGTTGATGATTTCCGGCGAGACCTTGTCGATGCAGGCCATGCGGTACATGACGTCGGCCCGCATCTCCTCGGGGAGAAAATCGAGAACCCGGCTGGTATGGTCCGGGGTCTGGGTGGAGAGGATCAGCGCCACCGTCTGCGGGTGCTCGCGCTCGACGATGCCGGCCACCATGCGCGGCTCCATCATGGCGATGGATTCCAGCGGCCGGAAGCCCGCCCCTGCGGCGAGCTGCTCCATGAGCATCTCCTTGCGCTTGGCGTTCCCCCCGCCCGAAATCGCTTTCCTGACGAATTCGTCGCCGCGGAAAAACAATCCGGCCCGCTCCGCCTGGGCCTTGAGGAAATTGTTCAGCACCTGCTTGGCGATGTCGGCCGGAACATGGTCCATACTCATCATGCAACGGCTGATTTTGCGCACATCGCTGTCGTCAAGGGTCTCGAAGATCTTGGCGGTGGCATCCTCGCCCAGGCACAGCAACAGGATCGCCGCCCGTTCAACCCCGGAAAGTCGGGATAACTGCATACCATTGCTCATGGCGGATCAGCCCTCCCTCAACCAGGTCTTGATGATTTTCGCGAAGGGCCCCTGCTGCTCCAGCGCCTGCTTGCGCAGGAGCGCGGCCGGATCGTGGTCGGCAGCCGGCAGGGCCAGTTGTTCCTTCAGCTCCGCCTCCAACTGCTCCACGGTCTTCATCTGGGTCACCACCTTGGGCCCCTCCAGGGTCTTGAGCACCGGCCGGGCCAGCAGGAAATAGAGCAGACCGGCGGCCAGGGCCAGCAGGCCGTATTTCAGCAACGGCAGATAATCGTACAAGGTGTTGACCGGCGAAGCTTCGAGGGTCTCCTCGACACTGAAGATGTTTTCAAACGGCATGGAGCTGACTTCGATCAGGTCGCCCCGCTCGGCATCGATACCCAGGGCGCGACTGACCATGGCATTGATGGAGGCCAGCTCCTTCTCGTTGCGCGGCGTGTAGGTGGCTGGCTGCCCGTCGCTGCCGGGGGTCATGCGATCGGCCACCAGCACCGCGACGGAGAGTTTCTTGATGGTCCCTACGGGCAGCACCTTGCGGTTGACGGTTTTGCTGATTTCGTAGTTGACCGTCTCCTCGGTGCGGCTCGAGGGGGTGGTGACGCTTTGGCCGGCGTTCCCCTGCAGGTTGGACTGGGCGCCGGGGACGCCGCCAACCATGGTGCTGGCCCCCTTCTCGGTGGTGCTCTGCTCACTGCGGGGCACCGCCTTGTCCGGGTCGAAGATTTCTTCGGTGCTCTCCTGCTGGGTGAAATCGAGGGCGGCGGTCACCTTGACCTGGGAGTTGCCCGGCCCCAGGGCGGCATCGAGCAGAGACTGGGCACGGGTTTCCAGCCGCCGCTCCATGGCCTGCTGGTAGTCGAGAATCCCCGGAGTCATCGGCCCCGCCACTTCGCTGGCCGGGGGGCGGCTGAGCATCTTGCCGGTGGAATCGACCACGGTGACCTGGTCGGCATCGAGCCCCTCGATGCTGCCCGCCACCAGGCGGACGATCCCCTGGATCTGGGTCTCCTTCAGCTCCCGGCCCGGGGCGACCTTGAGGATGACCGAGGCCGTGGCGGACTGCTGCTGGTCCTTGAACAGGCGTTTTTCCGGCAGCGCCAGGTGCACCCGGGCCGCCTCCACCGGCGCCAGCGAGGTGACGGTCCGCGCCAGTTCCCCCTGCAACGCCCGCAGGTAGTTGATCTTCTGGGCGAAATCGGTCAGGCCGAAGCTCTGTTTGTCGAACACCTCGAAACCGACCCCGCCCCCCTGAGGCAGGCCGGACCCGGCCAGGTCGAGGCGGGTTTCATAAACTTTGTCCGCCGGCACATGAATGGCGCGCCCGTCGTTCTCCAGCCGGTAGGGGATCTTGCGCTCCTTGAGCCAGCTCACCACTGCGGCGGCATCGCCGGTCTCCAGGTTGGCGAAGAGCAGGCGCATGTCGGCGGTGCGGGCCTGCAGGATGATCACCGCGAAGATCGCGACGCAGGTCAGGGCCACGGCGACCAGGCTCAGCTTCCGGGACAGGGGCCAGGCCTTGAGGGCGGAGGGGAGCGCGGGGGGAGTTTTCTCGGCCATCGGTCATATCCTCAACGTGAATCGAAGCATCCAGGGCTTCCCGCGCCTAGACCTGCATCCGCATGATTTCCTGGTAGGCTTCCATCGCCTTGTTGCGCATCGACACCATCAGCCGCAGGGAAACTTCGGCCTTTTCCATGGCGATGGTGACCTCGTGGATGTTCTGTGCCTCGCCGGTCTGCAGCGCCACCGCGGCCCGGTCGGCCTCGACCTGCAACCGGGAGGTTTCCGCCACGGCGGATTTGAGCATGTCGGCGAAGCCGGGAGCGGCGGCCGGCTTCTGCAGCGGAGCCGGTTGGCCGAGGGCCTTGAGCTGGGAGGCCAGGGTGATGTCCTGCAGCGGTTTCATCTTCCACTCCTACCTGTTACCGGCCGATTTCGAGGCTCTTGAGGGCCATGCGCTTGGCCGATTTGATCACGGTGACGTTGGCCTCGTAGGCCCGGGTGGCAGAGGTCATGTCGGCGATCTCTTCGACCAGGTTGACGTTGGGTTTGGCGACATAGCCTTCGCCGTCGGCATCGGGATGGGACGGATCGTAGATCATCCGCGGTGGCGCCGCATTGGCACGGATGGCCGCCACCTCCACCCCCTGCACGCTTCCTTTCAAACTTTGTTCCAAGTTCTCGGCGAAAGAGCCGGTGGTCTGGAACACCACCTCCCTTTTCTGATAGGGCCCCCCTTCGGGGGTGCGGGTGGTGTCGATGTTGGCGATATTGGAACTGATGGTATTGAGGCGGATTCTCTGGGCCTTGAGGGCCGAGGAGCTGATCTTGAGGGTGTTGAAAACATCCATGGGCAATCTCCTTAACGGCCGTCGCCGGCCACGTACTTGAGCAGTCCGAGTTTCTGGCCGACCATCTGGGCCCCGGCCTCGAACAGGATCTGGTTCTCCGCCAGATCGAGCATCTCCTGGTCGAGGCTGACCCCGTTGCCGTCGCCGATGCCGGCCTGGTCGGCCTGCCGCTCCACCCGTGCCCCGCCGACGCCCCCCTTGAGGGGGATGTGCGCAGGGTGGGTCACGCCAGGGGCGCCTGGCTTGCCCTGGGCGGCCTGCTTGAGCCCCTCCTCGAAACTGAGCTTGGCGGGGATGTAGCCCGGGGTCTGGGCGTTGGCGATGTTGGAGGCGATGACCTGCTGGCGCTGCTGGCGCAGATCAAGGGATTTCTCCAGCACTCGGACGGTCGGTCCGAACAGATCCTGAATCGGCATTTGCTTCTCCTTGGCAATCCCGCCGGCTCAGCGGGTGGTCAGTTCCTGCAAATCCAGCAGTTCCTGGGCCAGTTGCTGCCAGCGGGGGCTACGTCCTTCATCGACCAATCGCCGCAGAAACTTAAGCCCCTGAGACTGGCGGCCGGCGGCCAGGTGAATCTGGGCTGAACGGTACAGCGCCTGATCGGCGAAGGCCCCCTCCACTGCCAGCTCCTGGTACAGGGGCAGGGCCTCTTCCCCCTTGCTCTGCCGGTACAAGCTCTCGGCTTGCAAGGCCAATGCCTGAATCCGTGGGGGACCCTGCGACGCCCCTCCGGCCCGCGAAAAAGCTCGCTCCGCCTCTTCGAGTCGCCCTAATTCCCAGTAGATCCGGGCCAGCAGATGAGCGGACTCCCCCTGCAGTGCCACCCCGACGGAAGTCAATACTTTGACAGCATCTTCAAGTTTTCCCTGGCCGTAGAGCATTTCCCCTTTCATCACCAACAGCGCGCCGCGATCCTCCCCCTTGGGAAAGTTCTGCAGGTAGCGGTCGATCAAATCCAGCGCGAGGCTGGGCTGGCGGCGATCCCGGTGAACCCGGGCCAGGGGCAGATAGAGAGCCGCCTGCTCGCTCCGGCCGTCCATGCCGTCCAGGAGGTAGGCATAGACTTTCTGGGCCTTTTCCAGCAGGCCGACCCGCTCGAACACCTCCCCCAGTCGCCGCAGGAAGGGGGCGCTGACGCCGCCGCCAACGAGGAAATCCCGGTTCTGTTCCACCAGCACCAGGGCCGGCAGGTCTTCCCCCCGGGCCAACAGATCCTCCAGTACCGCGGGCAACAGTTCCACCAGCAGCGCTTCCCCCTCTTTCCGCAGTTCACCGCTGCCGTAGCGACGGAAGAACCCGGGCAACTCGCTCACGCACAGGTGGGGCAGGCCATTGAGGGCGAAACTGAGCAACCGCTTGAAGGCGGCCTCTGCGGCCAGGCCCCGGGTCGGTGCCGTGGCCGCCAGGGCGCCATAGGCCTCGCCCGCCGCTACCCCCTTGGGGGCCTCGCCGGCCTGCCAGGCGCGATCCAGTTCCAGCAGCCGCGCTCGCCAGCCCGCCTCGCTGCCGAGGGGTTCGGTCAGGACTCCGGCCAGGGCCGGCAAACCCAGCGTCAAATTTCCGGCACGCAAATGGCCTCGGGCGATGCCGAACTGGGCCAGGGGCGCCTGGGGGTCGGCCAGGATCTGGTCGGCCAGCTGCTGGTAATGTTGAGCGGCGCCGGCCCAGTCCTGGGCGAGATACAGGGTTTCGGCATACCGGGCGAGGGATTCGGGGTGTTCACCCCAAAGGGTCGGATGGCCTGCCAACCCCTGGTAGATGACCTGGGCCTGGGGGAAGCGTTGCTGCTGGAACAGGGCATCGGCCCGGCGCAATTGGCGCCGCGCCTCGATTTCCGAAGCCTGAGCCGGCAGTTTTTCCAACGTTTGCAGGGCCGCAGCGGGCCGCCCCGTGGCCAGGGCCAGTTCCGCCTGGAACAGGGCCACGGGAAGCTGGTAGCTGGCCGGCCACCCCCCGTCCTGGGTCTGCTGTTCCAGTTTGACCGCGGCGGCGTAGGGATCCCCCCCCCCTGCCAAAGCCACACACTGCAGGAATTTGGTCCGGGGACCCAGGCGGGAATCGGGAAACCGGCGGATATGATCGGTCAACAGCGGGTTCACCGTGGCATAGCGCCCGGTGCGACTCAGCGCCTCGGCCAGGAACAGCAGATGCGCCTCCTGGTCCGGCCCTTGGAGAGCGGCGGGCTGGATGCGCCCCAGGGTCGCCAGGGCCGCCCCCCAGTCCCCCCGAC
>CAZYXS010000003.1:0-1596 GCA_964650955.1 uncultured Desulfuromonadales bacterium | reverse complement strand
TGGCCCACGGCCTCCCGCAGCAGGTTGGCCGCCTCATCATGGCCAACGGGATGGTATTTGAGGGTCGGTAGCCCCGCCAAGGAGGGGCGCAAAGGGAGGGAGAGCAGCAGAGCCTGTTGGTAGTCGCGAAAAAACTCCGCCCATCGTCCGGTGTATCGGGAGCTCGGCTTTGGTTCCGGAAGCCTGCTGGCGATGACCGGGCGGGCGGCAGGCGGCGTGCGTCCCCAGGAAACCAAAACCGTCAACTGCTGCAGGTTGGGGTTTTGCTCCACCCGCACCTCCTTGGGGGCGCTGGCCAGCAGAAAGGACACCATCAGTTCTTTCTCCCGCTGTCCGAGCAGGATTTTGATGACACTCCCCCCCTCGGGCAATTCTCCCAGAACGCCTCCGCTGCCGGCGCCGGCCAGAAACAGGTCGATGCGCTGCCCCGAAACCTTCAGCCGGTGCTTGGGCAGCGTGGAGAAATCCAGCATCAACCGGGTCTGCAGAGGGTCTTCCTGCTTGTTGATCCGCTGCAGGCGGGGAGCTTCCCCGGCCGCTGCGAAACTGGCCAGGGCGCAGGTCATGAGCAGGGCATGGAACCAGGCGCGCATAGAAATGAAACCTCCCGCAACAAGAAAAACCTCGACAGACTGCCTTGTTTGCCATTTGCGTGCCAACAGCCTCCAAGGGGAAAACCCCAGCCGGCCCTTTGACACTCCGCCTTTTGGCCCTGCCATCATCCAAAATCCACTGCTGGTTCCGCCAACCGCCGGATTCCCCTCGGCCCTGTATTTTCCGGCACATCCATCCAGACCAGGGGGATTTCCCAAATAAGTGAAAAACTGGTGCGATATTTGAATGCACGACCAAGGGGGGACAACTGCGCCCTAAGCCGACGGATTCGACTTCGCACCTGCTGAGGACATCATGAGTCAAGACATCTCCGCCGACCAGATTGAGATCATCCAGGAGTTCATTCAGGAAAGCCGGGATCTGATCGAACAGCTCGAGCCTTCGATCATCCAGCTCGGGCAGGGAACCCGCTGCACCCATTGCTGGGAAGTGCAGGGCTGCACCCGCAGCGACTGCCAACGCCACCAGCAGGCGGCCGACTGGCCCTGCTGGCTGGATACCGGCTACCTCGGCAACGGACTCAAGACCTGCGTCTTCTCGAGCAGCCCCCAGGACTGCCTGGCCTGCGAGGTATTCCGCCAGAACAATGGCAACCCGGCGACCATGAACGCCATCTTCCGCCTGTTTCATTCCATGAAAGGCAGTGCGGGCTTTCTCGACCTCACTCACATCGCCCATGTCGCCCATGCCGCCGAGAGCCTCCTGGACCTGATCCGCTCGGGGAAGGTGCGCATGCACCCCAGCCATGTCGACCTGCTCTGCCAGGCCTGCGATTTCGCCAAGGCCGCCCTGGAGGCAGTGGAACGCAGTTACAGCGATCAGCCCTTGGCCCGGCAGGCCGACGACATGTCCGAGCGGCTCAAAGCCGCCGCGGAGGCCGCCTTGGCTGCCGTCAGCGACCTGCCCCGCATCCCTTTGCCCGTAGCGGAAGCCCGGACAGCCGTTTCCGGCAAACCAACCAGCCCCCAGGCCGGTATTTTC
>CAZYXS010000002.1:53481-62354 GCA_964650955.1 uncultured Desulfuromonadales bacterium | reverse complement strand
CGACTCCAAGGTCGCCCGGCAGTTCGGCGCCGAGGGGATCGGCCTGTGCCGCACCGAGCACATGTTCTTCGACGCCGAGCGCATCAGCGCGGTGCGGGAGATGATTCTGTCCGAGGATCTAGAAGGGCGCAAGAAGGCCCTGGCCAAGATCCTGCCCATGCAGAAGGGGGATTTCCTCGGCATCTTCCGCGAGATGAAGGGGCTGCCGGTGACCATCCGCCTGCTCGACCCGCCCCTGCACGAGTTCCTTCCCCACACTGAGAAGGATATCGCCGACCTCGCCCAGGTGATGGGCGTGGCCGTCGACAAGCTCAAGCACAAGGCCGACTACCTGCACGAGTTCAACCCCATGCTCGGCCACCGCGGCTGCCGTCTGGGCATCACCTTCCCCGAGATCTACGACATGCAGGTGCAGGCGATCATGGAAGCGGCCTGCGAATTGGTGAAAAACGAGGGCTTCCAGATCGTGCCCGAAATCATGATTCCCCTGGTTGCCCACGTGAAGGAATTGGGCATCCTGCGGGCCAACGCCATCCGCGTGGCCGACCAGGTCATCGCCCGTTACGGCGTCGAGGTGGAGTACCTGATCGGCACCATGATCGAGCTGCCCCGCGCCGCCCTCACCGCCGATCAGATCGCCACCGAGGCCGAATTTTTCTCCTTCGGCACCAACGACCTGACCCAGACCACCTTCGGCCTCTCCCGGGACGACGCCGGCAAGTTCCTCCCCTACTACGTGGAGCGGGAGATCCTGGCCAACGATCCCTTCGTCGCCCTCGACCAGACCGGGGTCGGCCAGCTGGTGGAGATGGGTTGCGTCAAGGGACGCCAGACCCGCCCCGACATCAAGCTCGGCATCTGCGGCGAGCACGGCGGCGAGGCTTCCAGCGTCATCTTCTGCCACAAGATCGGCCTCGACTACGTTTCCTGCTCCCCCTTCCGGGTCCCCATCGCCCGGCTGGCGGCGGCCCACGCGGTGCTGCGCGAGCAGAAGTAGTTTTCAGTAACTCTCAGTAAAAAGCAGAACGCCCCCGGAGGAGCTCCTCCGGGGGCGTTCTGCTTGAGTCGGATTGCGATCTGATGCTATCGGCAGGTGAAGTTCAACAGGCTGTTGAGCTGGTCTGTGGTCATGCCGTCGCGGTAGCGGGGGTTGCTGCAGAAGTTGGCCAGGATGTTGGCGATTTCCGTGTCGATGGTGGAGGCCCGGGCGGTGGTGTCGACAGCAGTGTCCCCAGTGTTCACGCCGCTCATCAGAGCAAAGTGAACAAGGGTGACCTTCCCGTTAGCAGGGATGGAGACATCGTGAAAGATCTCGATGATATCGCTGCCATCTGCGGTGTTGAGAGCCCGGGCGGAAATGTTTGCATTGTTGGCATTAATGGCCACATTGGCAGCCGGGATGCCTGGCAGGCTGTTGCCATTAACGATCGCCGGCCCGCCGAACACCAGACCGACATCCCGGTCGGGCACTACGGTACCGGCGGGATTCGTGCCATCCCAGGAGGTCAGAGCGCGGCCGCTGCCGTCCAGATAGATGATGCCGAAGCCCGCTGAGCCGAGGAAGGTTCGCAATACGACTCTGCGGTCCACCTGGACCCCGGTATTGTTGGTCAGGACGTCGGTCCAGCGGGCCCAGAGCTGGTTGGGGGCGCTGTAGAAGTGGCGGGTGACGGTCAGGCCGTTGACTGTCCGCGGTGCTGCACGCAGGTTCTGGCTCTGCAGCCCGGCGTTGGCGGTCCAGCCGGTCAAGCCGTTTTCGAAACCGCCGTTGACCACGTACTCGGTGTTGGCTACATCACGCACCGAGACATTGTCGATGCGGGCGAAGCTGCCGAGGAATTCGGGGTCGCCCACCGAGTCCCGCAACAGCTGGTGCGCTCCCCGCAGCTCGAAGGAGAGCCGCACGCGTTTGCCGGCGAATGTACTGAGGTTTGCGCTGTGGGTCAGCCGCAGCCGCGAAGGGGTCGTTTCAACCACATTGCGGGTGGTCAGGGTGCCTGCGAACAACTGGGTAGTCACGTTGGTGGCAAGGTCGGTGGCCATGACCCGGTAATAAGGAGTGACGCCGGGGAAATCTCCTGCCTGGACCAGGTACTGGTCTTTCCAGGTCAGGGTCAGGGTGCCGCCGGCCGTGCTCAGGTCGATAACCTGCTGCAGCCGCGAATCAGCGGTGGCGTTGAGCCAGGCGCTGGCGTTACCCTCATCCGGGTCGGCTCCAAGGGGGCTTTCCGAGTCCGGGCCGGTGTAGTCGGCGTGGGTGGCCACCTCGGCCACCCGCAAGCCATCGAGGGCCGTGAGCAGGGGAGTCATGAAAGTCAGTTCGGCATAGGTCTGGTTGTTGGGGAACAGTGCCTCGGTCAGCGGGAGGCTGGTGGTCTGAACCGCCAATACCATGTTGCCCTGGAACTGGTTCCAGTAGCCGTCCACCTGGGCGACATCGCGGTCGAGATCCCAAAAGTTCGCCTGGCCGGGGAAGACCTCTGCGGCATCGTCCAGGGCCGGGGTGGTTTGAGGGAAGATCGTGATGCCTCGCAGGCTGGCGTTGGTGATGTCCGTGGCCAGCAGGGGATTGGTGCGGGTATAGGTGATGGTCAGGGTTTTGCTGACATTGTTCACGCCGTCGCTGAGGGTGAAGACAACCGGAAGCACCGCCGGAGTGACCAGTTGCGGGGTCCAGTTGAAAGTCCGGGCCACCGGGTCGAAAGTGGCGCCGGGCGGCAGTTCGGAGGCACTCAGGGTCAACGGGTCCCCTTCGGCATCGTTGACGGCGAAGGTTACATTGAGGGGTTGGTTTTCCGTCAGGCTGGTCGCTTCGGTGGAAAGCGTTAAAACCGGTGGTGTATTGACCGGGGCGGCGGTGACGCCGATCACAATGCTTTCTGACACATGGAGACGACCATCGGAGGCGTGGAAGGTGAGAGAATGGTCGCCGATCTGGCTATCGATTGGGGACCATAGAAACGCCCCGCTGGCAGGATTGAAGCTGGCCCCTTGCGGCAGGCCGGTAACGGACAGCACGACGGTGTCGGTGCTGTTGGGGTCACTGGCGGTGACGGTAAAACTCAGGCTTCTGCCAACCTGAACGGATTGATTTCCGATAGGATTGAGGGCCGGGGGAAGGTTGGCCGGAGGCGCGCCGCTGGAGACGGTGATGATGATGGTTCTGCTGACCTCCAGCAAGCCGTCGGAAGCGATAAAGGTGACCGAAAAATCTCCGGTTTGCCCTGCCGCCGGCGTCCACAGGAACTGTCCGCTGGTTGTAGAGAACACCGCTCCTGTTGGCAGCCCAGTTACGAAAAGGCGGACTGTATCCTTGATGTTGGGATCGCTGGCAGTGACGAGGAAACTGAGCGTGTTACCGACTACCACCACCTGGTTGGTGATGGGGTTAAGGGTCGGGGCGATATTGCCGCCGCTGCTGGGGGTGCTCCCGCCGCCCCCCCCGCCGCAGCCTCCGGCCAGCAGCATCAGGGTCACTAGAATCCAGGGGAAAAATCTCAGGGTGCGTGGTATCATTGCAGTCCGCTTCCGTTTGTTGGAGGAAGGGCGGTTCCGGCTCCCCGCAACCGCCCATTCAATAATCCTATCAAGGCTAAGTTAGCAGGTGGAAGTTGCCAGCGTCAAGGCGCTTGCGCCCATCCCCCTGAGGAGAGGAAATTTCCATGCACATTGTGATACTCGACGGTTACGCCATGAACCCGGGGGACCTCGACTGGCAACCGGTTCAGGCCCTGGGAGAGTGCACCATTTATGACCGCACTCCCGCGTCGGAGGTGGTGGCCCGGGCGGCCGGGGCGGAGATTGTGCTGACCAACAAGGTGGTGCTGGACCGGTCGGTGCTGGCGCAACTGCCGAAGCTGCGCTACATCGGCGTGCTGGCGACGGGGGTCAACGTGGTCGACCTGGCGGGAGCCCGAGAGCGGGGAATCACCGTCACCAATGTGCCGGGGTACAGCACTCCGGCGGTAGCGCAGATGGTTTTCGCCCTGCTGCTGGAACTCTGCTCCCGGGCCGGTCACCACGGGCAGTTGGTGCGAGATGGGCGCTGGAGCGAGGCGCCGGATTTCTGTTTCTGGGATCGCCCCCTGGTGGAGTTGGCGGGGCGTACCCTCGGCCTGGTCGGTTTCGGCCAGATCGGACGGCAGGTGGCCCGCATCGCCCGGGCCCTCGACATGCGGGTGCTGGTGCATACCGCCCATCCCGAGCGCTACGTTGGCGATCCGGCGGCGGCCGAGGTGGCCTTTGTCGATCTGGACGCGGTCTTTGTCGCCAGCGACGTGGTCAGCCTGCACTGCCCGCTGACCCCGGCCACCGAGAAACTGGTGGATGCTCGGCGGTTGGCGCTGATGCGCCCCGGTTCCCTGCTCATCAACACCGGCCGTGGGCCGCTGATTGACGAGACGGCCCTGGCGCAGGCCCTGGTTTCGGGGCATCTGGGCGGGGCGGGACTGGATGTCCTCTCCCAGGAGCCACCGCCGGCCGACCATCCGCTGCTGGGGGCTCCCAACTGCCTGATCACTCCCCATATCGCCTGGGCGGCCAGGGCGTCGCGGGAGCGGCTGCTGCGGATCGTGACGGAGAACCTCCAAGCGTTTCTGGCCGGGACGCCGCAGAACGTGGTGAACTGAGGTCTCTTGACAGGGTGCGGCGTTTGGTGTTAGAAACCCCACCTGCGCTGTTCCTGGCCACGGGGGCTTTGTTCTCCGTGGCCTTTTCGTTGAAAAAAGGATTTTCCATGAGCCGCAAGCCCTCTGCCGGAGATTTTGTCGATGCCCGCTGCACCCGCTGCCGGGTTGTCACCAACCATACCATCATCGCCATGGTCGGTGACCAGATTGTGCGGGTGATGTGCAACACCTGCGATGGCCACCACAACTACCATCCGCCTAAATCCGCGCCTGTCCCCCGCCCCGTCAGGGCCGAGAAAAATCCCGCGGCCCCCCGGGTTCCTCGCCAGACCGCCCGTGCGGTGCGCAACGCCGATGAAGAGGAATGGCAGGAGGCGAGCCGTCAGGCCGACTCGAGCCAATTGATCCGCTACGATATGAATCGGGCCTACGCCGTCGGCCAGTTCGTCAACCATCCCACTTTCGGCGTGGGGTTGGTGAAAATGGTGGCCAAGCCTAATAAAATGGAAGTGCTCTTCGAAGAAGGCCGCAAGTTGCTGCGCTGCAAGCTCTGACTTGCTCTCGCCCAGCCATCCGCTACAATGATTCGGGTGAAAATATCTTTACCCTGAGGCGGCCAAGCGGGTCTGGAGGGAGGATGGCGATCAGCGAACGGCGGCGGGATATCAAGCGGCGGCGGCAACGGCGGCAACAGCGCCTGAAGTTGCGGGCCAAACAGCCGCCGGTGGGTCTGGCGGTGATTGTCGAGCCACCGGCTCCGGAAGTTCCCGCTGAACCGGACAAGTCGAAAAAGCACTGAACCCCCGGCAGATGGAATTCCCCGACCTGCACTCCTGGCCTGCCACCGCCGGCGAAGCGGTTGCCCTGCAACGAAGCCTGGCGGAGAGGGTGCGCTGCGTCGCGGAGGATGATTTCCTCCCGACCCTGGTGGCCGGGGTCGATGTCTCCCATGCCCGCCATGGCCAGCGGCTGTTCGCGGGGGTGGTGGTGCTTAGGCTTCCCGAACTGGAGCTGGTAGCCAGCGCCAGCTTCGAGGGGGACGCCAGTTTCCCCTATATCCCCGGCCTGCTCTCGTTTCGCGAACTTCCCCCCCTGCTTCAAGCCTTCCGCCAGTTGCCCCTGCGCCCCGACCTGGTGCTGGTCGACGGCCAGGGGATCGCCCATCCCCGCCGTCTCGGCCTGGCCAGCCATCTCGGGCTCTGGCTCGACTTGCCTACCATCGGTTGTGCCAAGAGCCGCCTCTGCGGAGAGCATGGGCCGGCCGGCGTGCGCAAGGGGGATCGGGTCCCGCTGCTGCTGGCAGGGGAGGAGGTGGGGGGCCTGCTCACCACCCGCGACCGGGTCAAACCTCTCTACGTATCACCGGGTCACCGCATCAGCCTGGCCGCAGCCCTGCCCCTGGTCCTCGCCTGTGTTGGCCGCTACCGGCTGCCCGAACCGACGCGCCGCGCCCATCTGCTGGTCAACGAACTGCGGCGCCAAGCCCTGCCCTAGCGCACCGTCACTTCCAGTCTGCCAACCTGGTTAATTTCCGCGCATAACCGATCGCCACTGACTACCGGGCCGACCCCGCTGGGGGTGCCGGTGAGGATGACGTCCCCTTCCTCCAGGGTGAAGATTTTGGAGATTTCGTGAAGGATGCCGGGAATGCGATGAATCATCTGGGCGCTGTTGCCATCCTGGCGCAGTTGGCCGTTGACCCAGAGCCGCAGCTGAAGCTGGTGAGGGTCGGCGATGTCTGCGGCGGACCGAAAGTCGGAGAGCGGGCAGGAGGTGTCGAAGCCCTTGGCGATCTCCCAGGG
The DNA here is from genome assembly GCA_964650955.1 of uncultured Desulfuromonadales bacterium. GTDB lineage: Bacteria > Desulfobacterota > Desulfuromonadia > Desulfuromonadales > CAZYXS01 > CAZYXS01. The sequence continues at coordinate 55,924 of CAZYXS010000002.1, read as the reverse complement.
CAGCCCTTTCTGCTTGAGCTCGCTCTGCACATCCCGCAGGGTCAGGTCGATGGCCACGCCGTAGCCGGCAATGTGCTCCAAGGCGTCGTCTACGGGGATGTTCTTGCCCCATTTCCCGATCAGCAGCGCCAGTTCCACTTCGTGGTGACAGTCCTTGGAATAGGCGGGGATGACGATCTGTTCTCCCGTGCCGATGATGCTGGAGGCGGGCTTGAGGAAGATGACCGGGCGGTCGGGGACGGCATTGCCCAATTCGGCAATGTGCTCGGCGTAGTTGCGGCCGAGGCAGACCACCTTGCCGACGCGGAAGGTCTTGTTGGTGCCGATCAGGCGGGTCGTGTACATGGCGGAGTCTCCCCCGGGAGGACGGTTGTGAGGCTGATGACTGCCGTCAGTCCCTGGCTTTGGGCAGGGCCCAGTTGTAGTGGATGGCGAGCAGGCGCAGGGTGGTGACGGCCAGGGCCGCCAGCAGCGCCGCCAGGGGTGGATGGAGGCCGGCTTGGTTGAGCAGCACCAGCAGGATGCCGCCGGCCAGGCAGGCCGAGGCGTAGATTTCCTTCTGCAGGATCAGCGGCACCCGGTTGGAGAGGACATCCCGCACCACTCCACCGGCGGTGGCGGTCATGACCCCCATGAACACGGTTCCCAGGAATCCGAGTTGATAGGCTTGGGCCTTGCTGACGCCGATAACCACGAAGGTGCCCAGGCCGACGGCGTCGAAATAGAGCAGGGGATGCTGCAGGAACTCCAGTTTGCGGTGCCAGAAGAAGACCACCAGGGCGACGACGATGGCGAGATAGAGGTAGGTTTCGTCTTGCAGGCAGAATGGGGGATGGTCTCCGAGCAGCAGGTCGCGCAGGGTGCCGCCACCGGTGGCGGTGACGATCCCCAACACCAGGACCCCGAACAGATCCATGTCGCGGCGGATGCCGGCCCAGGCGCCGGAGGCGGCGAAGGCGGCGGTGCCGATGAGGTCAAGGGCGTAGAGCAGGGACACGGAGGACCTCCTGAAATAGGCGCAGCTTAGCGATTCGATGGGTGAAATGCAAGTCGTCCCGGGGAAAAAAACGTGTTCTGGCGCAAGGCAGTTGTGTTAATGTCGCCGGATATGTTCGCGTGTGGCCGCTGGCCTATTCAGCGGTTGTTCCAGGTTCCGGTCAGGATCTCCCATGCTGCTTCCCATCGGAGATACCCCCAACCCCAGGGGGCGCTCCTACGTCACCCTTGGACTAATCGCTCTCAACCTCGCCGTTTTCGGCCTGGTGACCCTGCCCCTGTCTGTCCGTCCCCCCGATCTCAACGACCCTCTCCTGCTCGACTATCTGCGCGCCCTGGGCGCGCAGGGGGGGGTGCCGGTGCGCAGCGTGCTCGAACATGTGAGCGCCTATGATCTGCTGGTATTCCAGTACGGTTACCGGCCGGGGGATCCCGGCCTGGTCAGTCTGGTCAGTGCCATGTTCCTGCATGCAGGCTGGCTGCACTTGGCAGGCAATATGCTGTTTCTCTATATTTATGGCGACAACGTCGAGCACCGCCTGGGGCGGCTCAACTATCTGCTGGTCTACCTTGGCTCCGGGGTCGCTGCCACACTGTTCTTTGCCCTGCTGGTGCCCGATTCCCAGGTGCCGCTGATCGGGGCCTCGGGGGCGATCTCCGGGGTGCTGGGTTGCTATTTCATCTGGTTTCCCCGCAACCAGGTGAAAATTTTCGTGTTCCTGTTTCCCTTTCTCATGAACACCTTTCTGGTGCCGGCGCGGCTGGTTCTTGGTTTCTATTTGCTGGTGGACAACCTGATCCCTTTGCTGCTGCAGGGCAGTGCCGGCAGCGGGGTGGCCCATGGGGCACATCTGGGCGGGTTTCTCGCCGGTGCCGGGGTGGCCTGGGGGATCGACCGGCTGCCGGGGGGGCTGCGGTTACGGCGGGATTTCACCTTTGTCGAAGACACCGACGCCATCTTTCCGGAACCCCTTGAGGCCGCTGGTGAAGCGGCGGATGACATTGCCCGCCTGGTGGCCCAGGGACGCCTGCCCCGGGCGGCCCAGCTCTACTCCCAAATGGCCGACCGCAGCCAGCGACGCCAGGTGGCGACGGCGGATCTGTTGGCCCTTGGAGAGTTTTTTCAGGGCCAGGGGGATTACGATCGCGCCCTGGGGCTGTTCCGCCGGCTGATCGCAGAACGCCCCGGCGATGCAGCCCAGGACCGGGCCTTGGCAGGCGCAGGCCGGGCCCTCCTGCATAAACCGCGGTGCATCACCAGCGCCTACCACTATTTCCTTTCCGCCCTCGATGTCACCCGCGACCCGGCCCTGGCCGAGGAGTGCCGGCTGCATCTGCGGGCCATTGAACGGCTCGGCCAGGGGCCCGGCGGAAAAATCTCAACCGGAGGGCACCGTCATGACTGACCCGCAACAGCCAGGGGCGGAGCCGCTGCTTTACAACAGTC
>CAZYXS010000002.1:0-53381 GCA_964650955.1 uncultured Desulfuromonadales bacterium | reverse complement strand
CTGCCCACCATCCGCCATGACGAATGCATGTTCGCCGGGGCCGAGGTCTGCCGCTACGAGATCAGTTGGGAGGATAACCAGGTCCTGCGGCTCGAGCGGCGGCGCAACCACAGCATGGTGGCGGTGGCGGTGGCGGCCCTGGCGACCATGGTGGCGGAGCCGACTTACGCCCTGCCGGTGGTGGCCCCCGTCGCTATTGGCGTGCTGGGTTTGATCGCCCTGGTCAGCGGCAACCTCGGTCGCCATCGAATGCTGCAATATATCGAGAGCCTGGGGGATGCCAACTCCCGCGCCATGGACCAGATCGACCACGATTACCAGAGTGCCGCCCTGACCCGGGAAATCGGTCAGGTGATCAGCCAGGGCGGGGATATCGAAACCACCCTGAGCCTGGTCCTGCTCAGTCTGCAGCGCTACCTGCGGGACCAGCGGGTCATGCTGCTGCTCCTCGACCCGGACCATTCGGGCTGGCACTACCGGGGCAATTTCGGCTTTTCCTCCGGGGCGGTCTCCCGGGTGCGCAACATCCACTGGCTGCTCGACTCGAAAAACCCCGAAGGGCTGGCGGCCTTCTTCCGCCAACGACGGGAACCCCTGGTGTGGGACGAGCGGGAGCAGGCTGCGGAGGTGGTGACCGCTGCCATCGAGGTCTTGCGGGAGGCGATGCAGGCCGAGACTCTCATTCTCTGCCCCATCGCCGCCGAAGGGGATTTGCTTGGCCTGTTGCTGGTCGACCACCAGGTGTCACGGCGGATCCTGGAACGCAGCGACCTCAATCGGCTGATGGGGGTGGCGCCGGCTATCGGCGTGGCCATCAGCAATGCCCGCTTGATAGAAGCCATGGCCAACCACCAGGCCCAGTTGGCGGCCCAGGTTGGGGAGCGGACCGCCGAGTTGCGCGAAGCTCTCAGTGCGGCCAACGAACTGGCCCGCCGGGCCGAAGCCGCCAATCTGGCCAAATCCCAGTTTCTGGCCAATATGAGCCATGAGCTTCGCACCCCCCTCATCGGTGTGCTGGGCATGAACGAACTGCTCCTCGATTCTCCCCTCGACGCTCAACAGCGCAGCCTTGCCACCACTGTGCAACAATCGGGGGAGACCCTGCTCGATTTGCTGAACGATCTGCTCGACTTTTCCCGCATCGAAGCGGGCAAAATGGCTTTGGAGCAGGTGCACTTTTCCTTGCTGTCCGCGGTGGAGCAGGCGGTCGCACCCCTGGCGGAAGCCGCCCAGGCCAAGGAACTGGAACTGGTTTTCCAATTGGCCTCTCTGGCTAACCTGGAGGTGGCCGGTGATCCGCTGCGCTTGCGGCAGGTGCTGGTCAACCTGGTGGGCAACGCCATCAAGTTCACCCGGCAGGGAGAGGTCGTGGTTGGCGCCGAACTGCTCAATCTTGCCGGCGGAATGGTGACGGTCCGTTTTACCGTGCGCGACACGGGGATCGGTATCGCCGAATCAGCCCAGCAAAATATCTTCGACAGTTTCTCCCAGGCCGACAATTCCACCAGCCGGCACTTCGGCGGCAGCGGGTTGGGTTTGGCCATCGTCCGCCAACTGATCACTCTGATGGGAGGGGCTCTGGGGCTGCAAAGTCAGCTCGGACGGGGGAGCACCTTTTGGTTCACCCAGCCGTTGCAACTGGTGGCCGGGGCCGAAGGGGGTGCGGCGGGGGCCAGCGAAACATCTCCGGTGTTGCTGGTCAGCGATTGCGCCTCCCTGGCGGAAGGTTTGCAGGATTGGTTCGACCTGCTCGGCAGACCGGCCCAATGGGCCAGGGACCTGCCCGGGGGGCATGACTGGCTTGGGCGCCTGGAGCCTGGTTGCGGGGCGTTGGTTCTGGTCGATGCGAGTATCGAGAGGAGGCTCGGCGTCACGAATTTGGTCGAGGGCTGCGCCGAGTTGGACAGGCAGGGATGCCGGGTGGCGCTGATTGGCTCCCGCCGACAGTGGCAACAGGTCCAGTCCCGCCTCGAGTTCTCGGCGGGATTTCTGGCCAAGCCGGTGCTGCAGGAGGAACTGACCCGGCTGCTCGATCAACGCACGGTGCCTGTGCCCGCCCCGCCGGATCAGTGTCAGGGCGATGGCGGCGCCGAGCTGCCCCGACTGCCCGACCGCCACATCCTGCTGGTGGAGGATAATGCCGTCACCCGTGACCTGGTTGAGGCCATGGTGGCACGGCTGCGCTGCCGATTTACCGCCGTTGAGAGCGGGGAGCAGGCCCTGGAGGCCTGGGTGGCCCAAACTTTCGACCTGGTGTTGATGGATTTCCAGATGCCGGGTATTGATGGTGTCGAGACGACCGCCCGGTTGCGCGCTGCCGGTTGCCAGGTGCCGATCATTGCCCTGACCGCCCGGGCACAAAAGGGGGACCAGGAAAAATGCCGCCAGGCCGGCATGGATGATTACCTGAGCAAACCCTTTAAGCAGAAGGATTTGCTGGCAATGATATGTCGCTGGTTGCCCGGAGCGACTCTGCCGGACGCCGCCCACGAAGTCCATGCTGGCCCCCATCCCTGAACGGCCGCGGTGGAAAGACCCCTGCGCCAAGCTACCCCTTGCTTTGAAAATCGCCTGGAGACCAAGTGAAACCCGCTGATCCTAAGACCATCCGGCCCGAGCCCCTGCTGTACAACAGCCGGATCGTCAACAATTATGTCAGGTACCTGGAGAAGTATTATCCCCAGGTCGACCCGGAGGAGCTGTTCGCCCATGCCGGCATGGAATCCTGGCAGGTGGCCGATCAGGGCCATTGGTTCAGCCAGAGCCAGATCAACCGGTTCCATGAACGCATGGGGCAGCTGACCGGTAATACCGACATTCCCCGGGAAGTGGGCCGGTTCGTCATCAGCTCCGAGGGTATGGGGGCCTTTCGCCATTATCTGCTCAGTTTTCTGTCCCTGTCCCAGGTCTATGCCATGGTGGGCAAGCTGGCCGGCAAGGTGACCAGATCTTCGGCCTACAGTTGCCAGACTTTAGGACCCAACCGGGTGGAAATCACCGTGACCCCCTATCTCGGTGTGGCCGAAAATCCGTTCCAGTGTTTGAACCGCAAGGGTTTTCTCGAATCCCCGGCGCTGTTTTTCCATGGCGCCCTCCCTAAAATCGATCATCCCGAGTGCCTGTTCGAGGGGGGGAAATGCTGCCGCTATGACATCTCCTGGGAGGATGCCCCGGGATTCCCCTCCAAAAGGGGGCAATTGCTGACCTATGCGGGCCTGGTCTGTGCGGGGTTGCTGGCAACCTGGTTGTTGTCCGGGAACCTCTTCTGGTTGGTCATGGTGGCACTGCCGACCATTGCGCTGGGTCTCAATGTGCTGGTCTCGCGGCGGGAGCGTAGGCGGTTTCATGCCCATCTGGACGATCAGCGCGATGTCCATGCCAAACTACTCGACCAGATCGACCTTACCTACAAGAATGCCCAGCTCAATTCCGAACTCGGGCGGGTGGTCAATTTCGATGCGGATTTCGACCAGACCCTCGAGGGCATTTTGAAGGTCCTGGCCGAAAAGACCGATTTTGCCCGAGGCATGCTGTTCCTGGCGGAGGAGGGCGGCCGTTTGAGTTTCCGGGGGGGGTACGGTTGGTCATCCGCTGAACTGGCCGGATTGGGCCAGGCCCGCTTCGTTATGACCCCTGCGGCCGCCTGGAGGGACCCGGCTGCCAGTCCTGCGGTGCTGGTGGCGGGCAAGGGGGAGTTGGAGGCATTGATTTCCGCTCTGACTCCCGGTTTGCGCAAATCCCTCCACCTCGACAGTCTGGTGGCATGTCCCATCCTGGCGCACCAGGCCTTGGTCGGGCTGCTGGTGGTCGATCGATTGCCCAGCGACAGGGTGCTGCTGCAGAGCGACATCAGCGTGTTGCTCGGGGTCGCACCGGTAATCGGGATGCACATTCACAACCATCGGTTGTTGTTGGAAATGGCGCAACAACGGCAGGCCCTGTCGGAGGAGGTCGGGTTGCGCACCGCCGATCTGCGGGAATCCCTGTTGGCCGCCAACGAACTGGCGGAACGGGCCGAAGGGGCAAACCTGGCAAAAACCCGGTTGCTGGCCAACCTGAGTCATGAAATTCGCGCTCCGTTGACGGGGGTGCTGGAATTGAACGAGCAACTGCTCGAAAGCGTATTGGAGCCTTCGCAGCAACAGTTGACCTTGCAGATTCGGGAAACTGGCAAGCAACTGCTGGGGATGCTCGATGATCTTCTGGACCTCTCCCGGGTCGAGACGGGTCGTCTTGTCCTGGAGCGTCAGCAGTTTTCCCTGCTGGAGGTGGTGGAAACCGAGCTGCAGTCGGCGGCGGTGGCAGCGCAGGCCAAAGGCCTCGAGTTTGTCTACCAGCTGGCGGCTTTGGCCGGACTGGAGGTGGAAGGGGATCCGCGGCGGTTGCGCCAGGTGCTTCTGAACCTGGTGAACAATGCCATCAGGTTCACTTCCAAGGGGGAGGTGGTGCTGCGGGCCGAACTGTTGCAGCTGGGGGCCGACAAGGTCACCATTCGGTTTACCGTGAGCGATACCGGCATTGGTATCGAGCCTGCGGTTCAAAGGACCATTTTCGAGAACTCTGCCCAAGGCGATCCTTCCCTCGGCAGTTCCTACGGCGGGGCCGGTTTGGGGTTGGCCATTGTCAGGCAATTGGTGAACTTGCTGGGAGGGACCCTCGGTGTGCAAAGCGAACCTGGGGTGGGCAGCAGTTTCTGGTTCAACCTGCCGCTGAAATTGTTGGCCAGCACCGGACCACCCATCAGGCCCAGGCTGCCGGGGCGGGTGCTTTTGCTGACGGGCAATGCCTCTCTGGAGGAGGGGTTGCGGGACCAGTTGCGCCTGCTGGACCAGAGTCTGATCCGGGTTTCCGATCGTTTTTCCGCCTTGACGCGTTTGGCGGCGGACGCCGGAAGTTGGTCCGTGGTGCTGGTCGATCTGGCCCAGGAGCGGACTTCCGATGGAAGCGGATTGGTGGAATTCTGCCGCGGCCTGCTCGAGACTAGGCGGCCGGTTGCCCTGCTCGGTTCGCAAAGAGAGCTGGACAAGTTGGACCGCGACCTGGATCCCGCCCTCAAGGTTTTGCCCAAACCGGTCCACCTGGCGGGTTTGGTGGAGGTGTTGCTGGGCGGCCAGGCCAAGACTGCCGAAGCGGTTTTCCCCCAGGCTCTGGGGAGTTCTTGGTCTGGCCAGGGTGGCAACCGGATCCTGTTGGTGGAGGACAATGCCGTCACCCGCGATCTGGTCGCGGCCATGGTCAACCGCTTGGGATGCCATCTGACCGCCGTGGCCAGCGGGGAGCAGGCTCTTTCCCAATGGCGGGCCGATGCCTTTGACCTGGTGCTGATGGATTGCCAGATGCCCGGCATCGACGGGCTCGAAACGACCCGGCGGCTGCGGGCATTGGGCTGCGAAACACCCATTGTCGCCCTGACTGCCCGTGCCCAGAAGGATGACCCCCAGCTCTGCCGCCAGGCCGGCATGAACGACTACCTCGGCAAGCCTTTCAAACAGAAGGAACTGCTGGCCATGATCGGTCGCTGGTTGCCGGAGGCGCTGCCCCCGACCCCGTCTTGAGAAAGGACCCGGTGTGTATTACTTCGATTACCAGGAACCGGTTTTTCGTCCTCCCAGCGAGGCCGGCAGCCTGATTTTTCAGATCACCATCGGCTGCAGCCAGAACAGCTGCGGTTTTTGCGGAATGTACAAGATGAAACAATTCCGCATCCGGCCGGTGGATGAAATCCTGCGGGAGATCGCCAGCGTACCGGCTCACCATCGCCAGCACATTCAGCGGGTATTTCTGGCCGATGGCGATGCCCTGGTTTACCCCCAGCAGGGGTTGGTTGAACTGCTGGATGCACTGGCCAGCAATTTCCCCAACCTGACCCGGGTCGGTCTCTATGCCTCCCCCAACAGCCTGACCACCAAGTCGCTGCAGGAGTTGGAGGTGCTACGGCAGAAAAAGGTGCGTATCCTCTATTTCGGCCTCGAGAGCGGCGATGCCGAGACCTTGCGGTTGGCCCGCAAAGGCTTCGCACCGGAGCAGATGCTGGAGTTGTGTCGCACCGCCCAACTGGCCGGGCTCAAACTCTCCGTCACTGCCATCCTCGGTCTGGCCGGGCAGGAGCGCAGCCTCGAGCATGCCGAGGCCACCGCCGACTGGATCAATGCTCTTTCTCCGGAATATTTCTCCCTGCTGACCATGTTCCGCCGGCATAACGACAGCTATTTCCAGGAAATCCGCCCCTTGAGCAACGGCCAGGTGATCGAGGAGGCCCTCGCCATCGTCCGCCGTCTCGCCCCCCAGCGCACCATTCTGCGTTCCAACCATGTCTCCAACATCCTGCACCTGGCCGGAAGTTATCCCAAGGACCGGGAACGCATCGTCGCCCAGGCCGAAATGGCCCTGGCCGAGGCGCGCCGGCATCCTCGCTGGTTTGCCGAAGTTCCCGACTACGAAGAGGAATTTTTCTGATCACGGTGGGATTACGGGGGGGACGCCAGGGCCTTGGCGAATTCATTGGCGGATTGGGGGCGGCCGAAGATGTACCCCTGCCCCTCGTCGCAATGGTGCTGACGTAGAAAACTCAGCTGCTCCTCGGCGACGATCCCCTCGGCGATGATGCGGATGTTCCTGGCATGGGCCAGGTCGATGACGGTATGCACGATGGCCGCAGCGTCGGCGTCCGCCGGCAGGTCGCGGATCAAACTCTGATCGATCTTGACCCCGTTGACCGGGTGTTGCCGCAGGGCGGCGAAGGCGCTTTCTCCGCTGCCGAAATCATCCAGGTAGAGCTGTACTCCCAGGGCCCGCAGCAGGCGCAGGTTGTTCTGCAGTGTGCCATCACCGTCCGCCAGGGTTCCAGGCCCCAGTCTCAGCACCAGAGATTCCGCCCTCAGCCCGCATTCCTCCAAAGCCCGTCCCACCGTTTCGACCAGGCGCGGGTGCCGGGCCTGTTTGAGGGCCAACCGAACGGTCATCGGTGGCGGCGTGAATCCTTCCTTTTGCCAGTCCCGCCATTGCCTGGCCGCGGTACTCAGCACCCAGTCCCCCAGCGGTTGGATCAACCCCGTCTCTTCGGCCACCGTCAAAAACTCCAGGGGATAAACCAGACCCCATTCGGGATGCTGCCAGCGCAGCAGCGCTTCGATACCGGTCAGTGCCCCGCTGGTCAGGTCGTAGATCCCTTGGTAGTGCAGCAGGAATTCCTGGCGGGTAAGAGCCCGCCGCAGAGAGGTTTCCAGGTTGAGGAACTCCTGCACCTTGCGGTTCATCTCCGGAGAGAAGAACTGGTAGTTGTTGCGCCCCAGCTCCTTGGCCTGGTACATGGCCGTGTCGGCGTTGCGCACCAGGTTTTCCGAGTCCTGGCCGTCGTTGGGGTAGATGGCGATGCCGATGCTGGTGGTGATGAAGACCTCGTGGCCGGAGAGGTCCACCGGCGGGGTGAAGGCCTGCAGGATCTTGCGGGCGATGAGGGTCGCATCCTCGGTCTGGTTGATGGCCGGCAGGATGATGACGAATTCGTCTCCTCCCAGGCGGGCGATGGTGTCGCTGCGGCGAATGCACCCCTTGAGCCGCCGCCCCACCTCTTTGAGCAGTTCGTCGCCGGCGCTATGGCCGAGGGTGTCGTTGATGTTCTTGAACCGGTCCAGGTCGAGAAACACCAGCCCCACCAGCTGATTTTCGCGGCGGGCCTGGGCCAGGGTCTGGTTGAGGCGGTCCTGGAACAGCCAGCGGTTGGGGAGCTTGGTCAGGCTGTCGTAGTAGGCCAGTCGCTCGATGGCGCTCTCGGCCTGCTTGAGTTGGGTGATGTTCTCGTGGGCCACCACGATGCGGGCCTGTCCCGGCCCGGGCATGGCGGTGACCACCCCCAGAAACCAGCAGGGATGCTCGGGGGTGTGACAGCTGTACTCCAGGGAAAACTCCAGCAGCACCCCGTCGAGCACCGCACGGATACCCTCCACGAAGGCCGTGCCCTCCTGGCACCCCTCCTGGCCGGCCGCCAGGCTGACCTGCAGATAGTTGGCCCCTTCGCAGGTGGCGGCAGGGCTGCCGCCGTTGGCACTGGCGAATTGGCGCCAGGCCTTGTTGACGTTGAGGATGACCCCCTCGGAATCGAGAATGGCGATGTGCTGGGGCAGCGCGTCAAGGGCTTCCCGGGCGAACTGGTCGCCAGAGAGGTTGCAGCTTGCCCCTTGCGGGCGCGGCGGGGCGGGATTGACCATCAACAGGAAGCTGGGGTTGGAGGTGACGCTGCCATGCAAGGGGGCGGCGGTCAATTCCACCGCCAGGGAGCGGCCGTCCCGGTGCTGGGCAAAACCGCTTATGGGCCCTAGGCTGCCATGGTGCAGCATCCGCGACAAGGGTAGTGCCGGTGCGCTGTTGCCCACCAGCGCCGATACCGGGGGGGGGCGACCGATCAGTTCCTCAGTGGACCAGCCAAGCAGCTGCTGCGCCGCCTGATTCATGGTGTGGACCAGCCCGACCCCATCCAGCAGCAGGACCGGTTGCGGCCAGCGGGTCATCCAGTCGAGATTGGTATTCTGCTCGGGGGGGATGCGGGAGGACTTGGCCGGCATGAAAACTCCTTCGCGCGGGGGCGCTGGAACATTTGCAGAGGAAAATATACCATGAAATCCTTTTCGTGCAGGCGTTGCATGGCTCTCGATCCTTGGCTGAACCGCGGCGGATGTTGCCGGATCCGGCACTGGCGGGGTTAGGAGGGACGGACGGATCTGCGAGGGGCCGATTCCTGCAGGTGTTCGAGCAGGGCAGAGGCGGCCCGCTGTGGATCGGCGGCGGCGAGGATGGCGGAGATGAGGGCGATGCCTAAAGCGCCGGCGGCTCGCAGGGTGGGGATGTGCTCGGCCTTGACCCCGCCGAGGGCAAAGACGGGCAGGGGGGCGACGGCGCAGGCGGCGCGCAGGGCGTCGAGTCCGACCGGGGGACCGTAGGCGGCTTTGGAGGGGGTGGCGTAGACCGGACCGAAGGTGACGAAATCTGCGCCGTCGCGGGCGGCGGCCAACACCTCGTCATGGTGATGGGTGGAAACGCCGATCAGCGGCTGCGGGCCGAGCAGGCCGCGGGCCACGGTGGTGGGGAGGGAGGTGCCGGCCAGGTGGACACCGTCGGCGGCCACCGCCTGGGCGAGGTCGATGCGGTCGTTGATCAGCAGCCGGGCGCCGTGGCGGCGGGTGAGGGCGCGCAGCTCGCGGGCCAGGGGGTAGAGCTCGCGGGGGGAAAGATCCTTTTCCCGCAGTTGCACGGCCCGTACCCCGCCGGCCAGGGCGGCGGCCACGGCCTCCACCAGGGAGCGTCCCGGAGGGAGCCCGAGGCGGTCGGTGATCAGGTAGAGCGAAAAGTCGACCTTCCCCGGCGCCGGCATGGCTCAGGCGTGCACGGTCTTGTCGAGAAAGGCGCTGTCCCAATCCTTCCAGACCGCTTCGTAGCCCCGGGCGCGGATGATGCGGGCGACTTCCTCGGGGGAGCGGTCGTCGTCGATGGCGAACTGGCGGCCGCTGTCGTCCTTTTCGGCGTAGCCGCCGGGGGCGGTGCAGGAACCGGCGCTCATCTGGGTGATGCCGAGGGGGAGCAGGTTGTCCCGCAGGGTGGCGCTCTCCCGGGTGGAGAGGACCAGGCCGGCATCGGGCAGCAGCAGGCGTAGGGCGCAGATCAGCTGCACGAAGTCCCGGTCGGAAACGGGGTGCAGCGGGGCGAAGCCGCCGTCGGCGGGGCGGATGCGGGGGAAGGAGACGCTCACCAGGGTGCGCCAGTAGTGGCGGCTCATATGCAGCGCGTGCAGGCCGAGGAAAAAGGCCTCGGCGCGGAACTGACCGAGCCCGAGCAGGAAGCCGAGGCCGATGCGGCGGATGCCGGCGGCCCCCCCCCGTTCGGGAGTCAGCAGGCGGAACTCGTAGTCCCGCTTGTTGCCGAAGGGGTGCATCTCGCTGTAAAGGGCCCGGTCGTAGGTTTCCTGATAGATGGTCAGGCCGTCGACACCGGCTTCCACCATCTGCCGGTAACCCTCGGTCTCCATGGGCCAGACCTCGATGGAGATGGAACTGAACAGGTGGCGGATGCGGCGGGCGCAGGCGGCCAGGTAGTCGTTGGTCAGCTTCCCCTGGGCTTCCCCGGTCACCAGCAGGATGTGCCGAAACCCCTGGTCGTGCAGCACCTGGGCCTCCCGTTCCACCTCGTCGAGGGTCAGGGTGCGGCGGGGCACCTTGTTGGTGGCGGAAAAGCCGCAATAACGGCAACCATTGGTGCAGAGGTTGGAGACGTAGAGGGGGGCGTAGAGCAGGATGTTCTTGCCGAAACGCTGCTGGGTGAGGCGGTGAGCCCGTGCGGCCATCGGTTCGAGGTAGGCGCGGGCGGCGGGAGAAAGGAGCGCCTGCAAATCCTCCGGACGCAGCCGGTCGGCGTGCAGGGCCCGCTCCACGTCGGCGGCGCTGGCCCCTTCGATGGAGTCGAGCACCTGGGCTGGGTCGTACTGGTTGATCAAGTCGAGAAAGCTCATAGGTCCCATAGATCCTATAGGTCCCATGGGACCTATGAAAAGGCGGTCAATCCCTCAAAAAACCGGTCAGGGGGCTCGAGGCCTCGGCCCGCTCGCGGCGCTCGCCGAGGCCGGCGAGGAAGGCTTCGCGCCCCGCCTCGACCCCCTTCTGGAAGGCGACGGCCATGGCCCGGGGATTGGGGGTGACCGCCAGGGCCGTGTTCACCAGCACCGCGTCGGCTCCCATCTCCATGGCCAGAGCCGCGTGGGACGGCGCGCCAAGGCCGGCGTCGACCACCACCGGTACGATCGCCTGCTCGATGATGATGGCGATGCTTTCCCGGGTGCGGACCCCCTTGTTGGTGCCGATAGGCGCCCCCAGGGGCATGACGGTGGCGGTGCCGATCTCCTGCAGGCGCTTGGCCAGCACCGGGTCGGCATTGATGTAGGGGAGCACGGTGAAACCTTCCTTCACCAGGATTTCCGCCGCCTTGAAGGTCTCGATGGGATCGGGCAGCAGGTAGTAGGGGTCGGGGGTCACCTCCAGCTTCACCCAGGGCTCGCAGCCGGCGGCGCGGGCCAGGCGGGCCAGGCGCACCGCCTCGATGGCGTCGCGGGCGCCGCTGGTGTTGGGCAGCAGCAGGTATTTTTCCCGGTCGATGTGGGAGAGCAGGCTGTCGGCGGGGTTGTCGATATCCACCCGGCGCAGGGCCACGGTGACGATCTCGCAGCCGGAGCCCTCCATGGCGTCCACCATGGCGGCGTTGGAGGCGAATTTGCCGGTGCCGACCATGAGCCGGGAGCGGAAGCGGCGTCCGCCGATGATCAAATCATCCATAATCTTATTTCCACCTTGATAGAGAAGGGAGAGGGTTTCTGACTTCTGACTTCCGACTTCTGACTTCTGAAGATTTACCCCCCGCCGACGAACTGGACGATTTCCAGCCGGTCCCCCTCGGCCAGAGCCGTGGCGGCGAACTGCGCCTGGGGGACGATGTCGAGGTTGTGTTCCACCGCCACCCGGGCCGGGTCGAGACCGAGGTGCTCGAGCAGGGCGGCGAGGTTGGCGGAGGCGCCGATGTCGCGGGGCTTGCCATTGACGGTGATCTGCATATCCGATCCTTTGGGTTATTCCGGGGTTTCCCCCAGCAGCAGGCGCAGCACGGCGTTGGCCTGGTGATGGGCGGCAATGCCGACCCGGGGTGCCATCAGCCCCTCGCCGGGTCGGGCGGCGGATTCGAGGTCGCCGACCAGGTAGAAGTTGCGCCCCACGGCCCGGGTCGTGACGCTGTTGGAGGGGCCGAAACCGGCCAGCCCCGAAGCGGCCACCAGCGGCCTGCCGGGGCAGCGGCCGAGAAAGGTGGCGGCCAGCATCGCCTTCTGGTCGGCGGCGTCGAAGGCCTCCACCAGTGCGTCGACCTCGCCGAACAGCTCGGGGATGTTGTCGGGGGTCAGCCGCTGGTGCCAGGGGACCACCTGCACGTAGGGGTTGATCCGTTCCAGGTTCTGCCGCAGCGCCTCCACCTTGGGCAGGCCGAGCTGGTCGACGAAATACTGCTGGCGGTTGAGGTTGGAGGGCTCCACCAGGTCGAAGTCGGCGACGATCAGGCGGCCGACGCCGCTACGGGCCAGGGCCACCGCCACCGCCGAGCCGAGCCCGCCGGCCCCGGCGATGCCGACGCAGGCGGCCTTGAGCCGGCTGTGGACCCCCGGGGTGTGGCGGGCCACCATCAGCGCCTCCAACTCCGCTGCCGTGGGCTGTTCGCCCCGGCGGATCAGCACGATGCAGTCCCCCTCGGCGAGCACTTGGTCCGCTGTGGCGGGGAAGCCATTGCGGATGACCACGTCGGCCTCGGGTTTGACCTTTTCCCGCAGGGCGAAGAGGGTCGTCTCCGGGTTGATGTCCGTCCACTGTTCGTTAAGCTGGATGCGCATGGAGAACCCCGAAAAATGAAAAAGGCCGCTGACAGGGCGGCCTTCGATCAGAGGAGATCCCCCCGATGTCGTGCGCCGCTTCCCTCCGCCGGTATGATCCGGATCAGGTTCAAAGGGTCGCCTTGCCGCAGCAAGGCTCTCAGTCAGAAACTCCCCTAGGGCGTATCAGTGATGTAGACGATCAAGCTAGCAGCGAGTGGCCGGTGAAGTCAACTTTTTTTCCGGCTTTGGCGTTGTCTTCCCCCCGGCTTTCTCCTAAGATAGAAAATTCCATTGCCAGGGAGTCCTCTGGCGCCGAATCCAAGGAGAAGCAATCCATGAGTATTTCCGAGCGTTACCGCGGCGTGGTGGCGGACGTCAGAGCATTTTGTGCCGGCCTGCCCGCTGCCGGAGAGCAACCGGACCCGGAAGCGCGCAGCCTGCAGCAGGCCTTGCAGGGCCTGGCGGAACTGGAAGAGCAGGTGGGAGAGATCCCCCGCATCCGTCTGGAGGCGGAACTGACCCCGGTGCTGCTCAAGGCCCACGGTCAGCTCGACCGGGCCCGGCTGTTGTTCGAGGAGGCCGGGGCCGAGGACCAGGGGGCGGCGGTCTGGGACCTGGAGCAAAAGATCTACCGGCTGCTCAACGACCTCTGAGCCTTTGCGCAGCTGGCATGTATGTTGCTAAAATGCTGGGAGGCCTAGCGTTGTCTTTCTTCTCATCTTCCACGGCGGAGTGAGCCGATGCACAGAAAACTGGCAAACATCTTTTACGAGGTTCGGGACCCGGTCCTGGGCTGGGACGATATCGGCGGTTATGCCGATGTCAAGGAGACCCTCAAGGAGATGGTCTGCCTGCCGCTGAAGAAGCCGGAAATGCTCAAAATGCACAACCTCGGCATTCCTGCCGGGGTGATGCTCTGGGGGCCCCTCGGCACCGGCATCACCATGCTCGCCGAGGCCTGCGCCAAGGAGGCCGGCGTCTCCTTCGTCTACATCTCCGGCCAGGAGATGCTCGGCAAGGGGCCGGAGCTGGTGGAGGCCTTCGACTGCGCCGTCCACGAGGCACCCTGTGTGCTGTTCATCTCCGACTGCGAATGGCTCTGCCCCCGGGCCGGCTGCGACTACGAGTGGAGCCGGGGCAACCGGCGGGCGGTGCCGCCGACCTTCGCCGACAAGGAACTCAGCCGCCTGTTCATCGAGCAGGTCGATCGCATCAACCAGGTTCCGGGGGTGGCGCTGCTCGGCTCCTGCTACCGCATCGACACCGTCGACCAGGCGCTGATCAAGGAGAAAAAACGCTACAACCGCAAGGTCTTCGTCCATCCGCCCCGGGCCGTCGACCGCCGCGGCATGCTCGACATCTACATGGACAAGATGCCGAACCTGGCACCGGGGATCGACCGCGACCAGTTGGCCGAGTTGAGCGAAGGGTATGTCGGCTGGGACATCGAGAGCCTGTGCAAGCGGGCCACCGTCAATGCCATCAAGCAGGACGCTCCCCAGGTCACCACGGAGCACTTTCTGCGGGCGCTCAAGGAAGTGCGCTGCTTCCTGACCCCGGACATGACGGCCAAGTATCACGAGATCCGCGACACCGACTGCCCCCATCACTACGAATTCTGACCGCGGCCAAATCGCGGGGGGGACCCCGCGGTTTGCAGCCGTAGCGATACCCTCGCCATGGCCGAGATTCCCGAACTGTTCCTGCGTATCCGCCAGCGGCACGGCCACTACTGCCCGATGAGCACCCTGGGGGCGCGCCTGGCAGAGGCGGCGCTGCTGGCCTTGGGCGACGGGCAAGAGGGGCTGCGGGCCTGCTACCAGATGGAGACCTGCGCCGTCGACGGCATCGCCCTGGTCACCGGTTGCCTGCCCGAAGAAGGGCGCCTGGAGGTGGACCCGCAAGGGCGCCATCGGCTGCTGCTGACCGATAGTGGCGGCACCCAGGTGGCTGCCGAGTTGACCCCCGCCGCCCTGGAGCGGGCCGCCGCCTGCCGGCGGCTGCTCGATGCCGGCGATCCGGCGGCGGAGGCGGCCTTGGCCGACTTGCGCCAGGCCCCGTTGGCGGAACTGGTGATCGTTGCCGAGACAAGCGAGGAGTCGAAGTTTGATGCCTGAATCCCTGCTCGCCCGCATGCTGGACGTGGTCTGGACGGAAATCGCCAAGATGTGGTGGTTTTTCCTCCTGGCCTGCCTGCTGGTGGGGATCATCAAGGGGTACAAGCTCGACCTGAAGATTCGCGACCTGCTCAGCCGCGCCGGCGGTTGGGGGGTGGTGCTGGCGGTCATGGTCGGTATGGTCAGTCCCCTGTGCGCCTGCGGCATTCTCCCCATCGCCATCTCCCTGGCCATGGTCGGCACCCCGCTGGCGCCGCTGCTGGCGCTGCTGGTGACCTCCCCGGTGATGGGGCCCGACGCCCTGCTGCTGACCTGGCGCGGCCTCGGGGCCGACTGGGCACTGCTCAAATTTGTCGGTGCCGGCCTGCTCGGCCTGGGGGCCGGCCTGATCACCCTGCTGCTGGAGAAACAGGGCTACCTGGCGGGGCCCCAGGTGCGCCTCGCCCCAATCTACAACCCCGACGGCAGCCTCGCCCCGGCGCGGGTGATCGGCGCCGCCGGCGGCATCCGGGTCAAGAGCATGATCATCGTCCCCCGGGACAGCCGCCTCCATTTCATCCTTGACCGCACCCTCGATGCGGCCATCTTCACCGGCAAATTCCTGCTGCTGGCCATTCTCCTCGAGGCGGTGATCGTGACCCTGGTTCCACCCTCCTGGATCCTGGGGTTGGTCGGCGCAGACAACCTCGGCTCGGTGCTGGTGGCGGCCCTGATCGGCCTGCCGTTGCCGGTCAACCAGATTCCCCTGATCCCGATCCTGGCGGGGTTGCTGCAACGGGGGATGGACTCGGGGGCCGCCCTGACCTTGCTGCTGGCCGGCCCCGTTTCCAGCATTCCTGCCACCATCGCCCTTTACGGTTTGTTTCGGCCCCGGGTGGTCGGGGTGTTCCTGGCCTCCAGCCTGGGGATTGCCATCCTGCTTGGCTGGGGTTGGCAGTTGCTGAACTGAAAGACATCCGGCAGCGCCAGGCGGTTGGCAGACGGATTTCTGCCGCTCCTCCGCGCGGCCCCTCCTTTCGTGAGGTTTCTTCATGCGCTTTTGCCACTCCCTCCCGCTGCTCCTCTTTTTTTTGCTCCTGACCCCCCTCGGCGCCCAGGCCGCCCCGGTGTCCGGCAAGGCCGCCGTCAACACCAAGGGGGTCGGCGGAGTGACCGTCCAGGCCTATCCTCTTTCGGCCACCACCCTGACCGGCACGCCGACGGCAACCTCCCTCCCCACCAAGGCCGACGGCCTGTTCATGCTGGAGCTGCCGCCGGGGGACTACTATTTCCTGGCCCGGGGGGAGGGCTTGTTCGCCTATTACGGGCGCAACCCGGTGCATGTTCCCGCCGCCGGCCTGACGGAGATGAACCTCGGCCTGGTCCCGGAGAAACTGCCGCTGCCCCAGCAGAAGGCGTTGATCTCCAACGGCGTGCTCGGGCAGGTCAGCGCCGAGGGCAAACCCCTGGCCGGTGCCCTGGTTTACGTCTATACCGATCTGACCAGCCAGTTCAAAGGGATGGGGCTGGGCATCGCCGGGCCGACGGACGACCAGGGGATGTTCGAGCTGGACCTGCCCGCCGGCACCTATTACCTGCTGGCCCGCCAGCGCAACAGCGGGGCGGCCATGGGGCCGCTGCAGGCCGGCGACTTCATCGGCTACTACCCGGGCAATCCCCTGGTGCTCAAGGAGGGAGCGGTGGCCCGGTTGGCGCTGCCGATGCTCGAGGTGCCGGAAAAGGTGGAGCGGTTGGCCGATCAGTTGTTCGGCCAGACCAGCATCCATGGCCGGGTGCTCGACAAGAAGAAACAACCGGTGGCCGGCCTGCGGGTGATGCTCTACGACGACCCGCAGATGCTCAATCGCCCCCTGTACGTCTCCCAGCCCACCGGCAAGGACGGCAGCTTCGTGCTCTCCTTCCCCCGCGGCGGCACCTACTACCTGGTGGCCCGCAGCGAGCTCGGCGGCGCCCCGGCCCCCGGTGAACTTTACGGCACCTACGACAAGCGCCCGGACCGCGCGGTGATCGTCAAGGAGGGGCAGGCCCTCAAGGGGGTCGAGATCCTGGTGGAGGAGATGTGGTAAAGGCCCTGGCCGCTGTTTTTCTGCTGGCCCTGACCGCCTGCGCCCCTTTGGCGAAGGCGCCGGTGGTGCAGCGACTGCACAATCTGGTCCTCACCGAGGATACGGTCTGGCGCGGCTCGATCCTGATCGACGGCGAGGTCAAGGTCGCCAAGGGGGCGGTGCTGACCATCGAACCCGGCACCGACATCGCCTTTGTGCCCAAGGACCTCAATCAGGACGGCCTGGGGGACGGCACCCTCAACATCGAAGGGCGGCTGCGCGCCCTGGGGACCCCCGAGGCACCGATCCGCTTCCGCTCCGCGGCCGAGCATCCCCAGCCAGGGGACTGGCTGGAAATCCATGCCGATTTCTCCAAGGAAATCCACCTGCGCTACTGCGAAATCCGCGACAGCGCCTACACCCTGCATGCCCATTTCACCCGCGGCCTCGTCGAGGATTGCCACATCCACAACAATATCGACGGCTGCCGCCTTGGGGAGGCGACCTTCACCTGGCGCCACAACCTCATCGAAAACAACCAGGGCAAGGGGATAAACTTCCGCAACGCCAAGGTGGAGATCCGCCGCAACCTCATCCGTCGCAACGGCGCCGGCATCTTCCTGTTCGAAAGCGACCGCACCTCGGTGGTGGAGGAGAACAACATCCTGCTCAACCGGGACAACTTCCGCCTCGGGGATTTCTATGCCGCCGACGTCCAGCTGGGGGAGAACTGGTGGGGGAGTGCCGACCCGGAGCAGGTGGCCGAGGGGATCTTCGATCGCCGCCAGGATCCCGGCATCGGCACGGTGACCCTGACCCCGGCACCCGCCTGGATCGATGGGACCGGCCCCCGGGACGGACTGCGCCTGCAGCCGGCCTGGCAACTGCCGACGGCGGGATTTGTCGATGCCACCGCCATGGTGGCGTCCGGGGAGGCGTTCATTCCCGGCTGGGATGGCCGCCTTTACGCCCTGGATGCCAAGGGCAGGCTGCGGTGGCAGGCGGATTTGGGGGAGGTGGCCGACGGTGCCGTAGCGCTGGATGCTGAACGGGTCTACGTGCAGACCTGGGGGCGGGAGGTCTTGGCCCTGGAGCGGGGCAGGGGACGGGTGCTCTGGCGCTTCCGCTACGCCCCTTCGCCGGCGGATGACCACCGTCAGGGCGGGTTGGCGCGGGTCGACGATCTGCTGCTGGTGCCGGCCTGGAACGGCACCCTCTACGCCCTGGATGCGGCCAGCGGGGCGTTGCGCTGGCAGTTCGGCACCGCCGGGCCCCTAAGGGCCACCCCCGTGGTGGCCGACGGACGCATCTACCTGGCCGCCGGCGACGGCAGTCTTAATGTTCTGAACCCGAAAGGAGAACTGCTCTGGCAGCGGCGCCTGGCCGCGCCGCTGTTGACCCCGCCGGCCCTGGGGCCGGTCGGGTCGGTGGTGGTGGACCGGGAGGGGACCCTGACCGCTTTCGATCGGGAAGGGATGGAGCTGTGGCGGCGGCCGCTGGGTGAAGTCTGCTTCTACGGCGCACCGGTGATCGACGGCGAGGCCCTGTTTCTGGCCACGGCGGCAGGCGCCCTCCACCACCTCGACCTGGCAACCGGCACCTCTGTCTGGCGCCGGGCCTTGCCCCATCCCAGTTACGGCACCCCCCTGGTACAGGGGCGGCGGGTGCTGGTCGGGGATAACGGCGGGGTGCTGTCGGTGGTCGGCCGGGACAGCGGCGACCTGCTTGCCAGCTTTCAGGCCGGAGGGGCGATCCAGAGCCGCCCGGTGCCCTTCGCCGGGCTGATTCTGTTCGGCAGCCGCGACCACCAGATCCGCGCCCTCACCCTGCAGCCAGGTCCCTAATCCCAACGCTGCTCGACCCGGCGGCTCTCCTTGTCGTTGAAGATCCGGATGGCGCTGCGCCCCTCCAGCGGGCAGCGGGTTTCGCAAATGCCGCAGCCGATGCAGCGCTCCTTGACCACCTGCGGTAGCTTCAGTCGCCGCACCTCCCCCTGCACCAGCACGTCCTTATCCTCGAAGACGATGGCCTTCTCGCCGGTGGGGCAATGCTCCTCGCAGACCAGGCATTCCTCGCCGCGGGCGAAGGGGAGGCAGCGATCCTTTTCGATCACCGCCAACCCGATCACCACCTTGCGCTTCTCCTCCAGGGGCAGGCGCCGGATGGCCCCGGTGGGGCAGACCTGTCCGCACAGGGTGCAGTTGTATTCGCAGTAGCCGATGCGGGGCATCACCACCGGCGTCCACAGGCCGGTGGCGCCGGCCTGCAGCAGGGCCGGGTGGAGGGCTGCGCCGATGCAAACCTTCAGGCATTCGCCGCAGCGGACGCAGCGGCGCAGAAATTCTTCTTCCGCCAGCGCCCCCGGGGGGCGCAGCAGCAGTGGTTCGAGGCGGTACTGGGCCGGGGCGCTGCGCACTACCGGCGCCAGCAGGACGCCTGCGGCCAGGGCGCCGACGGTGCCGCGGCGGGTCAGGTCGATCCCCGCCGTCGCCGGGGCCCGGCGCCAGAACAGCTGGACCTCCGCAGCGGGGCAGTGGCCGGCGCAATCGAAACAGAGCAGACATTCGCTGGGCTGATGATGCCGGCGGTTGGTGGCGCCGCTGGCGCAGGCGGCGGTACATTGCTCGCAGTGGCCGCAATCGGGGGCCGGCAGGTGGCGCAGGCGGGCGTGGCGGGCGCACAGGCCGAGCAGGGCCCCAAGGGGGCAGAGATTCTTGCACCAGAAGCGGCGCTCGAAGCGTTCCAGCAACGCGATGGCGACGAACACCCCGAGGGTGAACAGGCCGAGGGTGAACACCGGCTGGTGGAAAGCCATCAGGTAATCCCGGGCGAAGGGATAGACCCAGTCGAGCAAGGGGGAGACAAGGGGGGTCTGACTGGCGTAAAAGTGCTCGAACAGGCCGTTGAGGGCCAGGTTCCAGGCCGGAAACAGGGACAGGGTCAGGGTGCGCAGGAAGATCGCCAGCGGGTCGAAGACCCCGAGCAGTTGCACACCCCCCAGGGCCGCCGCACTCAAGCCGGACAGCAGCAGGTATTTCACCCGCCGCCAGCGAGGCCTGGGGGTGGTGTTGTCGGCGCCGAGCAGGGCGCCGCAGCCGTCGAGGGTGGTGCCCAGGGGGCAGAGCCAGCCGCAGAAAAACCGCCCCAGCACCACCGTCAAGGCGAGCAGCAGCAGGGCCGGCCAGAGCAGGCCCCAGGGGAAGTCCCCCGGTGCCAGGGCTGCGGCCAGAGCGGCCAGGGGATCGAGACGAAACAGCAGGGCCACGGGGAAGGCGAGCTCGTCCTGCCCCTGGTAGTCGGTCTGCAGAAACAACCAGATCACCCCGAGCAGGGCCAGTAATTGGGTGGCGCGGCGCCACCGGCGCAACGGCCGCGTTCTCATGCCCGGCGAATCTTGGCGAGGTCCATCACTCCCAGCCCCCGTCGGGCGGCGGTGACCAGGGTGGGAATATCCTCCGGCTTGAGGTCGAAAAGAGTGGTGGCCAGGGCATCGGCGGCGACGATGTCGGCAGAAGCAATCAGGGTTTCGGTCTGGCGGACATCTTCAATTCGTCCCCCCTGCGGGCCGTTGGCCACCAGGATGCGGGTGGCGTCGATGAGGGTCAGGTCCGAATGGACCACGCTGTTGATATCGGCGAGGGACTCCTCCAGGCGGCGGTGCAGGGTGCCGCGGTTGCCGCCGATCACCCCCATGATGTTCTTCATCCCCAGGGTCAGGCGGGAGATGGAGTGGTGTTTGGCGATGGGCAGGTTGATGAAGCGGTCGGCCTGCAGCGCCGGTTGGTAGAAGGACCAGCTGGTCAGCTCCACCCCCTGGCCGATGTCCAGATCCTGGTAGGCCCGGCGCTCCATGTGCTCCACGCTGACGCGGTCGGCGCGCAACCCTTCCACCGCCTCCTGGATGCCGCTGGCCACGTAGCAGCGGCGCGGGTCGTTACAGGTGCGGTCGAAGACCTGGACCTTTTTCGCGCCCGCCTCCAGGCAGTGCTCCACCACCCGGCGTACCACCAGCGGGTGGGTGTTGGCAGCCAGTTCCACCGTGCGGTCCCAGCCGATGTTGGGTTTGACTACCACGGTTTCGCCGGTTTTGACGAACTGTTTCATCCCGCCCAGGGCGGCCAGCACCTCATCCACCAGGCGGGGGATATCCCCCCCCTTGCGCAGGGCCACCAGCGGCCCGGGGGAGGTGGCGGCGGCGGGACGGGGGAGCCAGAGGGCGGGGACGGCGCCGGCGGCGGCCGCGGCCAGGGCGGCGCGCAGGCTGGCGAGAATGAATTGGCGGCGGTCGATACTCATGGCTTGACTCCTGCGGGGCCCGCCGGCGCCACTGGCGCGGCCAGGGGCTGGGGGGCGCTGACCCGGCCGAGGGTCGCATCGAAGCGGTGGTCGAAAAAGCTTGACTCGATGACTGCCGGATCGTTGCTGCCCCACCAGTTGCGGGGCAGGGTGACATCACCTGCCTGCTCCAGACCGAGTTTCACTTGGTACTGGCGGCTGCCGGTGATGTTGTTGTATTCGAACAGCGAGCGGTCCTCCCCCCGGGTGACGGGGAAGATGCCGATGTCGTTATCCCGGATGGTGTTGTGATGCAGATGGGCGGTGCCCCGGCGCTCCTCGTAGCGTACTCCGTGGGTGTTGTCATGGATCAGGTTGCCCGTCGCCTCCAGGTTGACGGTGGAGAAGCGCAGCCCATCGATGTTGTAACGGAATACGGAGTTGGCCACCCGCGCTTTGCAGAAATGGATCTGCACCCCGCTGAAGGCGTATTCGGAGATCAGGTATTCGATTTGCGCCTCGCGGGCGAAATCGAGATAGAGGAATTTCCAGTCCGCTTTTTTCGGTTTTTCCGCCCCGCTGGTGAACAGGATCGGCTGGGCCGCCGTCCCGCGGGCCACCAGGGCCCCTTCCACCAGCAGTTCTCCGTCGCCGATGCCGTCTCCGTCGCGGTCGAGAGGGGCGAAGACCACCCGGGTTCCGGGCAGGATGGTGAGGCGCCCTTCCTTCTTCACCGTGACGATCCCCCGGATCCGCACCTCGCCCCCCCAGACCTGCTCATCGCGGATCACCGCATCCTCCAGTTCCAGCACCGGCGGGGCCGGGCTTGGCAGACTGCAGGCGGTCAGCAGCAACAGCAGCAGGGTTGGGAACAAGGGACGCATCGGCTGCCTCGGTTTCAGTCCAGGGTCACCGGTTCGACCAGGATCAGGATGTCGTCGTGGCTCTGTCCGGGGGCGACTTCCAGGCCATGGTCGGCACTGGCGTCGTACATGCCGAACAGTTCACCTGGCGCCGGGGAATCGCCGTACTCCTGGCGAGCCCCGATGTAAAAGGTTCCCGGTTGCCGCAGATGGACAATGAAGCGGCCATCGGGGCCGGTGGGGGCCGAAAGGGCCTCCGGGCGCTTGTGACCGATCACCCGGTCGGTGTAGGCGAAGACATGCAGTCCCGCCACCGGCCGGCGCTGACGATCGAGGATCTGGCCGCGGATCGCCATGCCGGTGGCCCGGGAAATGGTCTCGCTCTCCTTGCCGTCCTGCACCTTGCGCACCGCCTCCATGCTGACCGTCAACTGTTGGCCCGTGCGGGCGTGGACGGGGTTGCCGGGGTAGATGGCGAGAGCATCCCCCTCCCGCACCGGGCCGACCCGGGCGCCGCTGTCTCGCTGGCGTGCCACCAGGAAATAGTCGCTTTCGGGCAGGCCATCGAAGCTGAAACGGCCATCGTTACCGGTGGGAGCGGACATGCGGTAGCCTTGCCCCTTGAGGTCTTCGGCGGCGTCGAGATAGAGGTAGACATAGGCACCGGCCAGCGGTTTGCCCCCCAAGGTCACAGTGCCGGTAATGGCGGCGCTGTCGGGATCATCGTAGGGCTGGCTGGTCGCCGCCACCACCGGCACGGCCTGCAGCCCGGCCCAGACCGGTTCCGCCGCCACCGCCACGGGGTTGCGGCCGCAGAAGGCGAAACGGCTGCCGGTCTCGTCACGGGCGAAGAGGCTATAGAGGCCGGGGGAGAGTTCCAACTGGTAGCGGCCGTCGGCATCACTGGGGGGGGAGACAGCCAGCGGAGTTCCAGAAAAATCGAGACCATTATAGGCGGCCACGCGCATGCCGGGCAAAGGCTGGTCCCCTTCCACCACCCGCCCCGCGACGTTGGCGGCAAAAGCCTCAGTGCAGCCGAGAATCAGCAGCAGCCAGATGACAATCCGCGTCATGGCGCCTCCTTGGGGCCGGCGTCGGCGACCCGAGCGCTGAGCCAGGGGTGGAACAGCACCCGGTCGAGCAGATAGGCCTCCTTGCCAAAGCCCTCGTAGGTCACGGTGCGTTTGTCCTGGCGGTCATAGAAGAACGGCAGGTTCCCCTCCGCCCCGGCGCGGGCCAACTCGGCTGTGGCCGCACCCCACCAGTTGTCGCGCACGTCGACGAAATCCTCGAACTGGGTCGGCGCCTTGGCCAGCAGGGGGTTCTGGCTTTGCCGCTCCTGGGCTTTTTCCATGACGATCTTCTTCGAACCCGCCTTTTTTTCCCAGTCGGCGCTCTGGAAATCCCCCAGTTTCACCGCCATGGTATTGTCCACAAAATTGTTCTGCTTCACCAGCGGATAGCTGGAATAGTCGCAGAAGATCGCCAGACCGTTCTTTTTCAACAGATTCTTCTGCAACTTCGGATTGGATTTGCGCTGGTTGGAAAGGGCCGTCTCATTATTGGTGAAACTGTTGTGGCTGACCAGGGGGGAGCCGAAATGGTCGTTGCGGATGGCAATGCGATTGCCACTGAAGCGATTGTGTTCCACCAGCGGGTAGGAGAAGGAAAAATTGACCAGGGCCAGGTCGTTCTTTTCGAACTGGTTGTTGCGAATCAGGGGGGTTGCCTGGGTCTGATTGCAGAAGATGGCGGTGCCGTTTTCGACAAAGCGGTTGCCGGTGATGCGGTCCTGAAAACGCTGCATCAGGCCGATTCCCTGGCGGTTTTTCTCGAAATGGTTATTCTCGATCGGCCCGGTGCCGTTGTGGGAGGCGAGGATGGCGGTCTCCTTGTGACCACTGAAGCGGTTGCCGCGGATGGTCGGGGCCGATTTCATTTCGTTGTCGATGCCGATGCGGTTGTCGGCGAAGGTGCTGCTTTCGATCAATGGGGACGCCTCCCGCAACAGCTTGATGGCCGTGCCGCAGTTGCGGAAAGTCGAGCCGCGCACGGTGAAGTTGGCCGAAAGGCTGCTGATGGCGGTCGCGGCCTTTTCGAAGCGGGCCT
Organism: uncultured Desulfuromonadales bacterium; assembly: GCA_964650955.1. Classification (GTDB taxonomy): domain Bacteria; phylum Desulfobacterota; class Desulfuromonadia; order Desulfuromonadales; family CAZYXS01; genus CAZYXS01. The sequence goes on along the minus strand of CAZYXS010000002.1, from coordinate 29,578 downwards.
GTTCGATGATGGAGGCCGGGTCGGATTCGTAGAACTCGATCCCCTGCCAGTCGGCCGTGCCGGCGAAGACGATGGGGGCGGCGCTGGTTCCCTGGGCTTTGAGCAGTCCCCGGATGAGCAGCCGGGCCTCGGCCTTGGCCGGCCTGATCCGGGTACCGGGGGCGATGATCAGGGTGGCGCCCTGGTTGACCTGGACAGCTCTGCTCAACTTGACCTCGCCGCTCCAGCGGGTTTCCCCGGAGAGGATGGTCGGTTCCTCGGCCAGCGCCCGCAGCGGCGCCAGGGCCAGCAGCATCAGCAGCAGTGCGACCTCAGGGAGCGGGATTCTTCGCCACATGGATGATTACCTCGCGAATCGGCGTCTTCTTGTCGAGGGTCAGGGCATGATTGCCGGACCCCTTGAATTTACCATAATATTCCCCTTCCCCGGCGGGCCCCCCAAGTTGGGCCCGGGCGAGCAGGTGGTAGGTGCCCGGTCCGGGCAGGGAGAGGCGGAAACTGCCATCGGCGGCCGTGGGCTGGGAAATGTGGTCGGGGGTGCCCGTCATGGTCGCGCTGCGGTAGGCGCAGACGTAGAGCCCGGCCCTGGGTTTGCCGTCCGGGCCCAGAACCCGGCCCTGGACACCCTGGAAGGGGGCGGTTTCCTCATCTTCCTCCAGCATGGAGAGGCGGGTGATGGCTTCGATTTTGACCTCCCGCACCTCCCCGGCGGCGATGCGCACCGGGTTGCCGTAATAATAGTTGAAATAGTCCCCGATCTCGATGGGACCGAACTGCCCCCCCTTGGCCCGCTTGCGCACCAGCAGGTAATACTCCCCGGGGGGCAGGCGCAGGCGGAAACTCCCCTTTTCCACCGGCTGCAGGAAATAGGGGGGAGCTTTGAAATCCTTGCTCGGGTCCTTGTAGACGTAGAGGTAAGCCTTCTCCAGCGGCTCTCCCTGGAAGCTGATCTCCCCGCGCAGCCCCGATGCCGGCGCGCCCTGGGGCGGGGCCTCCTCGGGGATGCGGATCAGGTTGAAGCCGACGTTGGTGTAGCTGCCTGCCACCACCCGCACCGGAGCGCCGCTGTAGTAGCAGAAGTGCTTGCCGGGGCGGGGCGGGCCGGTGAAATCCCGGGCCACCAGGTAATAGTCACCCGGCGCGAGGTCGAGGCGATAGGTGCCGTCGAGCCCGGCCGGTGCGGATACGGCGACAACCTTGCCGGCGGCGATGTGCGCGATGCTGCGGTAGGCCGAGACCCGGACATCCGGCACCAGTTCACCACGCCAGGCCGCCCGCCCCTTGACCCCGGAGGCGGCCAGGGCGCCGCTGGCGCAGAGGCTCAGCAGCAGGCTCGGAAGCAGAAAAAAGCGGATCATGGTTGCATCTCACGAGTCAGAGGAATCTTGCTCCAGGGGGCGAACTGCACCCGGTCCAAAGGGTAGCTTTTTCCTGCCTCCAGAAAGGTCGGGGTGTCGCGGCCATCGGCGATGAAGGAGGGATTGCCGTCGAGCCCGATCTGCTCCAGTTCCCGGGTGCCGGCTTCCCCCCACCAGTTGTCACGGGCCTCCACCAGTCCAGTAAGCTGTTCGGGGCGACGCTGTTCTTCTCCCACCTCGGGCCGTTCCCCCTTGCCGAAGGCCCCCTGGGCGCCGCTCTCTGCCGCCCGGGTGGCGGCGCCCCGTTCGGTCTCCCAGGTGGAGGACTGATATTCCAGGCGCAGGGCCAGTTTGTTGCCGACAAAATCGTTGCCCTGCAGCCGCGGGTAGGACGAAAAGGCCACCAGGGTCCCCAGGCGGTTGTTTTCGAAGCGATTGCCCTCCACCAGCGGGTCGGCGCGGCGGTAGCAGTGCAGGGCGGTGGCATTCTCCTGCAGGAGATTTCCCCGCAGCGTCGGGCGGGCCGCCCGGTCGACCAGGATGGCGACCTCGTTGCCGCTGAAGCGGTTGCCCTGCACCAGCGGATCGCTGCCGTAATGGCTGATCATCAGGCCGGTGGCATGGCCGCTGAACTGGTTGCCGCTGAACTCGGCCGGTTCGGCGTGGTAGACGTAAGCGCCGTATTTGCCGTTGTTCTCGAAGCGGTTGCCGGTAATCCGGGCGGTGCTGCCGTCCTTGACGAACAGGCCGACCTTGCGGTTGCCCATGAACCGGCTGTCGCTGAGCCGGGCGTCGGTCTTCTGGCGCAACTCCACCCCGACATCATTGTTTTTCAGCAACAGCCGCTGCAGCTGGGGGGAACCGGCGAGGATGGTGAGGCCGGTGCGGGCCCCCTCGATGGTGCAGTCACTGAGCTGGCTGCCACTGCTTCCCTTGAGACTGAGGCCCAGCCAACCGAGGCCGGTGAAATGGACCTTTTCCGCCCGCAGGCTCCCCGCCACTTCGAGACCGCTGCCCGGCGCAAAATCGATTCTGGTCCCGGGGGCGATGGTCAGTACGACTCCGGGTTCGACCCGGACCGTCTGCTTTACTTGCCGCGTCCCCTGCCAGCGGGTGTCCTTGGTCAGGCTCTGGGCATGAACTCCATCGGCCGCCAGCAGCAGAAGCAGGGTCAGCATCCACCGCATCACCAGACCTCCCGGACGATGATGTCGGCCAAATCCGTGATCTTGCCCTGGGGCGCATTGGCCCCGTGGTCGGCCCGGCCGTCGAAGGTGCCGACCCATTCCCCCGGCTCAAGGGGGCCGCCGAAGGTGCTGCGGGCGCCGATGTAGTAAGTACCGCTCTGCCCGAGGTAGAGGGTGTAGCGCCCCTCGGCGTCGGTAGGGTCGGAGATGAAGGCCGGTTTGCCCACCATGCGGCTGTCGGCGTAGGCGAAGACGTAGACCCGGGCCTGGGGTTGTCCATCCTGATCGGTGACCCGGCCCCGCAGGGCCGTGTCGGTGCGCAGGAATTTCCCTTCCGCCTGGCGTTTGGCCTGGAGCTTGGCGTCGACCACGGTCAGGGGGAAATCCCCCAGATCCAGGGTTTTTCCCTTGGCCAGGGTCACCGGATTGCCCGGGAAGCTGCCGTTGAGGTCCCCCGGGGCCGGTTCGCCCATGCGCGCTCCGTCGGCCCGTTTGCGCGCCGCCAGGTACCATTGCCCGGCGGGCAGGTTGATGCGGAAGTTCCCCTCCGCGTCGCTCTGCACCGCCTCTCCGTAAGAGGGCCCCATCAGCCCAGTGGCATCGGCGCTGTAGACATAGACGAAGGCTTCCGCCACCGGTGCCCCTTCGTTAATGATTCGCCCTTGAAGGTAGGTGTCGGCGTCGGGAGCAAGGCCGCCGTCCCGCCCCATCTCCCGCAGGCTGAAAGGGGGAACACTGGTCAGGCCGGCGGCGACCTCGAGGGGGTTGGCCGGGCACTCGGCCATCAGCATGCGCACCTGACCGCCGGGGAGCTCTTCCCTTTTCTTGCCGATGACATAATAGCGGCCCGGCGGCAGACTGATGCGATAGCCGCCCCGGTCGTCGCTGTTGGTGACCGCAAAGGGGAGGGTGCTGCGATCCTTTTCCCCCCGCAGGTAGATTTCCACCTGGGCGCCGGCCAGTGGCCGGTCGCCGAACATGATGCTGCCGCTCAGGCCTCTTTCGCCGCGGTCGCAGGCGGCCAGCAGAAGCAGCAGGGGGAGCAAGGTCATGAGAAGGCGTCGGGTCAAGAAGTCGTCCTTTGCGAGGTCAATGGGTCGGGGCCAGGTGAGGTGCCGACCGGTAGGCCAGCACCGGCGCCAAGGCGACCAGGTAGACGGCCATCCCGCCCAGCAGGGTCAGGTTGAAACCAAAATTCATGGCCAGGATCACCGCCAGGATGGTGCCGAGCACGCTGGTGGCGCTGTTGATCCCCCAACTCCAGGCAACTTCGGCGCTGTCCGGGTGGAACAGGCGCATCCCCAGGGGCAGCGGCATGCCGAGCAGCAAACTCAGGGGAGCCAGAATCGCCGCCGTCAGCAGGCAGCGCAGCGGCAGCGGCGCGGTGATCCCCATCTGCAGCAGCGGCGGCAGGGTCAATATGGTGATTCCAGTGAGCAAAACCAGTGCCAAGAGGATCATCGGCAGGACCCGTTTCTCCCGTCCGGGCGGAATTCGCCCCGCCAGCAGCGCGCCCAGGCCTGAGCAGACCAGCACCGTGCAGAGGATCACCGCCAGGGAGTAGATTGGCGGGCCGAGGAAGAGAACAAAGCGGCGCATCAGGCCGATCTCCACCAGCATGAAGCCCAGCCCCAGGCAGGCGAAGTAGAGGTTGCGCCAACCGCGCCCCGGTGCCGGTTGCCTGCCCCGGCTGGCGATGATCAAAGGGAGCAGCAGGAACAGGGCCACGAACAGGCTGACCACCACCAGCAGGTTGCGCAGCATCAAAACCGCCCGGTCCTCGAAGTTGCTCTGCTCCGGAAAGCCGAGCAGCCGCACGAAATCCTGGGGTTTGAACATGTAATAGAAAAACGGCCGGTCATCGTCGGTGGGGCGGATGTCGAAGGGGAAGCTTTGATAAAAATCCTCACTCCCCCCGGTGGCAATCAGGCGGGCATAGGGGCTGTCGCCGCTGCGCTGGTCGGGGAGGAAGACCACTTCGAATGCCCGGGCCCTGGCCGTTTCCCGCAACTGCTGAATTTCCTGCGGGGTGAAGGGGGAGCGCTTGAGCATGAAATTGGCCAGGCCCCGCTCCTTGATCACCGCCAGGTGGGCGGCCGGATCGCTTACCCCCTCCTGTTGCAGCAGCGCCAGGCCGAGGGAGACCAGCCGCAGGGTCTCCCGCTCGAAGATGAACCGGGAAATGGTCAGGATTCCGTCAGGTGTGAGGTGGTTCCAGTAGTCGCGGAAGGCCTCGACGGTATAGAGGTTGTTTTCCGAGAGGGTGAAGGCGCCGGCCGCCGGAGCGTTGCGGCCGAACACCGCCGAGGCCTGGATCAGGTCGTAGCGCTGCGGCGAGCGGCGGATGAAGCTGCGCCCCTCGTCGAGGGCCAGTTCCACCCGCGGATCGTCGTACAGGGCTCCGGTAAAAGGGGCGAAGCGCTGGTTGACTGCCTCGGCGATCAAGGGGTTGATCTCCACCGCAGTGACATGGCGCGACTCCATGGCCAGGGCTACCAATACGTCCTTGCCGCCGCCGGGGCCGATGATCAGGGAAGTCGGCTGGTGATAGAGGGTGTAGGGAAGGGCGAGTACGTTGGCGCGGAAATACTCGCGAAAACGTTCGTCGTCGCGGCGAAACATGGAGGTGTAACCGGTATCGTCCACCACCATGCCGAGTTGCTCAGGGATCGGCCCCCGATAGGTGCGGGAAAGGCCCCACCCCTGGTCCATTTCCTGGGCCTGGGTCGGGTAGACCGCCAGGCGGGAAAAAGAGTTCCATTTGCTCCAGAGCAGGTTCGGCTCGTAGCGGCCGCGCACGAAGCGGATTTCCGCGAAATCGGTCGCCAGGTTGACCCCTCCCGCCGCCACCATCAGCAACATTGCGGCCCACAGGCCGGCCCGATGGATGGAGGAGGTGCCGGTGGGCATCAGCAGCAGGGCGGAAAGCAGGCCGATCAGGGCGATGGCCAGAATGGCCGTGATGCCTCCCAGCAGCTTGAGGGCGGCGATGATCAACAGGCAGCCGGCCCCCGCTCCGAGCAGGTCCCAGCAATAAAGGCGGTTGATGCCGCTCAGGTGACGGCTGAGCAGCAGGGTGACGCTCAACCCACTGAAAAAGAAGGGGAGGGCGGTGATCAGGTAGAGCCCTGCCAGGCCGGTGAGCAAACCGGTGGGGAGGGCCCGATCGTAGAAACCCTGCTGGAATGGCTGGTAGAAGGGTTGATGGAAAAACGCCAGGACCTTGAAACCGAAGAGCGGTTGCAACCGGAACAGCACGAAGATGGCGAAGAACAGCGCCACCGCGACGCCGAACAGGGCGGCGAAGCGGGAGGCCAGGAATGGCACCCGCTCCTGCGGAAACCAGGCCGGGCGCAGGTAGACGGTCAGGGCCGCCACCCCCATGCCGAACAGGGCCAGGGAAATGGCCATGGAGGCGAAGTGATACCACATCAGCACCGAAAAGATCCGGGTCAGGATCAGTTCGTACATCAGGGTGGCCATGCAGAGGAAAAACATCCCCCAGCAGGTGCGACGGTCGAGTTGCGGTGTTGGTTCCATGGTCTCCGCTGCGAAACAGAAGTGGCTGAAATCCCCAGGTCTCAGAGCAATCTTTGTGCCGGATTTCAGCCAGAAAAAAAGCAGGGCCGCCCGGTCCGGACAGCCCTGCGTGGCAAATATTGAGTAGAGGAAATCAGCGCCGGGCAGTTTTGCGAGGCTCGGTCACTTCGAGCAGTTTGCCGGTCTGGACGCCGCTGGTCTTTACCTCGATGCCGCTGGGGAAGGTCACCACCAGGTCGTAGCTCCGGCCGTTGTCGAGGCCGAAATGCAGCACCTGGGGCTCCTGAGCGCAGAACCCGGTGGCCGAGCGCAATTCCCGCATGGCGACCAGTTTGCTGCTGCCAGCCACGTAGACCCTGACCTTGGCGCCGTAGGCGTCACGATTGGAAACAGTGCCGCTCAGCTTGACCTTGAGCCACTTGCGGTCGTTCTGCTTGTTCTCGAACATTTTGTTGGGGGCGCCCCAGTTGATCACGTAGAGATCGAGGTCGCCGTCGTTGTCGATGTCGGCAAAGGCCGTCCCTTTGGTGCGCACGGTTTCGCACTTGAGCACCGGCTGCTTGTCGGCCACGTTGGCCAGATTGCCTTTGCCATCGTTGAGGTAGAGCTGATTGGCCAGTTTGCAGTCCCCTTCGTAAAGGTCGATGTCGCCATCGTGGTCGATATCGCCGAAGGTCGGGCCTTTGCCCCAGCCATCGTGGCCACCCTTGATCCGCTCCGTCCCCCTGGTGAAGAACCCTTTGCCGTCGTTGAGATAGAGGTTGTTGCCCCCCACATAGTTGGAGACGAACAGGTCGAGGTCGCCGTCGTTGTCGACGTCGGCGAAGGCGGCGCCCAGACCCCAGTGGGGGTCATCCACCCCGGCTTTTTTCGCCATTTCGGTGAAGGTGCCGTTGCGGTTGTTGATATAGAGGCGGTTGGGTTCCCCGGCCGGGTAGCGGCCATTGACGACGTACAGGTCGGGCCAGTTGTCGCCGTTGACATCGGCCCAGACCCCCATCCAGCTCCAGGAGGGGTCCCCCACCCCGGCGGCATCGGTCACATCGCTGAAAGTGCCGTTGCCATTGTTGCGGAAGAGGACGTTTTTGGCACCGACGCCATAATTGGCGCAGTAGATGTCAAGAAAACCGTCGTTGTCAAAATCGACGAAGGACGCCGAGTAGGTGAAGGCCTTCAGGCCGACCCCGGCCTTGTCGGTCACATCCATGAAGGTGGCGTTGCCCATGTTCTTGAACAGGCGGTTGGCTTCGATCTCGTTCCGGCCCCCGGTGGCCAGGTAGAGGTCGATCAGCCCGTCGTTGTCGAAGTCACCGAAAACGCTCCCCATGGTGAAGCCCGGATGGTCGATGCCGGTGCCTGCGTCGGCGGTGATGTCCAGGAAGTTTCCGCCACCCTGGTTCAGGTACAGTTTGTTGCTGCCCCCTTTGTTGGACACGTACAGGTCCACCAGGCCGTCGTTGTTGATGTCCGCGAAGGCGACCCCTTTGCCCAGGCCGTCGTCGGCGACGCCGGCCAGACTCGAGATGTCAATAAATTCGCCGGCCAACGCCGGGGAGGAAGTTAATCCCAGGGTGGCCGCAAACAGCAGGGCTAGGATGGGTCTCGGTGGCATCAAATCTCTCCTTTTCACTGGGGAAGGCAAGTGAAAACGCTGCAATGAACCATTGATTCCAGGAGGGAACAGCGTTCCCCACCAGGTTTGGAAAAGTCAGTTTCGCCAAGGATTCAAGACCTTGTGCCGGTCCACGGCGCAGTTATGTACCAGGCAGGCGCGGACCTGAAAGGAAGCTTGTCCGATATTCTATGCAATAATTGCTCCGAAAAGTTGGACTTGTTCGGATGAAAGAAACCCTTCAAGCATTCCAAGGCACCCCTTTTAACTCGAAGGAAGGAATTTTGTCTCTCACCTGTCCGCCGATTGGCAGGTTTCTGCCATTGGCCAGTGCCCGCCAGGCCGCTCCCTTCCCACAGGGTTGCCGAAAAAGGATTAGCGGGATGGTACGGTATTTGCTTTTTTTTGGGCCGATGCCGAAAGAGCTGTCTGGCCAGCGTTGGTTGTGGCCGAAACGGAGAATTAAATTGGTGATTCGCTGGTTGCCTTCCCTCGTCGCTCTCTGCCTTGTGCTATTTGCCTTGGCCGCCTGTCGCGAGGTGCCGGCGGACCGTCTCTATGCCCTGCACCTGGAACAACCGCCGACGGAGCAGGAGTGGCGCAGTGCCCTGCCGCGGCTGGTCACGGTGAAGGGTGGTCGTCCTCACCGCATGACCATTCCCGGGGAGGTGGCCGACGACACTGTGCATGCCACCACCGCTGCCTGCCACCACGGTGCCACCCTGCCGACCCCCATCGAGGTCGACCTGCGGGCCTTCTACACCGACACCGATCTCTACCTGAGGCTTTCCTGGGTCGACGCCACTCAGGACGACGCCATGATGGAATGGCAGTTCGACGGTGCCGAGTGGAGCAACTCCGGGGCACTTGAGGATAGTTTGGGATTGTTCTGGGCGGGGGCCGAAGAGTTTCCCCGCTTCAGTTGTTCCATGGCCTGCCATATCGACAACTTTGGCGTTTCCGGGGCCAATTTTCACGCCGTGAGCAAGATGAAGCTGGCCAGGCCCGGGCCCAGCCTGGACTTGTGGCACTGGAAGGCGGGGCGCACCGGCCGCTTTGGTTTTGCCGACGACCGTTATCTGGACGACCAGGGGATGCACGGCGATCTGCCCGGGGACCTGTTCCGGGAAAACTCTCTGGCGGTCCGTGATGGCGGCAGCGCTTTCCCCTTTACCCCAGGGGATCGCCCCCTCTATGATAGCGAAGGCGCGCCCTTGGGCAAGGAATTTCGACCGCCGGGAACGCGGGCTCCTGGCTTTCTGGTGGAGCGACCCGCCGGTTACCGAGCCGACGTACGGGCCCACAGCCGTCATGCCGGCGGTTACTGGACGGTGGTCTTGCGGCGCGCCCTGGATACCAACGATCCCCATGATCTCGTCTTTCACCCTGGGCCGGAGCAGGCGGCCCGATTCGGCCTGGCGATCATGGATCACACCCTGCGGGAACATTTCGCTTCCACGACCCTGGAACGGCTTGAACTGCTGCCCAAGTCAAGGTAGCCCAGACGATTGGAGAAGTTGCAGACGTGCGACGGTGGTTGATTGGCTTGACAATGTTGGCTCTGGGCCTCGGCGGGTGCACCGCCGAAACTGGCGGCAGTGGCGCCGGCGGGACCTCCCACGGGCAGGTGCGCGGCACCATTCTGACCCCCCTCGAGGGGGCGCGGGTCTACCTCTACCAGAAAGGGGCCGACCTGTACGGCCCGGCTTTCGCCATGACCGATGCCAGCGGACCGGAAGGGGCCTTCGCCATCGACCTGCCGGAGGGAGATTATATTGCCGTGGTGCGGCGCCGGGCCAATGGTGATACGTCTGGCCCCGTGGTGGCCGGGGACCACAAGAGCGAATTCATCACCATCAGCGTTCGCAAGGGGGGGAGCGAAATTACCATCGTCGCGCCACCCAAGGTGGGGGACGTGCGGCAGTTGACCAAGGAGGCGCAGGTTACCGACACCGGGCTGTCCGGGTTGATCACCGACAGCGAAGGTAAACCGGTGGAGGGGGCCCGGGTGCATGTCTACGACCATGTGCAGATGTCCGAGCGGCCCAAGTACGTCTCGGAAAAAACCGGCCCCGACGGCCGCTACCAGATCTTTCTTCCCGCCGGGGGCACCTATTATCTTGCCGCCCGGGACAAGTTCGGCGGTCCCCCCAAACTGGGCGACCTTTACGGCCGCTACGACCAGGGAACCATCGAGCCTTCCGCCGTGGTGCTCAAGACCGGGGAGATTCTCAAGGAGGTCAACATCACCGTGACCAAGGTGTGGTAATGCAAGTCTGGATTTCCCTGGCCCTGCTGCTGCTTTTCAATTTGACGGCCTGCCAACCGTCCGGCCCGGTCGACCTGGATGCCCTGCAGGGGCGGGCCCGTGGCGGTGATCCGGCCGCCATCCGCACTCTGGTCCAAATGCTGGGGGAGGAGAACCGGCCGCTCAATGCGAAGGTTTACGCCATGGTGCTCGAAGCCGGGCCAGCCGCGGTGCCCGTGCTGCTGGAACATGTCGAAGCCGACTCGGCCAACCTCCGGGAACATGTCATCGCCGCGCTGGGCAACCAGAAGGTGACCCAGGCGGTGCCGGCCATCACCCGAGTCCTGGCTGACCGGAGCTACACCAGGCGCTACGTTGCCGCCTGGGCGCTGGGTGAAATCGGCGATCCGGCCGCGGTGCCGGCTCTGCTCGGTGCGTTGGACGATCCCGACCCGGAAGTGCGCAAATTGGCCGTGCGTTCCTTGATCAAGCAGAACCAGGCCGCAGTGGATCCCCTGATTGCCCTCCTCGACAAGGCCAACCCAACGGCTGCCGCCGGGGCCGTGCGAGCCCTGGGGGATATCGCCGATCCACGGGCACTGGAAGCGCTGCTGGCGCAAGCCGAGGGGGGGGCCCGGGTCGAGGCGATTCTCGCTCTGGGTAAACTCAAGAATTCCCGCGCCGAGTCGATCCTGTTGGCAGCTTTGGTCGACAGCGATGAGCGGATCCGGATGCACGCTGCCATGGCTCTGGGCCCGCTGGGTACGGCGGCGGCCGTCTCCCCGTTGCGATCGGCCCTCGCCGACGAAGTGGTGGTCGTGCGGGAATGGGCCGCCCGCTCCCTGGAGATGATCACAGGTCAGCCCACCACCTACCGCAACGATAAGGGAGAACAGGTTGCACCTGACAGTGTCTATCGCTAGCCGCAGGCCGACCCGCGGAGGTGCCCGGTGCTGAGGGATCTGACCCGGTTCCGGGGCCTGGCATCACTGCTGCATTCAGCCTGGCCCTGGCGCCTGCTGCAGATAGCCGGGCTGCTGGTGTTGCTGGCAATGATTGCCGCGGGCTGGCATCATCACGGCATTCCCGGCGTGGCGGTGAGCGACCCCTTGATGTACACCAACCTGGCCACCTATCTGTTCTGGGTGCTCTGGATGATGGGGGTGGTGCCCCTGGCACTGGTGCTTGGCCGGGCCTGGTGCACAGTCTGCCCACTGGGGTGGCTCAATGGCCTCGTGGCCCGCATGGGCCTCGGCTGGCCGCTGCCGCGCTGGCTCGACAATTTCATTCCCGTGACCCTGACTCTGGTCGCCCTGCAGGTCGCTGTCTATCTGCTGGCCATCCATCGCTACCCGGATTACACTGCCGTATTGCTGGTCCTGGTGCTGGCCACCGCACTTGGTCTCGGACTGCTGTTTCGCAAACGCTCCTTCTGTAGCCTGCTCTGTCCGGCCGGGGCCGTGTTCGGACTCTATGCCCGGGTCGCCCCGCTGCAATTGCGGGTCAAATGCCCGGAGACCTGCGCCGCCTGCGACAGCCAGGACTGCATCAGTGGCGCAGAGCAATGGCGGCGGCTCAGCTTCGGGCGGGCGCAACTGTTCTGGCCTTCCCGCAGGCGGGACTGCCCGGCCGGGCTGGTTCCGGCCCAACTGCAGGATAGCGCTGATTGCACTCTCTGCCTGCATTGCCTGCAGAATTGCGAAAAAGGCAACATCCTGCTCGGGCGTCGCTCCTGGCTCGGGGATTTCGGTCAGCGGGGCCTGCGGCCCTCCGAAGCCTTCTTCTTCGTCGTGTTGCTGGGGCTGCTGACCGCCAACTTCAGCAAGGTCTACCTGGACCTGCGAGAGGCACTGCTGTGGCTGCCGCAGCGGGCCGCCGAAGTCCTCGGCTGGCAGGTGGCCGGGTTCGAACTGCTGGCCGCGCTCTGGGTCTCACTGGGGTTGCCGCTGCTGCTGGTGCTCCCAGGCTGGTTGTTGCTGCGGCTGAGCGGGGTGCAGGTGGCCGATGTGGACGGGGCCTCCTTGGCGCCTCCCTCCGCGCTGCCCCCTTCCCGGCAGAGCGAGGGATTCTGGGCCTGCCTGGGTCGCTTGACCCTCCCCCTGGTCCCCTTATTGCTGGCTGCCCATCTGGTGCTGGCCCTGGTCAAGCTCAATGCCAAGGGGGTGTTTCTCCCCCTGGTGCTGGCCGACCCGAGCGGGGTGCGCAGTTACCTCGCGGTCAACGTCATGCAGGTGGTTCCCCCTCCCGGGGTTCTGGTTCCCATCGATCTGCTCAAATGGGTAGCCCTCCTGCTGCTGACAGGGGGGTACCTCGCCGGCCTGACCGGCGCCTGGAAGATGGCCAGGGGAGGGGCTGGGGGGCGGGGGTTTCTGCCTGCGGCGGCGCTCAACCTGACGCTGCTGCTGGGCATCTACGTCATCACCCTAATTCACTGGCTCTTTTTGCGCTGATTGGGTTAATATGGAAGTCGTTGTCCGGTCATAGGTTCCGGGCCCATTCTCCACCCCAACAGAAGTGAGGCTTGCGTGTCGGAGCAGAAGCCCGGAGAAATCAGGCTCGAGATCCAGATCGACGAAGACCAGGCCCAGGGGGTCTATGCCAACCTGGCGGTGGTCAATCATACCGACACCGAATTCGTGCTCGACTTCATTTTCGTACAGCCTCAGGCCCCGCGGGCCAAGGTGCGCAGCCGGGTGGTCACTTCGCCCAAACATTTCAAACGCCTGCTGCATGCCTGGCAGGAGAATCTGCGGATCTACGAGGAGCGTTTTGGTCCCGTCGAGCCCGCCGCCCTGCACCTGCAGGACGACAGCGAAAATTATCACTAACCCCCGGGGGGTGGCGGACGCTTGTTCCGAAGACCCCTGCAGTCCAGGAGGAAAGCGATGCCCAGATTGAAACCGGTCTACTTCGCCGCACTGATGCTGGTCCTGATAGGGGGGCTGATGCCCCACCCCGCGCGGGCCTGTGTCGGCAAAACCATCCATGTGGGAGCTGCCGGCTCCCTGCAGCAGGAAATCCTGGCCCAGATCCTCTCGATCCTGATCACCGAACGCACCGGGACTACGGTGAAAGTGGTGAAGTTCAACGATCTGGCCACGGCCCATCAGGCGATTCTTAAAGCCGATCTCGACATGGTGGTGGACTATACCGGCATTGGCCAGGCCCAGGTACTCAAAGCCGCGCCGATCAGTGATCCCCAGGCCCTCTACCAGTCGGTCAAGTCGGGCTACAACCAGAATCTCAACCTGGTCTGGCTCGATCCCTTCGGCTTCGACGACCAGCGCCTCGCCCCCTCCGGCATGGCCGCCCAGGCCGCACCGGTCGTGCGCAAGGACACCCTGAAAAAGTTCCCCGCGCTCGCACGGTTGATCAACAAGCTGGGTGGTGCCTTGTCGCTGGAGGCGATGAAAGCTCTCGAGACCCAGGCCGCCCAAAAAGATCCAGCCGTTGTCGCGAGGGAATTTCTCAAGAACGGACGCTTCATCTGAACGACCGGACCGATTGGACATCCCGACGGGGGGAGCGCGTGCGCTTCCCCCGTTTTTTTCACAATCTCATTGTGCTGAAATTTTAATTGTGTTAATTGGTTTCGGTCAATCGAGGTGCGGGCGGGGTTTTTGGGGAAAAACTTTTTCGTCGCGGAGGGGGATTGTGAAAAAACTGCTGGTGCTTTATGTTATGGTGCTGGTCATGCTGGCGGTGGGGCCGGTTCCGGCCGCGGCCGCAGGAGCGTCGATCCCTTCAGGCTCCCAGGCCCAGGCGCCTGTCAACCTCAACCAGGCGACCGCCAACCAGTTGATTGCACTGCCGGGGGTGGGGAAGGTGACCGCCGAGAAGATCATCGCCTACCGGACCGAACAAGGGCCCTTCACCGCCGTCGACGACCTGCTCCGGGTCAAAGGGATTGGGCCGAAAAAACTGGAGAAATTGCGGCCCCTGGTCGCTGTGCGCTAGTCTTCTCCGGCCCCGGGGGAGCAAGGAACTGATCCCATGTCCACCCCCGAAGTCGATATCCCCGAGCCTTCCAGCAGGTTTCCCCTTTGGGCCGGCCTGTTGCTGCTGCTGGTGCTGGCTGCGGCCTTGTTCGGCGAGCGGGGCATCCTGCGCGGGGTTCAGGCCAACCGGGAAAAGGCCGCCCTGGAGGCGGAGGTCCGGCGCATCGAAGCCATCAACCTGGAATTGCGCAAGGAAATCGAATCCCTGCGATCCGACCGGCGCTACCTTGAGGGAGTTGCCCGCAAGGAACTGGGGCTGGTCAAAGAGGACGAACTGGTCTACCAGTTCCCTGCCGCCAAGGGTGGGGTGACCACCCAGGAGCCGGCTCCAACCGCGGTTCCAAATCCCCCGGCCGAATAACCCTGGTTTTCCCCGGCTACCCTCCTGGGTGGATGAGATCGTTTCGCCTCGGCCCCGGCCGGGGCGTTTGTGCACCTGGGCCCGCCTTGACAGGTCGGGACCGGAGGGCTACCATGCAAATCCTCGACGGCCAGGATGGCCTACTGAATTCAAGCCAAGCCCCCAGGGCGCGCCGCTCGACGCACGGTGGCCAGGGGAGGCCGGAGGTTTCTGTATGAACCGTCAGGTTGCCTCGCGCACGGAGCGCCGTATGGAGAAAAAACAGGTCCTGTTTCTGCTCTTTCTGGTCCTCGCCGTCTCGCTGCTCAGCTTTACCCTTGGCGTGATGGTCGGCCGTCGCGGGGCTCCAGCGACCCAGCCGCCCCAGGCACAGGAGGCGCCAGCCCGTATTCCCGTCGCCAAGGACGAAGTTGCGGCCAAACCGGCGGAATCCGTACCCGGCGAGGCCACCATGCAGCCTCGCCCGGGGGAAAACCTCACCTTCTACGATTCCCTGCCCAAGGGGGACCAACCCCCCCTGGGAAGCGGCATCAACCTGCCGCCGGAGGAAAAGAAACCGGCAACGGAAACCGCGGCGGCCGTGCCACAATCCTCTTCGCCGGCCGCACCGGCGTCGGCCCCCTCCCCGCCGCCGGCAACGGCACCGGTCGCCAAGCCTGCCCCGGTTTCTGCCGCTCCGGCGCCGGCGGCGACCACCACCGCCGCGCCTGTCGCGGCCCCGGCCAAACCCGCTGCAAGCGGGGCTTACGTGGTGCAAGTGGCCTCCTTTCAGCAACTCTCCGATGCCCAGTCCCTCAAGGACCGTTTGGCGAAAAAGGGGTACAGCGCCTATACCCAGGAGGCTGACCTGGGGGCCAAGGGGGTCTGGCACCGGGTCTATATCGGACCCTTTGACGATTCGGCCACGGCCGGCAAGACCGTAGAGCGGCTAGTCGCCGAAGAACGGCTGTCGGCTCTGGTGCGCAAGCGTTAGGCCGGTCATGGCTGCTATCGCATCCGTTCTGGTCACAGGCGGCGCCGGTTTTATCGGTTCCCACCTCTGCGAAGCCCTGCTGCGCCAGGGGCGCCGGGTGGTGCTTCTGGACAACTTCAATGCCTTCTACTCTCCGGAAATAAAACAGACCAACCTCGCCGCCATCCGCCAGACCGCCCGCGGGTGCGGCGGCGAACTGGTCGTGCACAAGGGGGACATCCGTTCCGCGGACGACGTCGGTCGGGCGTTGTGCTCCCTGGGAGAGCCGGCAGCAGCCGCCGTGGTGCATCTGGCCGCCATGGCCGGGGTGCGCCCTTCCATTGCCGATCCGATGCTTTACCACGACGTCAATGTCGCCGGCACTCTGCAGCTGCTGCAAGGGTGCCGCGCCTATGGCGTCAAGCGGCTGGCCTTCGCCTCATCTTCCTCGGTCTATGGCAACAACCGCAAGGTGCCCTTTGCCGAAAGCGACCCCGTGGATCAGCCCATTTCCCCCTATGCCGCCACCAAGCGGGCCGGGGAGCTGATCTGCTTCAACGAGCATCACCTCTATGGCCTGTCGGTGGCCTGTCTGCGGTTTTTTACCGTCTACGGCCCGCGCCAGCGGCCGGACCTGGCCATTCACAAGTTCGCCGCCCTGCTCGCCGCCGGTCGGCCCCTGCCGTTTTTCGGCGACGGCAGCACCCGCCGCGACTACACCTATATCAGCGACACCCTCCAGGGGGTCCTTGGGGCGCTGAAGTGGTTGGCTGCCTCCGCCACCCCCTGCTACGATATTTTCAACCTGGGCGAATCCCGTACCGTGACCCTTAAGGAGCTGGTTGACGGTCTGTCTGGCGAACTTGGCATCGCTCCCCAGCTCGAACGCCTGCCCCCCCAGCCTGGCGATGTGGACTGCACCTTCGCCGATATTACCAAGGCCCGCCAGGCCCTCGGTTACGATCCCCGGGTGCCCCTGGAAGAGGGCTTGCCGCAGTTCGTTGCATGGTTTCGGACGATGTGCGCAGGGTGCGAAAAAAGTCCTTGACTTCCCCGGGGCGTCCGGTTAGATTACGCCTCCGTGACGCGGGGTGGAGCAGTCTGGTAGCTCGTCGGGCTCATAACCCGAAGGTCGGAGGTTCAAATCCTTCCCCCGCAACCAAATACGCACCGACCTCCCCAGGGGGAGGTTTTTCTTGCCCCAGTTTGGCGGTGTAGCTCAGTTGGTTAGAGCATGCGGCTCATATCCGCAGTGTCCGGAGTTCGAATCTCTGCACCGCCACCATTCACCCAGTCAAGCCCCCTCCGGATGCCGGTGGGGGCTTGACTGCTTTTGTCTTCGGCCCTGCCATGCTTGACGCGCTGATGAACATCCTGCGGCACCGCTGCCGGGTCCCCTCCGGGTCTCGGGTGCTGGTCGGCCTCTCCGGCGGGGGGGATTCGGTGGCCCTGTTGCGGCTGCTGCATGAAGTCGCCAGTAGCTACCCCTTGCAGCTGCACGCAACCCATCTCGATCATGCCCTTCGGCAAGACAGCGCTGCGGATGCCTGCTGGGTGGCCGGGCTCTGTGCCTCTTTGGACATCCCGCTGTCTATGGAGCGGGTGGAGGTGGCCAACCTGGCCAGGGAGTCGGGCATGGGGGTCGAGGAAGCCGGCCGGATGGCCCGCAGGCGTTTGCTCAGCTCCGAGGCCGAGCGGCTCGGCTGTGAGGTGGTCGCCCTGGGGCATCAGCGGGACGATCAGGCGGAAACGGTGCTGCACCGGCTGCTGCGGGGCAGTTCCGCCTCGGGTCTTGCCGCCATGCGCTATCGGCAGGGCCTTTTCATCCGCCCGCTGCTGGGGGTCTCCCGCCTGGAATTGGAGTCCTATCTCGGTCGACTCGGGCAGGATTATCTCAGCGATCCGAGCAACGCCGAGCCCGTCTTCACCCGGAACCGCCTGCGGCATGAGGTGTTGCCGCTGCTGCGTGAGTTCAACCCCCGCCTTGATGGTCATCTGGCTGCCCTCGCCGGGCGCCTCGCCGAGGAGGAGTCCTTCTGGGAGGATCAGGTCGATGGGGCCATGGTGGCCCTGCTGGGGCCGGAGCAGGGAGGGGTGCGGTTGGCTCGCGCCGGTCTGGCCAAGCTGCATCCCGCTCTGGCCCGGCGGGTGTTGCGTCGAGCCCTGGAAGCAGTGCGGGGGCATTTGGCCGGGGTGGATTCAGGGCATCTCCAGCGGTTGCTGGACCTGATTCTGTCCGGTCCTCCCCAGGGGGAGATGCATTTGCCCCAGTGCTGGGCGGGGGTACGGTTCGGGGATGTGGTGGTCCGCCAGTTCCCGCCGGAGACGATGGCTTCGCCCGACCTCGTGATACCTGGGCCGGGCGACTATTCCCTGCCCGACGGGCGGGTGCTGCGACTTGAAACTCTCCCTCCTGAGGGCCTGGAGTCGTCAACCCGGATCGAATTATCCCTCGAGGGCATCCGGTTTCCCCTTCAGGTGCGTGGGTTCCGCCCCGGGGACCGCATCAGTCTTGCGGGGCTGAACGGCAGGAAAAAGCTCAAGGAGCTGTTTTCCGAACAGCGGATTGCACAGGAATTGCGGCGAGGGTGGCCATTGCTGGTGGGGGATGAACTGCTTTGGGTGATCGGTCTGCGCCGCTGCGGGGGGCACCGCCCGTCTGGGGCGGCAGAGAAGGTGCTGCGGGTCACCTTGCTGCAGGCGGAAACTTTGACTATTCGGTTGTGAAATCAGAGGGTTTGTGGTAGCTTACCGGTGTCGTTCCACGACCGCGGTCGGCCCTCCGGTGCCGGCGCCAGCGAGCGAAACAAGTCGTTTTAGGGGGATACGTGAATCAATTCTATAAAAACCTGGCACTTTGGCTGGTGATTTCGCTGGTCATGATCCTGCTCTTCAACATGATGACCCAGAAGGACCGGGAACAGAAGCCGATCACCTACACCGCCTTCCTCGAGGCCGTCGACGAGGGGAAGGTGCGGGAAGTCACCGTCCAGGGCTCCAACATCGAAGGCAAATACAACGACGACGTGATGTTCAAGACCTTTGCGCCCGACGATCCGAACCTGATCTCGGAACTGCGCCAGCGGGGCGTCATCATCCAGGCCCGGCCCGACGAGGATCGCAGTTTCTGGTTCACCCTGCTGGTCTCCTGGGGGCCGATCCTGCTGCTGATCGGGGTCTGGATCTTCTTCATGCGCCAGATGCAGTCGGGCGGGGGCAAGGCCATGAGCTTCGGCAAGAGCAAGGCCAAACTCCTCTCCGACAACCAGGCCCAGGTCATGTTCAAGGATGTGGCCGGTATCGACGAGGCCAAGGATGAACTGGAGGAGATCGTCTCCTTTCTCAAGGACCCGAAAAAGTTCAGCCGCCTCGGCGGCCGCATCCCCAAGGGGGTGCTGCTGGTCGGTTCTCCCGGTACCGGCAAGACCCTGCTGGCGCGGGCCATCGCCGGCGAGGCGGGGGTCCCCTTCTTCTCCATCTCCGGCTCCGACTTCGTGGAAATGTTCGTCGGCGTCGGCGCCAGTCGGGTGCGCGACCTCTTCGTCCAGGGCAAGAAGAACGCCCCCTGCATCATCTTCATCGATGAGATCGACGCTGTCGGCCGTCATCGCGGCGCCGGTCTGGGCGGGGGCCATGACGAGCGCGAGCAGACCTTGAACCAGTTGCTGGTGGAAATGGACGGCTTCGAGTCCAACGAGGGGGTCATTCTGATCGCCGCCACCAACCGCCCCGACGTTCTCGACCCGGCCCTGCTGCGCCCTGGCCGCTTCGACCGCCAGGTGGTGGTCCCCCGGCCCGATGTCAAGGGCCGGCTCAAAATCCTCAACGTGCATGCCCGCAAGGTGCCCCTCGGCCCCGACGTCAACATGGAGGTGCTGGCCAAGGGGACGCCCGGGTTTTCCGGTGCCGACCTGGCCAACCTGATCAACGAGGCGGCCCTGCTGGCGGCCCGTGCCAACAAGGACCAGGTCAACATGGGTGATCTGGAGGCGGCCAAGGACAAGGTGATGATGGGGGCAGAGCGCCGCTCCATGGTCATCACCGAGCAGGAAAAGAAGGTCACCGCCTATCATGAGGCCGGCCATGCCCTGGTGGCGCTGTTCCTCCCTGGGGCCGACCCGGTGCACAAGGTTTCCATCATCCCCCGCGGACGGGCCATGGGCGTCACCATGTACCTGCCGGAGGAGGAGAAATACAACGAGACCCGCGATGGGCTGTACATCCGCATCTGCACCCTGCTGGGTGGCCGGGTGGCGGAGGAACTGGTGTTCAACTCCATCACCTC
Source organism: uncultured Desulfuromonadales bacterium (assembly GCA_964650955.1). Taxonomy (GTDB): domain Bacteria; phylum Desulfobacterota; class Desulfuromonadia; order Desulfuromonadales; family CAZYXS01; genus CAZYXS01. The sequence goes on along the minus strand of CAZYXS010000002.1, from coordinate 10,037 downwards.
CGGCGCCAGCAACGACATCGAACGGGCCACCGCCATTGCCCGCAAGATGGTCTGTGAGTGGGGCATGAGCGAAAAACTGGGACCCCTCTCCTACGGCGAAAAGGAAGGGGAGGTTTTCCTCGGTCGCGACATGGGCCACATGAAAAACTACAGCGAGGCGACCGCTGTGGAAATCGACAACGAAATCCGCCGCATCGTCCAGGACAATCACGCCCGAACCCGGGAGATTCTGCAGTCCAACCGGAAGAGCCTGGTGCTGGTGGCCGACGCCCTGCTGGAGCGGGAGACCCTCGATGGAAACGAAATCCGCGAGATGGTCTTTGGCGAGCATGGTCCCGTAGCGGGTGGTCCGAACGGCGGGGGCACCGTGTCCCCCGCGGCCGGGCCCTGCGTGGCGGAAACCACCGGCGCCGAGGGCTGAATGGGGTTCGCGCCGAGGCTGCTCTGGGTCGAGAGCGAGGCGGCGGCCGGGCGGGTCATTCAGGAGTTGGGCGCCGATCCGGCCGGGGTTGCCCGCATGGCGGCCAAGATGGTTCGGCGTCTGGTACATCTGAGCGCCGTTCCTTGTCGGGCCGCCAATGTCCTGAAACAGGAGATGCTGGCCCTGGGCGCCGACGCCGCCGTGGCGCGCGGGACGGTGGCCTGCTCCATCCCCGAGACCGATGTCGTGCTGATCGGCTCACTCAAGCAGTTGCGGCAACTCTGCGAACGCCTTCCCCACCAACCCTTCGGCCTGCGTGAATTGGCGGATGATCTCAGGGGGCTGCTGGCCGCCATCGATCACGCGCCCACCTCTCTGCAGGGGCGCGACTGCACCCTGGCGCTGGACCGCCCCCGCATCATGGGGGTGCTCAATCTCACTCCCGATTCCTTTTCCGACGGTGGCCGCTACCAGAAGCGGGACCAGGCCCTGCGCCGGGCACAGGAAATGGTGCGGGAAGGTGCCGACTTGATCGACCTGGGGGGGGAGAGCACCCGCCCCGGAGCACCCCCGGTGAGTGCCCGTGAAGAACTGGACCGGGTGATCCCGGTGGTCGAAGCACTGCGCCGCGAAATCGATCTGCCCCTGTCCGTCGATACCACCAAGAGCGAAGTGGCCCGCGCCGCGGTCGCTGCCGGTGCCCACTTCCTCAACGATATCAGCGGCCTGAGCTTTGACCCCGGCCTCGCTGTGGCGGCGGCTCAAGGCGGAGCCGGGTTGTTTCTCATGCACACCCGGGGGCGTCCCCAGGTCATGCAGCAGGAAACCGGATATGACGATCTGCTCGGCGATGTGATCGCCTTTCTGGGTGGTGCTGTTGCGCAGGCGGTTGCGGCCGGAGTGCCAAGAGAAAAGATTGCCGTCGATCCGGGCATCGGCTTCGGCAAGGATGCAGCCGGCAACCTCCTGTTGCTGCAACGGTTGCGGGAGTTGCAGAGCCTGGGTTGCCCGGTGCTGCTGGGAACCTCCCGCAAGAGTTTTATCGGCAGAGTGCTGGGGCAGGCCGATCCCGGCGAGCGGCTCTTCGGCACCCTGGGCACCGTAGCCCTCGGGGTGGAGCGGGGAGCGCAGATCTTCCGGGTGCACGACGTGCGGGCGGCACGGGAGGCGGCGTTGCTGGCTTGGGCGGTGAGTCGGGGGGAACTGCCGTCGCCCTGATCCGCAGGCGTTTGTATTGGCAGTCGCAGGGGGAGCATGTTCGAGGCGTTAAAAAATTTCCGCTGGTTGCTCGACCTGCTCGATGTGGCCCTGGTGGCCTTCATCATCTACCGCATCCTGCTGCTGATCAAGGGGACGCGAGCGGTGCAGATGCTGCTCGGCCTGGCGGTGATCCTCGGCGTCTACGTTGCCTCCCAGGTGGGGGGGCTCTACACCCTGCACTGGCTGCTGGACAATTTCCTCTCCTCCATCATCCTGGTGATCGTCGTGCTGTTCCAGAACGACATCCGCCGGGCCTTGATCCACGTCGGTCGCAACCCCTTTTTCGCCGACCTCTCCTACCAGGAAGAGACCGAGGTCATGGATGAGCTGGTCAAGGCCTGCGTCAACATGGCCAGCAAGCGCATCGGCGCTCTGATCGTGATCGAGCGGGAGATGGGGCTGAAGGACTTCCTCGAGGTCGGGGTGGAGATCGACGCCAAGGTTTCCAGCGACCTGATCACCTCCATCTTCTTGCCCTACAGCCCGATTCACGACGGTGCCCTGGTCATTCAGCAGGGGCGGCTCAAGCGGGCCGGCTGTTTTCTTCCCCTGACCCAGAATCCCGATGTCAGCAAAACTCTCGGTACCCGCCACCGAGCCGCCATCGGTCTCACCGAGCTGGTGGATGCCGTCGGCATCATCGTGTCTGAGGAGACGGGCAAAATCGGAGTCGTGGTGGGGGGGAGGATCACCCGTGATCTGGATTCGGTCTCCCTCAAGCGGGTCCTGACCCGGTTGCTGGAGCCTCGAACCGCCAAAAAGAAGAAGAAATAGCCATGCTCGCCAGCCTTGCCCAGAACTGGTTTTTGAAGATCCTCTCCGTGGTGTTCGCGTTGATCCTGTGGTTTTTCGTCATGGGGGAACGCAAGCTCGAGGTGGGGTACGCCATCCCGCTGGAACTGCGCAACCTCCCCCCGGGGTTGCTGGTTGCCAACGAGGTTCCCACGGTGGTAGACGTGCGCATCAGCGGCCCGCGCACCTTGCTGATGAACCTGCGGCCAAGCGATGTCAGCATCGCCGTCGATCTCAAGGACCTGCAGCCGGGCCTGACCTCCTTCAAGCGGCTGGAGGAACGGCTCAACATCCCCAGCGCCCTCAAGGTGACCCGGATTTCCCCTTCCTTCATCGACGTCAAGCTCGACCGGCTCAAGGAGAAGACCGTGCCTGTGGTGGCGACTCTGATCGGGAAACCCCCTGAAGGGGTGACGGTGGAGCGGGTTGCCGTGCTGCCCGAGACGGTTGTGGTGACCGGGGCCGAGGGGGAAATCAAGGACATCAGCGAGGTGGTGACCGAGGCGGTCAGCCTGGAGGGGGTGCGGGAGAGTTTCAGCATCGTGGTGCCGCTCAATTTCCGCGGCCGCTTCACTTCGCTCAAAGATAACCAGACTGCGGACGTTCGGGTAACCGTCACCGCTCCGCCCGCGGCAGCGGGTGAATCCATAACCGGGAGTCAGAATCCATGAAAAAGAAACTGTTCGGCACCGACGGGGTGCGTGGGGTCGCCAACATCTATCCCATGACCACCGAGATGGCGTTGCAGCTCGGTCGGGCCGCTGCCTATACCTTCATGAAGGGGGGCAATCGCCGCCACCGCATCGTCATCGGCAAGGATACCCGGCTCTCCGGGTACATGCTGGAGAACGCCTTGGTGGCAGGCATCTGCTCCATGGGGGTCGATGTGCTGCAGGTCGGGCCGCTGCCGACCCCCGGCATCGCCTACATCACCGCGTCGATGCGGGCCGACGCCGGGGTCGTAATTTCCGCATCCCACAATGCCTATCAGGACAATGGCATCAAGTTTTTCTCCAAGGACGGATTCAAGCTGCCCGACGAGGTGGAGTTGGAACTGGAGGACCTGATCTTCTCAAAAAAAATCGAGTCGCTGCGGCCGATCGCCTCGGAAGTCGGCAAGGCCTTCCGCCTGGACGACGCCCGGGGGCGTTACGTGGTGTTTCTGAAAAACAGCTTCCCCAAGGACCTCGACCTGCACGGTTTGAAGATCGTCCTCGACTGCGCCAACGGCGCTGCCTATCGGGTGGCTCCGGCGGTGCTCGAAGAACTGGGCGCTCAGGTCATTCCCATGGGGGTTTCTCCTAACGGCACCAACATCAATGCAAACTGCGGTTCCCTGCACCCTGAATTGCTGGCCGAGGCGGTGGTGGCCAACCGGGCTCATCTGGGGATTGCCCTCGACGGCGACGCCGACCGGGTGATCTTCGTCGACGAATTCGGCAACGAAGTCGATGGCGATCATATCATGGCCATCTGCGCCATCGACATGCTCCAGCAGGAGCGGTTGGCGAAAAAAACCCTGGTGGCCACGGTGATGAGCAACATGGGGCTGGATATCGCCCTGCGCAAGGCCGGCGGCAAGGTGGTCAAGACCGCCGTCGGCGACCGCTACGTGGTGGAGGAAATGCTCCGGCACGGTTACAATCTGGGAGGAGAACAGTCCGGCCACATGATCTTCCTCGATCACAACACCACCGGCGACGGCATGATTTCGGCGCTGCAGGTGCTGGCGATCATGCAACGCAGCGGCCGCAGTCTGGCCGACCTGGCGGGGGTGATGATCTCCCTGCCGCAGGTGCTGGTCAATGTCCGGGTGGAGGAGCGCAAGCCGCTGGAGGAGGTGCCGGCGGTGCAGAAGGTGATCGCCTCGATCGAGGAGCGCCTCGGCGACACCGGCCGGGTCCTCGTGCGTTACTCCGGCACCGAGCCGTTGCTGCGGGTGATGATCGAAGGGCAGGATAAGTACCAGATCACCGAAATGGCTCAGGAGATTGCCGGGGCCATCGAGACCCAGCTGGGTGCGAAGGAGAAGCATTAAGTGAAGGCGAAACTCGGCGTCAATATCGACCATGTGGCCACTGTGCGCCAGGCTCGGGGAACCATCGAGCCCGACCCGGTCACCGCGGCGGCCCTGGCGGAACTCGGCGGGGCGGATGGCATCACCGTACATCTGCGGGAGGACCGCAGGCACATCCAGGACCGGGATGTGGAACTGCTGCGCCAGACCATCAAGACCCGCCTCAACCTGGAAATGGCCGCCACCGAGGAGATGGTCGCCATCGCCCTGCGGGTCAGGCCCGACTGCGTCACCCTGGTGCCGGAGAAGCGCCAGGAGCTGACCACCGAAGGGGGGCTGGATGTCTGTGGTCAGCGCAACCTGCTCGAGCCTCAGATTGCGCGGCTTAAAGAGGCCGGGATTATCGTCAGCCTGTTCGTCGACGCCGACCCCGGCCAGATCGAGGCCAGCCAGCAGGCCGGCGCCGATTACATCGAAATCCACACCGGAACCTACTGCGAGGTGGTTGCGCCCCAGAGCGTCCGGGCAGAACTGCACAAGATCGAAACCGCCGTGCATCTCGGCCACCGCATCGGCCTCGGCGTCAACGCAGGCCACGGGCTCAACTACCAGAACATAAGGTCGGTGGTGGCTCTGGGGGGCATCGAGGAGTTCAATATCGGCCACAGCATCGTCTCTCGGGCGGTGCTGGTCGGCCTGGAACGGGCGGTGCGGGAGATGGCCGCGCTGGTGCGGGGGGGCTGAGATGGCGGTGGCCGGCCTCGGGGTCGACGTCGCCCAGGTCAGCCGCTTCCGGCGCTTCGTCGCGGAGGGGAAGCAGGGGCTGCTCGATCGCCTGTTTTCCCCCGGAGAGCAGGCCTATGCCTTGGCCAAGAAAGACCCCTCCCCCCACCTGGCCGCCCGCTTCGCCAGCAAGGAGGCGTTTCTCAAGGCCCTCGGCCTGGGGCTGCGGGAGGGGATCAGCTGGCAGGATATTGAAGTCGTGAGGGATGAACTGGGTGCTCCCTCCCTGCGGGTGACCGGCCGCGCCGCAGAAATCCTCGCCGAGCGGGGGATTGAGACCTGGCATCTGTCCTACAGCCATGATGGCGATTATGCCTTCGCTACGGTGATTCTGGAGCGACCATGAAGCTGCTGACCGCCGCGCAGATGCGGGCCCTTGACCGCCATGCCATCGACGAAATCGGTCTCCCCGGGGCGCTGCTGATGGAGAACGCCGGCCGGGCCGCAGCGGCGGTGCTGCAACGGCGCTACCGCCAGTTGCATCCAGGCCCGGTGCTGGTATTGTGCGGCAAAGGGAACAACGGCGGTGACGGCTATGTGGTCGCTCGCACCTTGCTGGCTGCTGGTTGGCAGGTGCGGACAATGGTGCTGGCACCGGCCGCCGCGCTGGAAGGGGAAGCCGCTCTGCATCTGCAACTGCTGCAGCGCTGCGGCGGCGAGGTCAGCTTCCTTGCCGACGCAGCCGCTCAGGACCAGGGCCTTGCCGGCCAGCCCGGATTCGCTTTGGCGGTGGATGCCCTGCTCGGCACCGGCCTCGCCAGCGCGGTGCAGGGGCGCTACGCGCAGGCCATCGCCTGGCTCAACAGCTGCGGCGTACCGGTTTTCGCCCTTGATATTCCCTCGGGAGTTGACGCCACCAGCGGTCAGGTGCTCGGTTGCGCGGTGCAGGCGGACGCCACCGTCACCTTCGGTGCCGCCAAGCTCGGGCAGATGCTGCATCCCGGGGCGCTGCACTGCGGGGCACTGGAAGTGGTCGAAATCGGCCTGCCCCCGACCCCGGTGCTACCTCCCGCCGAGCGCCATACCCTGGTGGAAGCCGCCGAGGCGGCGGCGTTGCTCCCCCCCCGGCCGGTAACCGGCCACAAGGGGACTTTCGGACATTTGCTTCTGGTCGGTGGCAGCCGCGGCAAGTCCGGCGCGCTGGCCCTGAGCGCCGCCGGTGGCCTGCGCAGCGGAGTCGGCCTGGTCACCGTTGCCGGTCCGGCCTCCCTGCTGCCGGTGATCGTCCAGACCCTGCTCGAAGCGATGAGCGCGCCCCTGGCCGAGCACGACGGCCAGCTTGTCCAAGCCGCTCTGGGGGAATTGCGGGCCCTCTGGGCGGGGAAAGCCTCCCTGGCCCTGGGGCCAGGCCTGGGCGAGGGGGAAGAGGCCCGCGCCCTGGCGCGCCGGGTGCTGGTCGAGTACCCGCTGCCGCTGGTGCTCGATGCGGACGGCCTGAATGCCCTTGCCGACCAGCCGGAACTCTTGCAGCAGCGGCGGGGCCGGGGCACCATCCTGACCCCGCACCCTGGGGAAATGGCACGCTTGTGCGGCCGTTCCATCGCCGCAATAGAAGCCGATCGGGTGGCGACCGCCCGCGAGTTCGCCATGCACCATCAGGTCGTGTTGGTCCTCAAGGGGGCACGCACCCTGGTGGCCAGCCCGGAAGGGGAAATCTTCGTCAACTCCAGCGGCACCCCCGGCCTGGCCAGCGGCGGCAGCGGCGACGTGCTCACCGGCCTGCTCGGTGGCCTGCTGGCCCAGGGGCTGGAGCCCCTGGCGGCCGCCGTGCTCGGCGTTTACCTGCACGGCCGGGCCGCCGAGCACCTCGGGCGGGAGCAGGGGGTGGCCGGCCTGTGCGCCTCCGACCTGGCCCGTGCCCTGCCCGCCGTGCGCCATGAACTGACTCAACAAGGAGGGTCCCATGCTTAAAGCCAAAGACATCATGACCACCAAAGTCCTCTCCGTGCAGGAAGATACAGGCGTAGAAGAACTGGCCCGACTTTTCGACGAGCGGGGGGTCAATGCCATGCCCGTGCTGGACGAGTCCGGCCACCTGGTGGGAATCGTCACCCAGACCGACCTCGTGGAACAGGACAAGCCTTTGCACATCCCCACGGTGATCAGCATCTTCGACTGGGTGATCTACCTGGAGAGCGAAAAGAACTTCAAGGAACAGGTGGACAAGATCACCGCCCGCACCGTCGGATCCCTTTGCTCCCGGGAGGTGGTGACCTGCTCCCCGGAGACCCCGGTCAGCGACATCGCCGAGCTGATGGTGGAACACAAGGCGCACCTGGTTCCTGTGGTGGATGGGAAGACCCTGGTGGGGGTGGTCGCCCGACTGGACATCATCCGCTCCATGAACCGGTAACGCTGTGCAGAGCTGGCACGCCTCCACCCGAACACCGGATGAAACCCGCCTGCTCGGTCGAAAGCTCGGCGAGCAGTTGCGGGAGCCGCTGATCATCCGCCTGTGCGGCGACCTGGGGGCGGGGAAAACCTGCCTGACCCAAGGCTTGGCCCTCGGCCTCGGGGTGCCGGAGGAGGAGCCGGTGGCCAGCCCTTCCTACACTTTGCTCAACCAGCACCGCGGGCGCTTGGCACTGAACCATTTCGACCTCTATCGCCTGCAGCAGGAGGAGGACCTGATCGACCTCGGCTTCGAGGAAACCCTCGATCAGGTCGCCATCACCGTCATCGAGTGGGCCGACCGTTTTGCCCGGATCGCCGGTGAAGGCTTGACAATCAGCTTCGGCCAGCCGGGGCCGGAGGAGCGGCGCCTGCATTTTCAGGCTCGCGGCACCGTGGCCGAAACCGCGCTGGCAGGGCTGGCCCAGGCATGGGAGGGACGATGATCGAATTCGATCTGGCCGTTATCGGCGGCGGCCCCGGCGGCTACGCCGCGGCCATCCGCGGTGCCCAGCAGGGGGCCAGGGTCTGTCTGGTGGAGGCGGACACCGTCGGCGGCACCTGTCTCAATCGAGGCTGCATTCCTACCAAGGCCCTCTACAGCTCCGCCCACCTGCTGCGGCAGCTGCGCGGAGCGGCGGAGCATGGCATCCAGGTGGCGGAACCCCAGCTTGATTTCGCCCGCATGCAGGCGCGCAAGGATGGGGTGGTGGCCAAACTGGTCGGCGGCATCGAACAACTGCTCAAGGGATGGGGGGTGGAAGTCTTCCGGGGGCGGGGGATGCTCGAAGGGCCGGGGCGGGTGCGCATCCGCCGGGACGACGTCACTGGGCACATCAAGGCCCGCAATATCATCCTGGCCACCGGGGCTGTGCCCGTGCGCCCGCAATCCCTCGCGATTGACGGGAAAAATGTTTTGACCAGTGATGAAATTCTTGTTATGAAGGAGCTTCCTGAACGTCTGCTCATTATCGGGGGCGGTTACATCGGCTGCGAATTTGCCGCCATCTTTGCCGCCCTGGGCACCCAGGTGATCCTGGTCGAACAGATGCCCCAGATTCTCTCTGGCGCCGACCGCCAGGCGGTGCGGGAGGTGGAGAAAACCTTCGCCGAGTTGGGGGTGGCGTTGCAGGTCGGCACCCAGGTCGCAGCCTTGACCCCTGGCCCCACAGGGGTCACCGCGCGCCTCGCCGACGGCCAGCAATTGCAGGTGGCCAAGGTGCTGGTGGCCGTCGGCCGCAAGCCCAACAGCGAGGGTCTCGGGCTGGACGCGGCAGGAGTGGCAACCCGGGCAGGGGCGGTGACTGTCGATGCCGGTATGCGCACCAACGTGGCTGGCATCTTCGCCATCGGCGACCTGACGGGCGGTGTGCAACTGGCCCATGTCGCCAGCCGTCAGGCGGAAGTAGCCGTCGCCAATGCCCTGGGGGGGGATGAACAGGTCGACCTGGCGGTGTTGCCGAGCGTGGTCTTCACCTTTCCGGAACTGGCCCAGGTCGGCCGCACCGAAGAGCAGTGCAAGGCCGATGGGCTAGAGGTCGAGGTTGGTCGCTTCAGTCTCTCCGCCTCGGGCAAGGCCCTGTGCGATGGCGAAAGCGCCGGCCATATCAAGCTGGTAGCGGCCCGTGAAGATGGCCGCATCCTCGGGGTGACCGTGGTCGGGGCTGGCGCCTCGACCCTGATTGCCGAAGCGGCGGTGGCCATGCAGCAGGGGCTCGATGCCCAGCAACTCTCGGAAGTGATCCACACCCACCCGACCTTGCCCGAGGCCCTGCTCGAAGCTGCCGAGGATGTAGCCGGACTGGCTCTGCATAAACTGGCGCGCAAGGGGCGAGGGGAGGCCCCGGCGTCGTCATAACGCGTTCGGCGGCCACGATGGCCGCCGTTTTCAGACCAAAGGAGGATGTGGTAATTATGGCCCTCGTTGTGCAGAAGTACGGTGGGACATCGGTTGGCACCATCGACCGGATTCGCAATGTGGCCCGTCGCGTCGCCAAGACTTACGACGACGGGAACGATGTGGTGGTAATCGTCTCGGCCATGTCGGGCGAGACCAACAAACTGGTGGCCATGGCCAATGAAATGTGCGAGTTTCCCAGCGAGCGGGAATACGACGTTCTGGTTGCCACCGGAGAGCAGGTCACCATCGCACTGCTGGCCATGTGCCTGCAGTCCATGGGCTATAAGGCCAAGAGCTACATGGGGCACCAGATCCCCATCGTTACCGACAGCGTTTTTTCCAAGGCCCGCATCGAGAAGATCGACGACAAGAGCATGCGGGAAGATCTGAAAAACGGGACGATTCTTATCGTCGCCGGTTTTCAGGGGGTCGACAAGGAAGGCAACGTCACCACCCTCGGTCGCGGCGGCTCC
>CAZYXS010000001.1:67596-68128 GCA_964650955.1 uncultured Desulfuromonadales bacterium | reverse complement strand
CAGGTGACTGAGCAGGGCGCTGCCGGCCTGGTTGACCACACGGTTGGTCACCACCGTGGCGGCGATCTCCCGGGCCAAAGGATGGCTGCCAAGGTGCTCTCCGAACCGTTCCTGGGCCCCGGCCGGGAAATAACTGCGGAAAAGCCCCTCAAGCCCAGGACTTTGCGGCAGCTTGCTGCCCAGCAGGGCCTGGAACAACTGCATCTTGCTGTAGGCCATCAGGATCGCCAACTCCGGCCGGGTCAACAGGCTGCCATCCCGGGCCCGCACCTCTTTGCCGGAGGGGAGGAACTCCCCCTTGCGGTCGAGCAGGCCGGCATCGCTGAGGCGGTCGGTCAACTCCAGGTAGGGCTCCACCTCCACCGCCACCCGCAGTTGGTCGAGACTCAGGCAGAGACTCTGGCCGTAGTTGTTCTCCAGCACGGCAGAACAGACCTCTTCGGTCATGGCGGAGAGCAGGGCGGCCCGCGCCTGCTGGGAACCCACCACCCCCGCGCCCATCAGGGTCTGCATCAGGATCTTCAGGTTGACT
>CAZYXS010000001.1:26499-67586 GCA_964650955.1 uncultured Desulfuromonadales bacterium | reverse complement strand
AATCGACGCCCCCAGAATTGTCGACGGCATCGGTATTGAGCCGGCCGCCGAGCAGGGCATACTCGATGCGGGCCCGTTGGGTCATGCCGAGGTTCCCCCCCTCCCCCACCACCAGCGCTTGCAGTTGGGACGCATCGATCCGCACGCCGTCGTTGCCGCGATCGCCGGCATCTTCATGCTTTTCAGTGCTGGCCTTGATATAGGTGCCGATACCGCCGTTCCAGAACAGGTCGACGGGGGAAGCCAGCAACAGCCGGATCAGCCCGGGACCATCCATGGAACTCTGGCGAACCCCCAACCACTCCCGGACCGGGGTGGAAAGGGGTATATCCTTGGCCTCCCGGGGAAAGACCCCGCCCCCGGTTGAGATCAGGCTGGCATCGTAATCGGCCCAACTGGAGCGGGGCAGATCGAAGAGCCGTTTGCGCTCCTGCCAGGAGCGTTCCGGGTCGGGATCCGGGTCGAGAAAGATGTGGCGATGGTCGAAGGCCGCCAACAGCCGGATTTGCCGGGAAAGCAGCATGCCGTTGCCGAATACGTCGCCGCTCATGTCGCCAACCCCAACCACGGTGAAGGGTTCCGCCTGGATATCCCTTCCCAGTTCCCGAAAATGCCGCTTGACGCACTCCCAGGCCCCCCGGGCGGTGATGCCGAGGGCCTTGTGATCATAGCCCCGGGAGCCGCCGCTGGCGAAGGCATCGTCCAGCCAGAACCCGTATTCCCGGCTTACCGCGTTGGCGGTATCGGGGAGATGGGCGGTCCCCTTGTCTGCCGCCACCACCAGATAGGGATCATAATCATCGTAACAGACCACCCCGGCGGGATGCACCACCTGGTCGCCGACCCGGTTGTCGGTGAGATCGAGCAAGCCCCGCATCAGGGTCTGGTAGGCGGCCTTGGAAAGAGCGGCCCCTTCCTCCCGGGTGGTCCAGGGGGTCTTGACGATAAAACCGCCCTTGGAACCGACGGGAACGATCAGGGCGTTCTTGGTCATCTGGGTCTTCATCAGACCGAGGATTTCGGTGCGAAAATCATCAGGGCGGTTGGACCAGCGGATGCCACCGCGGGCCACCTTGCCGCCGCGCAGATGAATCCCCTCCATGGCTGAGGCGTGGACGTAGATTTCGAACAGGGGGCGGGGGGCCGGCATGTCGATGATGCCCAGGGCGCTGATCTTGATGGCGAAGAAGTAATCCGTCTGGCCGCACCGCTGGAAAAAGTTGGTGCGCACCGTGGAATCGATGAGATTGAAGAGGATCCGCAGGATGGCGTCCTCGTTGACATCCGCCACTTCCTCCAGGGCCTGGACCAGTTGTTGGCGGATAGGAAACAGGGCCTCCTCCTCCCTCACCAGGGGATTGGCCCAGCGCGGGTCGTCAAGAAAACGTCCTTCAAAATAGCGGTAGAGCAGCAGCGCCACCTGGGGATGGTGGATCAACGCAAAAGCAACGCTGCGCAGGCTGTAGGGGGAGCCGAGTTGGAAATGGTAATTGCGGTAGCCGCGGAATACGTCGATCTGCTGCCAGGACAGGCCGGTGAGGACCAGCAGTCGATTGAGATAATCATTGGCGCACTCGCCCCGGCGCAGTTTCTGGAGAGCCTCCAGCAGCAACTCACGCAGGCTGGAGAGGGTCAGCCCCTCGCTGCACTCCCGCACCGCGAAGGATTTGATGAACAGAATCCGGCCGTCGAGACGCACGGTGAAATCGACTTCGTCGATGACGCAGAGATTGAGGTTTTCCAAAAACGGCATCAATTCGTTGAGATAGCTGGTCCGGTCGCTGTAGAACTGCAGGCGGTAATACTCCTCCGCCCCGGCGAAGGGGCCCCAGAGATCGAACTTCTCCTCCCCGGTCGCGAACACCTGCTCCAGGGCCAACAGATCCCGCAGGGCGAAACGGGGGTGCAGCAGATGCCGATATTCCCTGGAAAACGCCTGCTGGTAGCGCTGCCAGAGACGGGCCCCCTCCATGGCTCCCAACTGCAGATCGAGCAGATGCTGCAGGCGCAGATCCCAGGGACGACAGATGCGGGTCAGGTGGGATTCGAGGCGGTCGAGATCGAAAGGCAGTTCCTCCTGCTGGGGCTGCAGGGCCACGTGGAGGCTCAGGTAGGCCTCTGACACGTGAATGATCTGGCTGGCGGCGACCGGGCTTTCGAACACCTTGCACAGATACTTGCTGACCCGGCTCATTCCCTCCTCGCTGTAGAATCCCCGCGGCATGATCATCAGCAGGGTCAGCCCCCGCACCGCGGGGGTCCGGGTTGCCACCACCTTGACCGCACCATGCCGGTAGAGCACGGCAAAGGAGCGCACCGTCTCCAGGAGGTCTTCCGGGCTCATGAAAAACAGTTCGACCTTGGGGAAGGTATTGAGAATGTCGATGGTCTTGCGCCAGTCATGGCAATTGACCGGAATCGCCAGGGTCTCCAGGGCGGTTTCGATCCGCCGGCGCAGCGCTGGCACGTTATGAGTCAACTCGTCAACAGCCTGCTTGGTGAACAGGCCGAGAAAGGCCTGCTCCTGCCAGTGGCCCTCCCCCCCATCCTCTCTGATTCCAAGATAGACCAGGGGATCGTGGCGATGCACTGGGCTGGTGCGCTGCAGGGTATCCACCACGAGTCCTTCCCGGCGCAGCAACCTCACCGCGGCTGGGTGCTCGTTCGCCAGTTCGAGCCAAGCCCCTTCCGAGGCCCCTTCCAGTTCCGGGAGCAGGCCGCAGCGGCCGCCGGACACCTGGCGGACGCGAATCCCGGCCCCGGTCCGCTGCACCTCCAGGCATTGCCAGGAAAACGGCAGGAAGTTCCCCTGTTGCAGCCAGCGCCAGAATTCCAGGTGCCGCTCTACCGCCGGGCTGGTCATTGCATCCTGCAGGGTCCGCTGCAGACAGGAACGGTCCTCCTCAACCAGCAGGCATTGCCCCAATGCCTGCTGGACAGCCTCGACCAAGCCGGCTTCCCGCTCCGGCAGGAATTCCTCCAGTTCGACGACGATGAAGGATTCCCGCTCCCCACGGCTCTGCAGGCCGGCCAGGTGCCGCAACCGCCCCTGCTCCCTCCGAACGCACAGGATCGGATGGGAGACCACCTGAAACTCCTGACCCTGACGCACCAGGGCGATCTGTACGCTGTCCACCAGGAAGGGCGCATCGGGGCAATTGGTCAACAGCAGTGGTCCATGCTCCTGGCTGGCCGGCAGAATGGCCACCCCGATGGGAAGGGTCCGCTGCTGCAGGAACTGAAAAAAGGCCCGGACCAGATCCCCCAGGGAACCGGCGGACCAAGCCTGCAGATAGGCAATGGGAGTGTGGGAACGGAGTTCCTCGAGCAAGGCAAAGGCCAGGTCCCCCTCGGGGGTACCCAGATCCGCGCGCAACTGTGCGGCAGCCTGGGAGAGGCTGTGAACGAGGACATCCTGGGCCTTGCGGTGTCGTCTGAACTCATCGCTGCGCATCCTGGTCCCCCTGAGAAGGTGGAAAGGTGCCGTCAAATTCACGGCAGCCTCAGTCTTTTGAACTATTTAAGTCTAATCGACAGATCCCGGCCTGACAAATCCCCCTGGTAGACAGTATGACGGGAAACAAAAAACCCCAGCGCGGGCCGGGGTTTTGAAGAAACGATTCAGGTCGGATATTCGATCCGCGCCGCCTCCCGCAGGGTTGCGACCCAGTTGGCCAGGTGACGGGCGGACGCCTGTTCCCGCAGCAGGGTCCGGATGTCTTCCGTCGCCTCCTCGAGACTGCGGGGAGCGCTTTCCTCACGGGCCAGCACTTTGATCAGGTGCAGCCCGAAGGGAGTCTCCACGATCTCGCCCACCTCCCCCACCGGCTGTTGAAACGCCGCCTCCTCGAAGGGCTTGACCATGGTGCCTGGTTTGAAATAACCCAGGTCCCCACCTCGCTGGGCGCTCGGGCATTGGGAATATTCCCTGGCCAGCGCGGCGAAATCCTCGCTGCCAGCCCGGCAGCGCAACTCCTCCAGGCGTTCGGCGACCTCGGCACGGTTTTCGGGGGTGCAACGCAGCAGCAGGTGGCAGGCCCGCACCCGGGCGGCCCGCTGCATCCTTTCGGGATGCTCGAGATAGGCCGCGGCGATCTCCTCAGCCGTCGGTTCCGGCAGGGATTGCAGTTCTCGCTCCGTCATCATGTTAACGGTCAAGTCCTGCCGCACCATGCGGTGATAGGTCGCCGGTTCGATCCCGGCTTTGGCCAGGGTCCCGTAAAAGGCATCGGCATCAGGAAAATTCTGCATCAGGCGGGCCGTTTCCTCCCGCACCGCGCTTTCCGGCGCCACGATCCCGGCAGCCAGGGCGGCCTGGAAGATCAGTTCCCGGGCCAACACCTTCTCCTCGGCCAGGGTCCGCACCTCCTGCAGCTCCTCGGCCGACAACCGCTCGAGCGTTTTGCGGAAGAATTCCAGGGCAAAGCCCTGCATGCCGTTATCCAGCTCCCGTTGCCAGATCGGCTGGCCGTTGACCCGGGCGAACCATGCGTCCATAGCATCATTCCTCATCCAGATATCCCTCCGCCTGGCTCTCCGAGGAAGGGCCCTGAGCCTGCAAGGCGATGGCCAGGCGGCTGAACTCCGGCAGTGACAGGGTTTCCCCCCGTCGCCCCGGATCGATGCCGAGTGAGTGCAGCAGCGGGTCCAGGTGCGCCCCTCCGAAACCCGATGCGCCCAGAGTGTTGCGCAGGGTCTTGCGGCGCTGCGCGAAGGCTCCCTTGACCACGCGCCGGAAATACCGCTCGTCGAGAACCGGCACTCGGGGCTGCGGCAAGGGAGTGAACAAAAGCACTGCCGAATGAACCTTGGGGGGTGGGTAGAAAGCCCCCGGGGGGACAACAACCACCCGGCGAACGTCGTAATGCAGCTGGCAAAGCACCGACAGAATGCCGTAATCACGATTGCCGGGGGGGGCGCAGAGACGGTCCCCGACCTCCTTCTGGAACATCAGCACCAGGCGGCTGAACAGTTGACGGTGGTCGAGAATCTTGAACACCACCTGACTGGAGATGTTGTACGGCAGATTGGCTACCAGCTTGTAGGGGGGGTCCGGCAGCAACTCGGGCCAGTCCAGTCGCAGGCAGTCGCCGGCGAGCACCTGCAGGTGCTCGGCCTGGCGCTGTTCGAGACGGGCGATGAGATCCTGATCCAGTTCCATCACCTTGAGCTGCCCCACCAGAGGGAGCATTCGATCGGTCAGGGCCCCAAGGCCGGGACCGATCTCGAGGACCCGATCCTGGGACGCAAGTTCGGCGGCATGCAGTATGGCGCCCACCACCGATTCGTCGCGGAGAAAGTTCTGGCCAAAGCGTTTTTTGGGACGATGGTCCATGGGGAAGTTACTTTCAGCGGGGGCGGCCAGAATCAGAGTTTCCGGGAACGCCGGGGACGGGGCCAGCGCGGCACGCGCCAGGTCTTGAAGAACGGAATGAAGCGCAAGATCAGGGCGTAGGCGATGATGGAACAGAAGATGGCATAGATCAGGCTGCCGAACAGCAACGGAACCATCAGGTCCCAGCCGAGGTTTTTCATCGCCTCGAAGGTCAGGTCCTCAGGGAACTGCAGCGGATCCATGCCTAGCAACCGCCGGCCCGATTCATACTCCAAGGCATAGATCGGGGCGGCAGTGACCGGGTTGGTGATCCAGACCCCGAGAGCGGCGGCGAGTTTGTTTTCCCGCAACAGGAAAGCAAAAAAAATGGCAATGGCCATCTGAAAGCCCAGGGTCGGCGTCATGCCAATGAAAATCCCCAGGGCAAAGCCCTTGGCAATATCGTCCGGCGACCCCTGCAGTCGCAGGAACCGTAGCAGGTTGAGCTTGCCTTGTCGTATAAAGGGCCAATGCCGGTACATGAGCCTCCTGCCTGAGCTCGCGGCGGTTTCAACCTGCCCCTTGGCCGACCCGATCCAAGGGCCAACTCGCCAGGGCGTTCAGATCCAAGGGTGCGCGGCGCCCCTGGCGCAGATACCAGTCGCCGGCGACGGCCAGCATGGCGGCGTTGTCGCCGCAGAGGCCGGGGGAGGGAAACACCACCTGCAGCCCCTCCTTGGCGGCCAGTTGCTGCATTCCGGCGCGCAGGCCGCTGTTGCATGCCACCCCGCCGGCCACCACCACCCGCTGCAGCCCTTCGGCCCGGGCGGCGCGCAGGGTCTTGCGACAGAGCACTTCAACCACGGCGGCCTGAAAACTGGCCGCCAGATCCTCCAGTTGGGTCCCCGAGGGAACCAGCGGCAGTTTCTGCAAATGATTCAGAACTGCGGTCTTGATGCCGCTGAAGCTGAAATCGCAGTTGTCCTGGTGCAGCAGCGGCCGGGGAAAGGCGATCGCTTCGGGGTTGCCCCGGGCGGCCAGCCGATCGATCACCACCCCCCCGGGGTAAGGCAGTCCGAGCAGCTTCGCCACCTTGTCGAAGGCTTCCCCCGAAGCATCGTCGAGAGTGCGCCCCAGGGTGCGGTAACGACCAATGCCGTCGACCCGATAGAGGTGAGTATGCCCCCCGGAAACCGCGAGGGCCAGATAGGGAAAAGCGAGATCCTGCTCCAGCAGGTGCGCGAGGATATGCCCCTCCATGTGATGCACACCGACCAGGGGCAGGTTGCGGGCAAAGGCCAGGGCCTTCGCGGTGGCGAGCCCCACCAGCAAGGCTCCGACCAGGCCAGGGCCGCGGGTCACCACCAACCCTTCGATCTGGTCCAGGTCCACCCTGGCGACGCTCAGCGCTTCGTCGATCACCGGAGCGATCGCCTCCACATGCTTGCGGGAGGCCAGTTCGGGCACCACCCCACCGTAGCGCTGGTGGATGTCGATCTGCGATGCGACGATATTGGAGAGTACGCGACGGCCGTCACGCACCACGGCCGCCGAGGTTTCGTCGCAGGATGATTCGATGGCGAGCAGGAGCATGAAAGTCAGAATCCAGAAGTCAGAATCCAGAAGTCAGAAGTTCAAAACCGGGCGTTCGCCGCCTTGATTCTGACTCCTGAATTCTGGATTCTGGATACTTTTGATTACAGCAGGTTTGCCGCCAGTTCGGCCAGGTTGGAGCGTTCCCCCTTGGTCAGGGTGACGTGCCCCGCAATCTCCTGTCCCTTGAATTTCTCCACGACGTAGGTCAGGCCGTTGCTCGAGGCATCCACGTACGGATTATCAATCTGGTAGGGGTCGCCGGTCAGGACGATCTTGGTCCCTTCGCCAGCCCGGGTGATGATGGTTTTGATCTCGTGCGGGGTGAGGTTCTGCGCCTCGTCCACGATCATGTACTGCTTGGGAATGGAGCGGCCGCGAATATAGGTGAGAGGCTCGATTTCCAGCAGCCCCATATCCACCAGTTCTTTGTAGCCCCGCTTGCGCTTGCCCCGCTCCTCCACAGCCCCGAGCAGCAGGTCGACGTTGTCGAAAATCGGCTGCATCCAGGGGGCCAGCTTCTCCTCCACATCACCGGGCAGGAATCCCAGGTCGCGCCCGAGAGGGAAAACCGGCCGGGAGACCAGCAGGCGACTGAAACTTCCCTGGTCCGCCGATTTGAACAACCCGGCGGCAATGGCCAGCAGGGTCTTGCCCGTCCCCGCCTTGCCCACCAGGGTCACGAGTTGAATGTCGTCGTTGAAAAGCAGGTCGATGGCGAACTGCTGCTCGCGGTTACGGGGATGGATCCCCCAGGTCCCCTCCTTGGGAGGGCGCACCAGCGGCACCAACCGCTGCAGGGGGGCCTGGTACCGGCCGATGGCAGTGTGGGACGGGTTCCCCTCGTCGACCAGGGTGATGCACTGGTTGGGATAGAAATCCCCCTTTAGATCGACAAAACCCTGCCCGTAGAAGCGGTCGACCAGCCCCTTCTCCACCTGCACCTGAGCCGTGCCCGAGTAGAGGTCGTCGATGGAAACCTTGTCCGATTCGTAGTCCTGGGCATGGAGTCCGACCGCGTCGGCCTTGATACGCAGGTTGGTGTCCTTGGTGACGAAAATAACCGGACATTTGCAGGTTTCCTTGAACTGGAGGGCCACCGCCAGAATGCGGTTGTCCCCCCGGTCGGAGCGCAGTTCGGGAGGCAGCCGCTTCATCGCCTCTTCGGTATAGAGGGCCACCTTCAGGGTGCCTCCCTGCTCCAACTGCACGCCTTGCATCAGCGAGCTCTTGGCCCGAAATCCGTCAAGAATTCTGCTGATATAGCGGGCATTTCGACCGATTTCGCTGAGATCCTTCTTGAACCCGTCGATCTCCTCGATCACGGTGATCGGAATGACCAGGTCATTGTCGACGAAGCGGAAGATCGCCTGGGCGTCGTGCAGCAGCACGTTGGTATCGAGAACGAAGATTTTTTTCATTTCTGGACTCCCTGGGAAAACAGACAATTCACTGCAGCGAACGCTCAGCGCTCATAATCGGACACCTCGAGCCCCTCGGAGGTGGCCAGCACCTTGATGTAAACCGGAGCCGCCTTGGCGTTGGGAACGGGACGCTTGCCTTCCAGGATGACCTCCCCCTGGATATTGAGCACGTTCAGGATTTGTTCAGGGGATTCGTCGATCTGGTAGCGTTTGAACATCTGCGTCCGCATCAATTCTTCGCGGGTTACAGGGCGGTCCGGGGCGATGGAACAACCGGCGATCAGGGCCAGCAGCAGGCAGACCAGACCCAGGTTGCGGACGACATCGATCATGGGCTTCACTCCTTGTGACAGAAGGTCGTGGAAACTCAGGCGCTGGCCTCCCCAGCCAGGGTGGCGACAGCGTCGATCAGACAGGCAATTTCCTCCGGGGTATTGAAATGCCCCGGGCTGACCCGCACCGTCCCCCGGGGGAAGGTACCGATGGTGCGGTGGGCATCCGGTGAGCAATGCAGCCCGACCCGCACCAGCAGGTCGAAGTCATGGTCCAACCGATAGCCGACTTCGGCGGGATCAAGCCCGTCGAGGTTGAAGGAGAGGACCGCTCCGTGGCGGGCCGGATCGAGGGGCCCGTACAGGATCACCCCCGGGATCTCCCTCAGGCCGACGATCAGAGCTTCCATCAGGGCCGCTTCCCGTTCCCGCAAGCGCCCCAGTCCTTCAGCCTGGAGAAATTCGATTCCCGCCTTCAGCCCGGCCAAGCCCGCGGCATTCAGGGTGCCGCATTCCAGGCGGTCGGGCATTTCAGCGATCGGCAGGTCGGAGGCCGAGTTGCCCCCCGTCCCTCCATACATCTGCGGAGTCAGTTCCAACCCTTCCCGCACGTACAGCAGCCCGGTTCCCAGGGGGCCGAGCAACCCTTTGTGTCCGGGAACCGCCAGCAGGTCGATGCCCAGGCGTTGCACCGGCAGGGGAAAGATGCCGGCGCTTTGCGCCCCATCCACCAGCAGCAGAATCCCTTCCTTGCGACACCAGGGAGCAATTTCCTCCAGGGGTTGAACCGTCCCGGTGACGTTGGAGCAGTGGGAAAGCACCAGCAACCGGGTCGGTTCGCTGCAAGCCTGACGCAGGGCGGCCAGGGATATCCGCCCCAGAGGGTCGGCGGCCACCTTGACCACCTGTACCCCCCGCTCCTGCAATACCCGCAGAGGCCGGGTCACCGAATTGTGTTCCATGGAACTGGTTACGACCCGGTCACCGGGTTGCAACAGGCCGAACAGCGCCATATTGAGGGCAGCAGTGGCGTTGGGCGTGAAAACGATCCGACTGGAATCGTCAACGCCGAAAAATCCCGCTACCGTCTCCCGGGTTTCGAACACCAACCGGGAGGCATCCATGGCCAGGCGATGCCCGCCACGCCCTGGATTGGCTCCCAGTCGCCGCTGAGTCTGATCGACCGCCTGGTAAACGGATTCCGGCTTCGGAAAGGAGGTTGCGGCGTTGTCCAGATAGATCGGCATGGTCATCTCGGTCGGGGACGGCGCTACGGTCGAGGGGGCCGGGGGCCGCTGCAGAGCAGGTCGCGGCCGCCTGCGCCCTGGTTCAGGCTTCGCCCCAGACCGCGGCATCCGCCAAGACACAGAGGGTAATCGCCGCACCCGAGACACCCCTGCGGAGTTTCTCCAATCTCCTCCCGAACCTGGTACCGCAGCGGTGTAGCCCACAACTCCTCGATGGATCGCTCCACCAGTTGCCCCAGGGGCTGCAGCCAGGAGGAACAGGGATGCAGCCACCCCTCACCATCGATATGCCCGAGGCTGTTGGCGGCCTGACACCCGCCGTATTCCCCCCGCTCGCCCCCCACCAGAGGATTGAGCAGTTCCCACAGAAACAGGTCGTGGATCTCAACCTGCAATCCGGGCGCGTTTTCCAGCGGTCGGGACGCGAGCAGTTCGGCCAGCTTTTTCAGGTCCGCCGGCCCGGGCAGACGAACTTCGCCCCCTGCAGTCAAGCTAGCATCATGGGGGGTATTTGGCAATTTAATTCGCCCTGCGCCAAGCTCCCCAGCCAGAGCAAAAACCTCTGGAATCAGTAGGATATTTTCCTTGGTGGGAACCATCTGCAGCGTCGCTTCATACCCCCCGGCGCGGATCCCGGCGAGGGATTCACTCAGCCCCTTGCGCTGCAGACCCGTAGTGTCGATCCAGGCCGAAACGTCCAACAGCAACCATTGAATAGCCAGGCCCGGAACCAATACCTCCAGATCGGCGGGACCGCCGTCACAAACCACGAGAGTCTGGCAACCGCCGGCGGTCAGTTGGGCAACCAGGGCTTGAATTTGGGGATGCAGCAATGGCTGCCCTTCGAGGGTGACAAAGAAGACCCCCGCCTCGACCACCCGCTGCGTCAGGCACTCCACCAGAGCGGGAGATTGCGCCACGCCTTGGTGGTGCAATGCCCAACTGATGCGCAAAGGGGTATCGAGCAGATCAAGGGCCATGCTATACCGGCAGCCGGGGGAGAAGACAAAACCGCCCCGCCGGAAAGACGGGGCGATCACGATTCCAGTGGCAGGAAAGTGGATCGGGGGTGGGTTGATCGCCCACCCCCCGCATCCGGGATCAGCAGGGATGTACGTTCGAGGAACCAACGACCTGGGGCTTTACATACTTCTTCATGGGCCTCACCTCCTTGAGATTTGTGGTGTCTGAACACCGTCATGGGCTGGGTAATCCCGCTTCATCCTCCGGGGAGTGCCAGCGGTTATCTTCTGGTCCACTACTTCCAGCAGTGGGGATCCGGTTGATCGAACTCTCCCGTGGTGGCAAAGGCACGGGCGGTACAGCCACCGAGACAGTCGGCAAAGGCGCCACAGCCAGCGCATTTGCCCTGGGCTTCCTTGGAGCGCATTTTCTTCAGCACCGGCGATTCGTACCAGAGAGTATCGAAATCATCGGTGAGGATATTTCCCACGACCACAGGAATGAACCCGCAGGGGGTAATGTCGCCGTTCGGACGCAGGTTCAGCGATAGCTTACCACAGGTGCTACCTTTTACCAAAGGGTTTTCATCATACCCCGGAAGAGAGGCAATCACGGGATCGTCAAAGGAAATCAGCAGATCCCTGGTGGCTGCCTTGACCTCCAGAGCCTCGATGTAGAAGGCTTTCCATTCCACCGGGGTCAGGTCGAGCTCCTCGCGGTTTTTGAACCCACGACCGCTGCATTTGAAATTGTGCAGGTAGACCTGGGCGACGCCGTGCTCCCTCGCAAGATCCAGCAACTCCCGGAAATGCAGGAAATTGATCCGGGAAATCACGGAGCTCATGGTCGATTTAAGGCCGACGCTGCGCAGGGCGTCGAGAGCCTGCACCCCTTTTTCGAAGGCGCCCGGCATGTTGCGGAAATCGTCATGGGAGGCCCCGGTGGCGCTGTCGATGGAAATCCCCACACTCTTGAAGCCGGCCTGCTTGAGTTGCTTGGCCGCCCCCAGGTCGAGCAACCAGCCGTTGCTGTTCATGGAGACATTCAATCCCCGGGCGCTGGCGTAGGTGGCGATTTCGTACAGGTCGTCCCGGATGAGCGGTTCACCGCCGCCGAAATTGATGAAAGGGACCTGCTTTTCCGCCAGAATGTCGACAATGCGCAGGATATCCGCCGTCGGCAACTCGGGAACGTCCTCGTCCCGGCTGTAGCAATGGGAGCAGGAGAAATTGCAGCGGTAGGACAGGGTCCAGTTGAACGTGAGGGGGGCGGAAAAAAGATCGGTAAAATTGTCAGCCATGACGCAGCCACCCCCGCTCCACCAGGTCGGCGACGAAATCCCGCACATCCTGGGCCAGCACCTCAGTCTCGACCTCGAATTCCTCGGCCAGTTCCGCAATGATCTGCGCCGCGTCGCGGGTGCCGTCACAGCGGGCCCAGATCATGCCCCCGACCAGGTTGAGCTGATGCATCATCCCGGAAATAATCAGTATCACCGTTCCCCGCTCGGCGACGTCTTCCCCACGCTCCAGGGCCGCCAGGGTTTCCGCCTCCCGGCGTTTCTCCACGCGCCAGACGATCTCGGGTGAACGCAACAGTGGTTTCAAAAGCAGCAATCCTTTCCTGAAGGATAGACGGAAGAGTGCCTCAGGAGGCCCGCTCCCGGAACAGCAGCGAACTGCCGAGGACAAACACCAGGCCGACCAGTATGGCGATCTTGCCGTTGAGGGGCACCCCGGCGGCGGTGGCGTTCAGTCCCCAGGTCTGCACCAGGGCGCCGCCGAGAAACATGCCGAAGACCACCAGACCGGCATCGGCATCCCCTTCCCCGGCCTTGATCAACTGCCGGAAGGGGCAGCCACCGATGAGCACCGAAATCCAGCCCACCAGCAGCATGCCGAGGAAACCCCAGGCGAATTCCAGGTGCGCCCCCGGTTGCCCGTAGAGGCCGGGGCGGAAGAGGCCGGTCGCCAGATTGAGCAGCACCGCCACGCCGACGAAGGCCAGCAACCCCCAGAGCAGCGGAGTACGCCGCCCCATCAGCAGGCTGTCCCGCAGACTGCCGGTGATGCAGAAACGGCTGCGTTGCGCCAGCACGCCGAGAGCCCCCCCTGCGCCGAGGGAGAGCAGCATCGGCGCGTGCCGGGCGCCACTGCCCACCTCGGAAAAGCTGACGAACCCGGGACGGGCGAGGAGAAATCCAAGCAACAGCAGGAAAAACGCCGGCACCAGGAAACCGCTGCCGCCTCGCTCACGGCTGTTGCGACCCAGGTGTACACCGTGGGCCAGCCCCCGCAGCCCGGCCCAGACACCGGCCGCCAGGCCCACCAACCCGGCCAGGGCGGTGAGGTCACCGGCGGTCAGGCGCAGGAACAGCTTGATGGGGCAACCGATAAAGACGGCGCAACCGACGATGAGAAACACCCCGCTGACCAGCCTTGGCAAAGGCGCGCTCCCCCCCCGGGAATGAAATTCCCGAAAGGCAATGGCCGCGAGAGTGGAACCGAGGACAAAGCCGATCAACTCGGGCCGCAGGTACTGCATGCGGGTATTGCTGTGAAAACCCAGAGCGCCGGAGCTGTTTTCAATGAAGCAGGAGACGCAAATGCCTGAATTTTCCGGATTGCCCCAAACGGCCAGCAACACCCCCAGGGCTCCGAGGACAGCGCCGGCGCCGATCACGACCCACAGATGGCTGTCCCGCAACCGCATCTATTCACACCCCCCGGCAAGACGGCTCTGCAGGTAGAAGAGCTGTTTTCTGGTGTCGCGCAAGGCCTGATTGTCGGGTTGGGTTTCGAGACGGGCCGCGGTGCGCGCAAGCCCAAGCTCCACCAGGCGAGCAATCTGCTGGTGCCGGGAGAGGGGGTGATTTTTTTCCACGTAGTCGCCGTTGCGCTGCACGCCGGCCACGAAACTGTCGATGGCGGCCTCCAGTGCCCCCATCTCCAGCAGGATTTCCCCCTTGAGAATCGCCCCGTGGGCGTCACTGGGGTAGCGCACCGAAAGTTCGTCAAGCTTGAGCAGAGCGGTCTGCAATTGCCCCTCCTCCCGCAGTCGGCTCACCGGCTGGTAAATCTTTTCCACGAAGCTGACCCGGGCCTGGCGGGCCAGTTCCAGTTCCAGTGCCCGATCGAGACTGCCGGCATCCACGGCGGCAGATTCCCGTACCGATCCGGCCAGCAGGAAAAACCCGAGGGCCCCTGCAACCAGGATCAGGCCGAGCCACAGCCATCTGTCGTAACGGTCCTGCAGCATGCAACTCCTAGAATTTCTGGTAAGGCGGCATGTTGGCCCGGCGGGCCATCTCACGGATCGGGTCGTAATCGCTGTCGAGCAGGTTTTCGAAGCCGTCGATCCAGGCAGCCTTGAGCACCTTGACTTGCTCGCCGTCTACAGACACCGTGGTCTGCGGGGTCAGGGCCAGCAAGGCCTTGCGCACCTTCTCCACCAGTTGCGGGTCGATGTCCGCGCCGGCGCCGAAGGTGCAGTAAGGAATCAGTTCGCTCTGGGCCAACACCACGAAATCCTCTGCCGTGATCTTCCCCTCACGGGTCATGATCTCGAGATCGAGGACCGGGGCGGCGGCCACGTCGAACTGTCCGAAATAAAGACCGTAGACCAACTTCTCATGCTTGAAGGAACCGGGGGGGATGGCATAGAAACCGAGGTCCCGTTCCGGGTCGATCCCCGCCGCCAACATCAGGTCGTACTGGGCGAGATAGCCGGAAGGCGCCATCATCGGGCCGAACACCATGCGCTTGCCGCGGATATCCTCGAGCTTGGTGATGCCGCTGTCGGCCCGGGCGATAATGGCGCCGGCGGTGCGGGAACCGAAATTCCCCCGTTTCTCGGCGCTCAGCAACTGCAGTTTGTGGTTCTCGTGCAGAATCACGTAAAGCAGGGAGTTGGTGTGGGTAAAGGCGAACTCCCCGGCCTTGAAGCGATCCTCGAAATCATGGGTATCGACAGGGACGGTTTCGAAATCGACCCCCGTCTGTTCCGAGAGATAACGGGTCAGGGGGACGAAGCGCTGCAGCGTCTCCTGCTCGTTGTTGCAGTTCATGTAGCCGATTTTCAGCTTGGGCCGTTCCTTGGCCTGCTCGCACCCGAACAGAACCAGCAGCGTCAGCACCAGGGTCAGCACCCGCAGGACGTTGCCGACGGCAGCTCCTTCGATTCCAATAGCAGTTCGCATCAATGTCTTTCCTCGGCAAAGCCGGTTTGGTTGGATGGTCCGGTGAAGGTTGCCGGTTCTGGCAATTGGGGCGGATGCCAGAGGGCTTCGCTGCTATCGACGGGCCCGACGCCGGCACGGTCGGCGACATCGCGGATCAGGGTCGCCACAACGGCCGCATCCCCTGCGCCCCACCAGTTGGCCCGGGCGTCCACGCCACCCTGACCGTCGTTGACCAGGGCATATTCACCGTTGCCGTCAAGCCTGTTTCCCTGCAGCCGCCCCTGGGAATCGACCCATTTGACCCCGGCGCGGCCGTTGCCCGTCACCCGGTTGGCGACCACCTCGGACTGACTGTCTTCAAGAAAAATGCCATGTTCGCTGTTGTCGACGAACCAGTTCCCCGCCACCCGGCCCTTGCTGCGCTGCAGGTACAGCCCCTTGCGGTTGCCGAATAGCTGGTTGCCTTCGAGGTTCACCGTGGAATCTCGGAAGTTGACACCATTGACCAGGTTATCGGCGATCCGGCTGTCCCGCAGCTCGATTTCACTGTAGACCCCCCGCATCCCCCAATAGTTCCCCTGCACCAGCAACCGGACCAGCCGAACCTGGGAGTTGCGGAACTGCAGACCGTTGAGGTTGTCGACGATACGGGTGTCGGTCACCTCAACGTCTGATTCCTGAAACTGCATCCCCCGCTGATTGTGGCGCAACACACAGCGATCCATGCGGGCAGCGGCGAAATGGGCATGAAAACCGCGATAGCCATATTCGATGCGACAGTGGGAGAAGAGGTTGGCCTCCTCCGATCCCATCATGTTCAACGCTCCCCAGTCACCCCGCTGCGGCTCGGATTCCGCCGAACTGAACAGGATCGGTTGCTCCTCCGTACCCTGGGCCAGCAGGCGCCCCTGAATGAACAGCTCGTGCTCGCCGATGCCATCGCCGTTGCTGTCCATCCGCGTAAAGCGAACCACCGTCCCGGGCCGAATCTCCAGCACCACTCCCGGCGCCACGGTGAGGATGCCGTCGATGAGCACCTCGCCGCTCCAGACCGTATCCACGAACAGGGTCGATTCCCCCTGGTAGGTCATGGCCATGGCCCCGCACGGCAGCAGCAGCCAGGCCAGCACCAGCAGCCAGAAGCGGTGGGGCATCATCGTCCCCCCTCCTGCCCGAGCCAGAGCAGATCCTGGCGGTTGCCCCGGGCCTGATCGGCTGCGGCCGCCAACTCCCGCGGATAGAGGGCGAGACCGACGTCGTTCCCCACGATGCGGTTGCCGGTGAGCTGCGGCCGGGAACTGGCGTCGACAAAGATACCTTCCTCGTCATTATCCCGGATCAGGTTGTTTTCAATCAAGGGGTGGGACTCCCGCCAGCAGAAAATCCCCCCCTCCCCCTGCAGAATCTGGTTCTGGCGCAGCTGCGGCGAGCTCCCCTGTTGGACGATCAGCCCATAGCGGCATCCGACAAAGCGGGACGATTCGATCACCGGGGAGCTGCCGATGCACTGCACACCGGCTTCGGCCTGGCTCAAGTCCAGATGAGCGATGTGGCTGTCCCGGGCCCCATCGAGGGTGATGCCCGACCAGAGGACGCCCTCGGCCTGGTCGGAGACCGGCACGAAACGCACCGGCTGGGCGGCGCTTCCCTCGATGCGCAGAGTACCCCGCACCAGCAGTTCGGTGGCGGAGGAGAGATACTCGGGGTCGATCTTGGTGCTTTCGGCCACTCGTACGAAAACCGTGGTACCGGCACGGATCACCAGCCTGGCGTCGGCGGGGATCAGCACATCGTCAGCCAGGTAGACCCGGCCGGAAAGAACCGTCTCCCCAGGCAAAACTCCCTGCAACGGGGGCAAGTTGGCCAACTCCGCAGCCGTCGGCAGGGGTACCGGCCGAGGCAGGGCACAACCGGCCAGCCAAAACAAAACCAGCCAGATCGAAAATCTGCAACGCATCAGATCCATCGCTTGGCCATCAGGAATTTGCGCGCCGCGGCCGCCGGAGGGGCACCCTGCGCCACCTGGCCCACCAGTGCTTCGATCTCGGCAGCCTGCAGCAGGGTGTTGAGTTTCCGCAGGGCCGGCCCGACGGTGGTGAACTGAAGGTCCTCGAGGGGCCGCTTGCCGCTGACCAGCAGGGGCAACCCGGCCACCTGCAGCAGCGCAGGCTCCGGTCCGGAGGCGTGACCGGCGAACGCCAGGTCGACCTTTTCCCCACGGATCGCCCCGAGGGGATCGGTACCCCCCTCGAGCACCACCCGGATCGATTCGGTACCGGTTTTTTCCTTCACGTACAAAGCCACCAGTTCGAACAGCAGTTCGCCCTGCGCAGTGCCGGGAGCGCCAATGTACAGCTTGGGGCCGAAGCACGCCTGGGACGGGGCCGGAACGCAGATCAGCCAAACAAGGGCCAGCAGGGCCAGCAATGCCCTCCTTCCCTGGGCGCCCATCGTCCAGAGGCCTTTACCACGGTTGCGGAACATGCCGTCCCCTTTCAAAAGCAATCCCCTGCGGCTAGAGGTCAACGGGATTAATATAGCAAATTCCGGACCAGCGCAGGGGCTTTAATTTCAAAAGTAATTCCTGGATATTCAGACAGATTTTCGTCAGCCAAGCCCATCGAGCAGACGGTACTTCTCCATCTTGTAGCGCAGAGTGGTGCGCTTGATGCCGAGAATATCGGCGGTGCGGGTCTGGGAACCCTGCTCCTTCCGCAGTGTCTGGATGATCAACTGCCGCTCCAGGTCTTCGAGGATGTCCGTCAGGCTGCCCCCTCGTTCGGGCAGTTGCAGGCAGATCTCGTCGCCGCCATGCACCCCCTGGGGGAAATCCCTGGGGGTAAC
This sequence comes from uncultured Desulfuromonadales bacterium, assembly GCA_964650955.1. Lineage (GTDB taxonomy): Bacteria > Desulfobacterota > Desulfuromonadia > Desulfuromonadales > CAZYXS01 > CAZYXS01. The sequence goes on along the minus strand of CAZYXS010000001.1, from coordinate 49,749 downwards.
CGTGGAGCCCTTGGCCAAAACCACCGCCCGTTCGATGACGTTCTGCAATTCCCGCACATTGCCCGGCCACTCGTAACCGAGGAGGCAGGTCAGAGCCCGTGGAGAGAGGTCGGTGACCTTTTTGCCGGTCTCCAAGGCATATTTGCGCAGGAAATGCCTGGCCAGCGGTTCGATGTCCTCCCGCCGCTCCCGCAGGGGGGGGAGATGCAGGTTGATGACGTTGAGGCGATAGTAGAGATCCTCGCGAAAATGGCCGGCCTTGACCTCGGCCTCGAGATTCTTGTTGGTGGCGGCGACGATGCGCACATCGGCCGGCAGGGTGCGGGTGCCGCCGACCCGCTCGAATTCGTGCTCCTGGATCACCCGCAGCAACTTGACCTGGGCGTTGGCGCTCATTTCCCCGACTTCGTCGATGAACAGCGTCCCCTCGTGGGCCAGTTCGAAACGCCCCTTTTTGGTCGCCACCGCTCCCGAAAAGGCCCCTTTTTCATGGCCGAACAGTTCGCTTTCCAGCACCCCCTCGGAAAGAGCGGCGCAGTTGAGGACGATGAAAGGCTTTTCCTTGCGCAGGGAACTGAAGTGAATGGAGCGGGCGATGAGTTCCTTGCCGGTTCCGGATTCACCACTGATCAGCACCGAAGCATTGGAAGCCGCCACCGAGGAGGCCATTTCGAAAACCCGCTGCATACCCTGGGAGGTGCCGACAATACCGGAGAAATTGTAACGCTCCTGCAGTTCCTGGTGCAGGTAACGGTTTTCCGCCAGCAAGCGCTCCCGCTCCAGCGCCTTGGCCACGGTGAGGCGCAATTCGTCGGTTTCGAAGGGTTTGGTCAGGTAATCGTAGGCCCCGATGCGGAGGGCTTCCACGGCATTTTCCACGGTGCCGTAGGCGGTCATGACGATCACCGGCAGGGTGGAATCGAACTCCTTGAGCCGCCGCATCAAGGCCAGTCCGTTCATGCCCGGCATCTGGATATCCGTCACCACCAGGTCGAAACCCTCGGCGGCGACCTGCTCCAGGGCCTCCTCCCCCGACCCGACAGCGACCACCTGGAAGCCTTCCCTGGAGAGCACCCGCACCAGCAGGCGTCGCAGGCCCTCTTCGTCATCAACGATCAGAATTTTTTCGCCAGCCATCCCAATCCACTGCCCGGTTCGGGTTCAATCCACATAGACTTTGTTCTTGCCTTCCCGCTTCGCCCGGTAGAGCAACTGGTCCACCCGATGCAACAGGCGATCGCCATCCTCTCCGTCCCGGGGAAAGCTGGCCACCCCGACGCTCACCGTCACCCCCTGGTGGATGTAAGCGGGAAGCAGCCGATGGGACTGGCATTGGACTGCCTGCCGAATCCGTTCCGCCACCACCGCCGCGGCCTCGGCCCCGGATTCGGGCAAGATGGCTATGAACTCCTCCCCACCATAGCGAAAAGGGATGTCGCATTTGCGCAGGGTCTCCCGCAGGATATCGGCCACCGCCTGCAGGACCTTATCTCCATCGGGATGCCCGTAGGTGTCGTTGAAGCGCTTGAAGTCGTCCACATCGAGCATCACCAGGGACAGGGGCTGCCGGTAGCGTTCGGCCCTGGACAACTCCTCTTTCAGCATCTGACCGAAAATGCGGTGATTGTAGAGACCGGTCAGGCCATCGGTGCTGGCGAGTTGGCACATCTCCCGGTGCAGCCGCGCATTGTCGATACTCATGCTGGCAAAAGAGCCGAGAATCGACAGCAGGTGCAATTCCTCCGCCGCGAAACGCCGGGGAATGAAGTCGTCGAGATAGAGAATGCCGACTATCTTCTCCTGAACCTTGAGCGGCACCGCCACCAGGCTGCGCACCCCTTCCAGTTTCAGCAGCGGGTTGCTGCACAGGTAATTCTCGACACACTCCTCCACGACCAGGATATCCCCCTGGGCGAGGATCCGTTCGCTCAGCCCCCCGGGTTTGACCCGCCACCGATCGCTGGCAACGAACTCGGCGCTCAGCCCGACGTGGGCCCGTAGGGTCAACTCGCTGCTTTTTTCCTCAAAAAGGGCGACGCTGCCCGCGGGCATGTCGAGCAACCCCATGGCACTGCAGAGAATATTGTGCAGCACCTCGTCGAGATCCAGTGAGGAAACCACCACCTGGGCCACGCTGAGAATACTGCGTAATCCTGTGAGTTCCCGCTTCAAGGCCGCGGGCTGGATATCCTGGAATTCATTAGTGGGGTACACGGTCATCCTCGAAGGGTCTCGAATTGAAAATTTCTTAGAAAACCGCTGATCATTAGCACGCCCAAAGTTTTTCGTAAAGGACAAATTGCGATGATTCCGCGTCACAATGAGGAGAATTCCCCGCTCGAAAGAGCCCAGGGAGAAGATGGGCACCCCGCCTCTGCGACCTTGACAGCCACGATATATTGTGGTTTAAATTCGTGACCCCACAGAATATAGGGCATATACTTGATTTATCGCAAGCAAATAAAATCGCCCGGTTGGCAAAAACTTCCCCAAAGGACCTCACTGATGAAACAAAATGCCGCTGCAGCCGTCTCCACCAACGCCCAGCCCCCCCTGTCGAAAAACGCGTTGACCGTCCTCGAGCGCCGCTATCTCAAACGGGACAGCGAAGGCAAATGCACCGAGACGGCGGTGGACATGTTCAACCGCGTGGCCCAGGCCATCGCCGCGGCGGAAACCCGGCTGCAGACCGGTCAGGACACCGAAGCCCTGAGCGGCGAATTCTACCGCATGATGACGGAATTGGAATTCCTCCCCAACTCGCCGACCCTGATGAACGCCGGGCGAGAACTGGGTCAACTCTCCGCCTGCTTCGTGCTGCCGGTGGGGGACTCCATGGAGGAGATCTTCGAGGCCATCAAGCAGACCGCCCTGATCCACAAGAGCGGCGGCGGCACCGGTTTCTCCTTCTCCCGGGTACGCCCGGCCAACGACGTGGTGCGTTCCACCAGCGGCGTCTCCTCGGGACCTCTCTCCTTCATGAAGGTTTTCGACGCCGCCACCGAAACCATCAAGCAGGGAGGCACCCGGCGCGGGGCCAACATGGGGATCATGCGGGTCGACCACCCGGACATCATGGATTTCATCATGGCCAAGCGGGACCAGACCGTGCTGACCAACTTCAATATCTCCGTCGGCCTCACCGAGGCCTTCATGGAAGCGGTGGAGCGGGACGGCGACTACGACATCATCAACCCCCGCTGCAAAAAGGTGGTCAAGAGCATCCCGGCACGGAAGGTTTTCGAGCATATCATCGAGCTGGCCTGGAGCAACGGCGAGCCGGGCATCATCTTCCTCGACCGCCTCAACCGCGACAACCCGACTCCCGCCGTCGGCGAATTCGAAGCGACCAACCCCTGCGGCGAACAGCCCCTGCTCCCCTACGAATCCTGCAACCTGGGTTCCATCAACCTGGTGAAAATGGTCACCCCCGAAGGCCAGGTCGACTGGGACAAGCTGCGCCACACCGTGACCCTGGCCACCCGCTTCCTCGACAACGTCATCGAGGTGAACAACTACCCGATTCCCGAAATCGACCGCATGACCCGGGCCAACCGCAAGATCGGCCTCGGCGTCATGGGCTGGGCCGACATGCTGATTCTGCTGGGCCTGCCCTACAACAGCGACGAGGCGGTGGAACTGGGGGAAAAGCTCATGGGATTCCTCACCGCCGAGGCCCGGGAAGCCTCCCGGCAGCTCGCCGCCGAGCGGGGAGCCTTCCCCAACTTCCCCGGCAGCGTCTTCGATACCAAGGGGGCTCAACCGGTGCGCAACGCCACGGTCAGCACCATCGCCCCGACCGGCACCATTTCCATCATCGCCAACACCTCGAGCGGCATCGAACCGCTGTTCGCCGTCTCCTACGTGCGCCAGGTGCTCGACAAGGACGTGCTGGTGGAAGTTCACCCGATCTTCGAGCGGATCGCCCGGGAGCGGGGTTTCTTCTCCCCGGAACTGATGAAAATCATCGCCGAGCACGGCACCATCGCCGATTTGACCCAGATCCCCGAGGATATCCGCCGGCTCTTCGTCACCGCCCACGACATCACCCCCGCAGATCACATCCGCATGCAGGCGGCCTTCCAGCGGCACACCGACAATGCCGTCTCCAAAACCGTCAACTTCTGCAACAGCGCCACCCGCGAAGATGTGGCTACGGTCTACCGCCTGGCCTACCAGCTCGGCTGCAAAGGGGTGACCATCTACCGCGACGGCTCCCGGGACATGCAGGTGCTGTCGGTGGCGAAAAAGGAGGAAAAGGCACCCGAGGCGGTCATCCCCATGGAGTCTCACAAGGCCAGCCGCAAACGGGAGCGCCCCCGGGCCCTCAAAGGGGCCACCTACCAGATGGAAACCGGCTGCGGCCCCCTGTATGTGACCATCAACCAGGACAACTCCGGGCTGTTCGAGCTCTTCACCACCATGGGCAAGGCCGGGGGCTGCGCCGCCTCCCAGTGCGAAGCCATCGGGCGCCTGGTCTCCCTGGCCTGGCGCTCCGGAGTCCAGGCCCGCCAGGCGGTGAAGCAGCTGATCGGCATCACCTGCCACAAGCCCGCCGGCTTCGGCCAGAATCGCATCACCTCCTGCGCCGATGCGGTGGCCAAGGCGATCCAGCTGCACATGCTCGGCACCGAGGAGATCCAGGCCAAAGTCACCGGCAACGGCGGGGCCTGCCCCGAATGCGGCGGCCCGGTGGAACATGAAGGGGGCTGCTGCGTCTGCCACGCCTGCGGCTATTCGGAGTGCGCCTGACCCCTGGAAAGAGGAGCGGCGGCCGATGGACCAGGATGCATGGGAAGGCCTCTGCCGCCGTTGCGGCGAATGCTGTTTCGAAAAATGGATCGCGGAGGACGGTCGGATCTTGCCAACCCGGGTGGCCTGCAGGTATCTTGACACGACCGAGCGCACATGTAAGGTTTACCACAGCCGTTTCGAGGTGGACGAAGGCTGTCTGAAACTCTCCCCGGAACTGCTGCCCGAACTGACCTGGCTGCCACCCGGGTGCGGTTACCTGCAATTGCTCCCGGAGGCGGCGAAACCACAACAGCCACCGAAACGCCGCTCCAAACGTCGACCACGGAAAGGACATCAGCCCCCATGAGCAACCCCAAACCAACCGCTCTGTTTCTCCTTCTGCTCGCCTGCGTGGCCCTCTGGACCGTCCCCCGGCCGGCCCTGGCCAGCGGCGAGGCCGCCATTGCCGCAGCTTTCAAGAAGGCCTTTCCCCAGATCCCCGTGGACGAGGTTACTCCGTCGTCCATCAAGGGACTGTACGAAGTGATCTCCGGCAATCGGGTGCTCTATTTCTCCCCGGAGAAAAACCTGCTGCTGGTGGGCGAGGTCTACAACACCGAGGGGAAAAGCCTGACCAAGGAGCGCATCGGCAAGGTCATGGCCAAGAAGGTCAAGGACCTTCCCCTGGACAAGGCCGTCAGGGTCGGCAAGGGGGAGAAGGTCGTGATCGAAGTCACCGACCCCGATTGTCCTTTCTGCCGCAAGGCCTCCCAGTTCTTCTCTACCCGCAACGACGTGACCCGCTACGTCTTTTTCCTCCCCCTGGATATGCATCCGGAGGCCCCCAACAAGGTCCGCTACATTCTCTCCGCCCCCGACCAGGCCAAGGCCTACGAGGAGGTGATGGCAGGCAAGTTCGACAACACCCCCCTGCCCGCCTTCAAGGATAACGGCATGCTCGAAACCCACCTGAAGATCGTGGAAAACCTTGGGGTCACGGGGACACCGAACTTCTGGATCAAGGACACCTACGTTTCCGGGGCCGATCTCGCCACCCTGACCAGACTGCTGCAGTAACCCGGTGGACCTGCGCTCTGCCCAGCGCGGTTGGTGCCTCTACGACTGGGCCAATTCGGCCTTCGCCACCATCATCCTGGCGGCGGTCCTGCCTGTCTACCTGACCGCCATCGTTCCCGCCGGCGGCGCCGAGATCGAACTCCTCGGTGTCCGCCAGGTGGTACCCGCCGCCGCCCTCTGGGGCTACGCGGTCTCCTTTTCCATGCTGCTCGTCGCCCTGTGCGCCCCTGCTCTGGGGGCAATGGCCGACGGCCGCAACCTGCGCTACCCGCTGCTGGTCGGCTTCGGCCTGACGGGCGCCACCGCCACCTGCCTGCTGGTCACCAGCGGTCCCGGCGACCACTTCCTGCTGCTGGCGGTTTTCATGCTGGCCAACGTCTGCTTTGCCGGCGGCAACATCTTCTACAACTCCTTTTTGCCGAGCCTGGCCGCGGGCCCCGAGATGGACCGCCTCTCCGCCCGCGGTTACGCCCTCGGCTACCTGGGCGGCGGCCTGGCCCTGCTGCTGGTGTTCCTGCTGATCAAGCAACCCCAGTGGTTCGGCTTGGCCGATACCGGCAGCGCCACCCGCGCCGGTTTCCTGGTCACCGGCCTGTGGTGGGGGGGCTTCGCCCTGCCCGCCTTTTTCCTGCTGCGACAAGCGCCGGCCGGCCCTCTCGCCGCTCTTCCGCGCCTGGGAGGATTGCGGGGGTACCTGGCCCTGTTTGCCGAAATCAGGCGTTACCCGGAATTGCTTCGCTTTCTCATCGCCTTTCTCTGCTACAGCGACGGTATCCAGACCATCATCGTGGTGGCAGCGATCTTCGGCAAAGAGGTCATCGGCCTCGATGAGGCCTCCATTCTCGCCTGTTTCCTGATGATCCAGTTCGTCGCCATGCCCGGCACCCTGCTGTTCGGGCGCCTGGCCGGTGCGCTTGGGTCGAAACGGGCCATCCTGCTCGGCCTCGCCCTGTTCCTGGGAATCACCGCCTATGCCTATTTCATCCAGCAGCCCTGGCAGTTCTGGCTGCTGGCCTTTTTCGTCGCCCTGGTCTTCGGTGGCTGCCAGGCGATCAGCCGCTCCCTCTACGGCAGTCTCATCCCCAAGGGGAAGCAGGCGGAGTTCTACAGCTTCTACGCCATCAGCGACAAATTCGCCTCCATCCTGGGCCCCTTCGTCTTCGCCCTGTTCGCCGACCTGACCGGCTCGACCCGCTTTGCCATCCTCTCCCTGGGAGCGTTCTTCCTCATCGGCGCCCTGCTCCTGACCCGGGTGGACGTGGAACAGGGGCGCCGCCGCGCAATCGCTGGAGATTCGCCATGACATCCCGCTATTTGACGCTCTCCACTCCGCGTTTTTTCGCTCATCGGGGAGCCTCGGCCGCCTTTCCCGAGAATACTCTCCCCGCTTTTGGGGCCGCCGTGCAAGCCGGCATTCCCTACCTGGAAATGGATGTCTGGGCTACGGCCGACGGCGCGGTGGTCGTGCACCACGACGAGAGCCTGCTGCGTCTGTGCAGTGTGGATCGCCGGGTGGCCGATCTGACTCTCGGTGAGGTGCAGGCACTCGACGCCGGTCACACCTTTTCCCCGGATGGTGGACGCACCTTCCCCTTTCGCGGCCATGGCGTCAAAGTACCGACACTTTCAGAGGTACTGGCCGCCTGTCCCGGCACCCGCTGCAACATCGAGGTCAAAGACCCCGCCGCAGACGCCGCCGCCTTGACCATCGAAGCGGTCCGCCAGGCCGGTTGCGAGGCAGAGGTGCTACTGGCAGCCGAAGACCAGGGCATCATGGACCGACTGCGCGCCCGCTGCGGTGGTATCCCCACCAGCCTCTCCTTCGCCGAAGCGGCCGCCTTCTTCGCCTGGCTCGAAGGTGGCGCCAAAGGGGCCTATCGGCCCCCCGGGGTGGCGCTGCAGATCCCCGAAAGCTACGGCGGCCGCCAGTTGATCACCCCCGAGTCGGTCGCCGCCGCCCATGCCGTCGGCTTGGAGATTCACGTCTGGACCGTCAACCGCGCCGAAGACATTCAACGGCTCCTGGCCCTCGGGGTCGATGGCATAATGAGCGATTTTCCCGAACTATTTCCCACCAGATAACCGGGAAACTCGACATTCCGATCCCAACAAAAATCCGGCACATATCTTGCTAAACTGGAACTCTCAGTGTCCATCTATCTGGATCCGGGAGTTACCATGTCTGCCAGTCGACAAGAAACCCTGCAGTGGTTCGAAACCCTGACCCGGCGCTTCCACGGCGAGGGGGGTGTGCCCAGCACGGCTCAGGCCTTCGCCCATGCCGCCCATCGCACTCGCCTGGTGGCCCAGACCCGCTGGATCCTGCTCGCCCTGCTCGGCCTCTATGGCATCTATGCCGCAGGCATATTTTCCTTCAGCAAATTCGGCTTTTTCCTCACCCAGGGGCAACTGGTCGTCCTGATCCTCTCCGTCGCCGGCGTCGCCGCCTACAACGGCCTGTTTCAGTTTCAATACGCCCGCCTGGCTCATCTGCCCTTGATCGACCATATTCAGATCGTTCTCGATCTGCTGTTCGTCACCATTCTCATTCATTACAGCGGCGGCGCGGCCAGTTGGTTCTGGCCGGTCTACCTGATCGTCACCATCGAGGCCGCGTTCCTGCTCAACCGACCCAAGGATGTCTGGATGGTGGGGACGGTGGGAGGCATCCTGTACGGGTTACTGCTGGCCAGCCATTACAGCAATGCCCTGCCGGTGCCCTCCATGCCCTTCGTGGCCACCAGTCTGCATCACGACCCTCTTTACTTCCTGCTCATGTGGGTCTGGGTCGCCATCCTCAACGCCACCGTCGCCATCATCACCGCCTACCTGATGACGGTCATTCGCAAGGAGCACCAGGCGGTGCGGGAGAGCGAGGAACGGCTCTGCAACTTCGTCGAGACCGCCAACGACCTGATCTTCTGCGTGAGCGAGGACGGCCGGTTCCTCTATGTCAACCCCGAATGGCAGAAAACCCTCGGCTACTCTCTGGAAGATCTCGCCGAGTTGCGTCTGCAGGACCTGATTCACCTTGAAAACCGCAGCCGCTGCCTGCTGGAATTCCGCCGTGTGCTTACCGGCGACAAGGGTTCGGCCCTCGAGGGAGATTTCATCGCCCAGAATGGCCGCAGGGTGACCGTCGAGGGGAACATCTCCTGCAACCTCCGACCGGGTGAGGAAACCATGGTCTGGGGCATTTGCCGCGACATAACCCAGCGCAAGGCTGCCGAGGAGCAGCTCTACCACCTGGCTCACCACGACGCCCTCACCGGTCTACCCAACCGCACCCTGCTTCTCGACCGCCTGGCTCAGGCCAAGGCCATGGCCAACCGCAACGGCCAGATGGTTGGCCTGTTGTTCCTCGACCTCGATCGCTTCAAACTCATCAACGACACCCTCGGCCACAATGTCGGCGACCAACTTTTGCAGGCTGTGGCCCGGCGCCTCAAGGCCTGTATCCGCGAGGTGGACACCCTGGCCCGGCTCGGGGGGGACGAGTTCATCATCGTCCTGGTAAACCTTCAGGATCTCCTCGACATCAAGAACCTGGCCAGCAAGGTTCTAAAATCCTTGGGAAAACCTTTCCAGATCGGCCAGCACGAACTGTTTGTGACCACCAGCATCGGCATCAGCCTCTACCCCAACGACGGCCAGCAGGTCGAGGGATTGATAAAGAAATCCGACATCGCCATGTACCATGCCAAGGCAGTGGGGCGGAACAACTACCAGTTCTACCATCCACGCATGGATGAGGACGCCGAACGTCGCCTGGTGCTGGCCAACGGCATCCGCAAAGCCCTGGAGCGGGAGGAATTCAGCCTCCACTACCAGCCCAAGATCGACATCGGCACCGGCGGGGTGAGCGCCATGGAGGCCCTGGTGCGCTGGGTCCATCCGGAACTCGGCCTCCTCTCCCCGGGCGAATTCATCCCCCTTGCCGAGGAAACGGGCCTGATCCTCCCCCTGGGAGAATGGGTGCTGCGCAAGGCCTGCATTGAAAATGCCGGCTGGCGCAGACAGGGGTTGCCACCCCTGCGGGTGGCGGTTAACATTTCAGGCTATCAGTTGCAACAACCCAACCTGCTCGACACTATCCAGGAAATCCTCCGGGAGGCTGAGATGCCTCCGGAGTCTCTGGAGTTGGAAATTACCGAAACCGTGGTCATGCAAAACCCCGATTTTGCGGTCGGCATCCTCAACTCCTTCCGCGACCTGGGGATCCATATCTCCATCGACGATTTCGGCACCGGCTACTCCTCTCTGGCCCATTTGAAGAAGTTCTCCGTCAACACCTTGAAGATCGACAAATCCTTCGTGCGGGATGTGGAAATCAACTCGGCTGACGCAGCCATCGCCACCGCCATCATCGCCATGGGCTCGAGTCTGAATCTGCAGGTCATCGCCGAGGGGGTTGAGACCGAGGGCCAGTACAGCTTCCTCCGGGACAAACTCTGCCACGAAGTGCAGGGCTACCTGTTCAGCAAACCCCTGCCCGTTGAAGAAGCGACGGCGTTTCTGCACCAGCAGAAAGACCGTCCGGCGCCTGTTCCAACAAAGCGTATGGGGATCGATGATGAGACGGGTCTGAGTCAGGCGGCTTCGGCGGCTCAGAACTGAAGGTTGGCCGGCAGGCTCAGCAGGGCTAGCAGGTCAAGGAAATCCTGGGGGAGCGGTGCCGCCACGACCAGCGGTTGCTGATCGCGGGGATGGGAAAAGCGCAGGCTGCGGGCGTGCAACAGATGGCGGCGCAGCAGCCGTCCCGGAACAGCGGCCAGACCATCCGGTCCGCCATACAATTCATCACCGAGCAGGGGATAGCCGGACTCGGCCAGATGCACACGAATCTGGTGGGTCCGGCCGGTTTTTGGGCGGGCTTCCACGAGGGCGAACCCCGGGCCCTGGGCAAGGGTGCGGATTGCGGTAATGGCCCGCTGCCCTCCGCTGCGTACCGATTGGGTGCGCCCCCGCCGCCCCGGCCGCAGGTGGTTGTCCACGACGAACTCACCAGGCGGTTGCCCCGCTACCAGGGCAAGATAGGTCTTGTCCATTGCCCGCTCGGCGAATAGCCGCGCCAGCATCCGATTGGCCTCGGAAGTACGGGCCAGCAGCAGGACTCCGGAAGTGTCCACATCGAGCCGATGCAGCAGGACCGGCTGCGCCTGCTCCCCGTGCTGCTCCAGCAGCCAGCCCGCCCCCCAGCTCAGGGCATCGAGTTGCCCCGAACCGGTCGGATGGGAGGGCATGCCCGCCGGCTTGTTCAAGGCCAACAGGTCACCATCGCACAGCAGCACCTCCGGTAGTGGAGCGACCGCTTCTTCAGCCAGGTCCGGCAAGGTGATCCGCAGGGTCTCCCCCCCGGCCAATGCCTGCGAGGCCTTGCGGGCGACGCCCCCATCGACAAAGACCTGCCCCCCATCCAGGGCTTGTTTCACCTGTTTGCGCGAGACGGTTTTCAGCATCCGGGTCAGAAACTGGTCAAGCCGCTGCCCGGCCGCCTCGGTTGGCACCCGAAAGCGCTCCTGGCGAAGTTCTACCGGCGGTTTCACTCCGACCTCCCCACCAGGCACTCCTGCTCCCACCCTGTGATACGAACCCGGCACAGGCTACGCTCCACCATCCCTTCGCCGGCAAAGCGAACCGGCAGGTAGTTGCGACTCAGCCCCCGCCAAAGATCTCCTTTGCCACGACTCTCCACCACCAGTTCGAGGACCTGGCCGATAAACCGTTCTGCGAAAGCGCGTTGCTTCGCCTCCCCCAGGGCCCGCAACTCCGCCGCCCGCGCCTTGACCACCTCGCCACCGACCTGCCCAGCCATGGTCGCCGCAGGGGTTCCGGGGCGTCGGCTGAAGGGGAACACGTGCAGATGGCTGACGGGCAACGCCTGAATCAGCTCACGGGTCTGGGCGAACTCCGCCTCGGTCTCCCCCGGGAAACCGGCGATGACGTCGAGGCCGATGGCCGCCTGCGGCAGCCGCCGGTGAATCTCCCCGATCAGGTCGGCGAACCGGGTTCGGGTGTAGTGCCGGTTCATCCGCTGCAGCACGGCATCGTCCCCCGATTGCAGGGGGATATGGAAATGGGGGCAGATCGCCTCGCTGGAGGCAATCCAGTCGAGCAGCTCGTCGGAGATTTCCGTCGGCTCCAGGGAGCCGAGCCGCAGCCGCCCCACGCCCGTTTCGCCGATAAGCCGCTGCAGCAGTTCCAGCAACGGGGTGCGGGGCTGCAGGTCCAGCCCGTACTGGCCGATGTGGATACCGGTCAGGACGATTTCCTGATAGCCTCCTGCCACCAGTTCGGCCACCTGGGCGATGACTTCATCTGGCGCGACGGAGCGGCTGCGCCCCCGGGCATAGGGGATGATGCAGTAGGCGCAGAAGGCGTCGCAGCCGGTCTGGATCTGCACGAAGGCCCGGCTGCGCTCGGCGAAGGCCGCCGCCGGCAGGGTGTTGGCGGTCAGGGCATCGCGGTTGGGGGAGACCAGCGCCGTCCCCTCGGCCAGGTCCTGCTGCAGCAGCCGCAGAAAATCCTGCTTCTCCTCGTTCCCCAGCACCAGGGAAACTCCCGGGATCGCCTGCAGGGCGGCCGGGTCGACCTGGGCATAACAGCCGGTGACCACCACCCGGCAGTCGGGGCGCAGGCGCCGGGCCCGCCGCACCAGGTTGCGGGACTGGGCGTCGGTGGCCGCGGTCACCGTGCAGGTGTTGACCACCACCAGGTCGGCCCCCTGCTCGAAGGGGACGGGGGTATAACCGGCCTGCCGCAGCAACTGCTCCAGGGAGGCCGATTCGAACTGGTTGGTCTTGCAGCCCAGGGTGGCCAGGGCGACGGTGCGGCTCATGCGATCACCCCGCCGCCGACCACCGCATCCCCCTGGTAGAAGACCGCAGACTGCCCCGGGGTCACCCCCCGCTGGGGCTCATCGAACTTCACCCGGGCCTGTCCGCCAGGCAGCGGGAAGATCTCGGCCGGAACCTCCTGGTGCCGGTAGCGGATGCGACAGGCGGCCCGGAAGGGCTCCCGCGGGACCGTCCGCCCCCAGACCACCGCCGTGGCGGTCAGCTCCGCGGCGCTGAGATGCTCCGCCTCTCCCACCAGCACCCGGCCGGCGGCGGCGTCGATCCCCACCACATACAGAGGCTTGGGCCAGGCGATGCCCAGCCCCCGGCGCTGGCCGATGGTGTAACGGTAGGTCCCCTGGTGGCGCCCCAGCACCTGTCCGGAAACATGCACGATCTCCCCGTTGCGCAGCCCCGGTCCCCGCTCCTCCTCCAGAAACCGCACGTAATCGCCGTCGGGCACGAAACAGATGTCCTGGCTTTCCTCCTTCTCCGCCACCCGCAGGCGGAACCGGGCGGCGTGGGCCCGCACTTCCTCCTTGGTCATCCCCCCCAGGGGGAAGCGGACGTGGGCCATCTGCGCCTGGGTCAGGGTATAGAGGAAATAGCTTTGGTCCTTATGGGTATCGAGCCCCTTGCGCAGGGTATAGCCATCCGCCTCCTCGGTGATGCGGGCGTAATGGCCGGTTGCCAGCCAGTCGGCCTCCAGCTCCCGGGCCTTTCGCAGCAGCAGCTCGAACTTGAGCACCTGGTTGCACAGCACGCAGGGGTTGGGGGTGCGTCCGGCGAAATAGTCATCGCAAAAACTGTCGATCACCTGCTGCTGGAAATCTTTTTCGAAATTCACGACGTAAAAGGGAATCCCCAGCCCCTCGGCAACCCTACGGGCATCATAGACGTCGTCCAGGGAGCAGCAGGTCCCGAAGGTTTCCCCGTGCTTGGCGGTGAAGCGGGAGTAGTCCCAGATCTGCATGGTCATGCCGATCACCTCGTGACCCTGCTCCTGCAGCAGCGCCGCTGTCACCGAGGAATCCACCCCGCCGCTCATGGCGACCACGACCCGTTTATTTCCGTTGGACATGCCGTTCCTCTAACGAACGGAGAGGGTCCACCGCTTGCGCAGCGACCCTCCCCGGTTAAGGTCAATTCTAGAAACTGAAGCTTAAGCCTGCTTCTCCATGTAGTTTTTGATCGCCTCGTGCAGCGCGTCGGCGGCCAGGTTGGAGCAGTGCAGCTTGGCCGGGGGGAGGCCGTCCAAGGCCTCGGCCACCGCGGCATTGGTCAACTCCAGAGCCTCTTCGAGGGTTTTGCCGATGGCCAGTTCCGTCACCATGGACGAGGTGGCGATGGCAGCCCCGCAGCCGAAGGTCTTGAATTTGACATCCTTGATGATGTTGTCCTCGACCTTGAGGAAGATTTTCATGATGTCGCCGCAGGAGGCGTTGCCCACCTCGCCGACCCCGTCGGCGTTTTCGATCTCCCCGACGTTTCGGGGATTGCTGAAATGATCCATCACCTTCTCGGTATACATGGAAGTCTCCTTGATGTCGACGTCTATCCCCTAGCGAATGCCGGGGTGGTTCGGTTGAATTCCGTCCCGATCACCCCTCGGTGACCGGCGCCACCTTGCGAATGACCTGGCACTCCTCGCAGGTCATGGGTTCCTTGCGATTATACAACGGACTCATCTCCCGCAGCCGCTGCACGATGGGGGGGAGCACCTCGAGCACGTAGTCCACGTCCTCTTCGGTGTTTTCATGCCCGAGGCTGAAGCGGGTGCTCGAATGGGCCAGCACCACGTCCACGCACATGGCCCCCATGACGTGGGACGGCTCCAGGGAGCCAGAGGTGCAGGCCGAACCGGATGAGGCGGCGATCCCCTTCATGTCGAAGTTCAGCAGCAGCGACTCCCCTTCGATGTAGGCGAAGCTCATGTTGAGGGTGTTGGGCAGCCGGTGCTGGGGATGGCCGTTAAGCTTGACCTCGGGAATGGCGGCGAGGATTCCCTGCTCCAACCGGTCCCGCAGGCTGCGAATGCGGGCCGAGGTCTCGGCCATCTCCGCCCCCGCCAGCTCACAGGCCAGTCCCAGCCCGACGATGCCCGGCACGTTGTGGGTGCCGGCGCGGCGATTGCGCTCCTGGTGACCACCGTGCAGAAACTGGGTCAGCTTGGTGCCGCGGCGCACGTAGATGGCGCCGACCCCCTTGGGCGCTCCGAGCTTGTGCCCGGAGATCACCAGCAGGTCGACGTTGGCCGCCTGCACATCCACGGGGATCTTTCCTACCGCCTGCACCGCGTCGGTGTGCAGGCGCACCTTGTATTTGCGGGCGATGCGGCCGATCTCCTCCATGGGGAAGATGTTGCCGGTCTCGTTGTTGGCCCACATGACGGAAATCAGGATGGTCTTCTCGGTGATGGCCGCTTCGAGCTGGGCCAGGTCGAGCATGCCGTCCCGGTCCACCGGCAGGCAGGTCACCTCGTAGCCCCGTTTTTCCAGGAATTCGCAGGTATTGAGCACCGCGGGATGTTCCACCGCGGTGGTGATGATATGGTTGCCCCGCTCCTTGAGAGCATCTGCGGTGCCGATGATGGCCATATTGTCCCCTTCGCTGCCGCAGGAGACGAAGACCACCTCGGCGGGGGAGCAGTTGATCAGTTTGGCCACCTGCTCCCGGGCCTTCTCCACCGCCCCGCTTACAGCCCGGCCGGCCCAGTGGACGCTGGACGGATTGCCGAACTGCTCCCGGAAAAACGGCAGCATCGCCTCGAGGACCTCCGGACGCACCGGGGTAGTGGCATTGTTATCCATGTAAATGCGTTTCATTGCAGAGAATCTCCTCCAGCGATACAGCAGCGCCCGGGCGCCCGGGTCACAGGGTCAAAAAATCAGGAGCCCGGAAGTCGTTCCCGGGCTTCCATGGTTAAATCCTCCAGGGTGATGGAGGCAAGAAACTGGCGAATTCGCTCTCCCAGCCCCTGCCACACCCCCTGGGTGATGCAGCGATCGGTACAAAGGCATTTGCCATCGTCGTCCATGCAGGAGACCGGCACCAGGGTCTCCTCGACGCTGTCGATGATCTGGTCGATGCGGATCTCCCCAGCCGGTCGCGCCAGCAGGTAGCCTCCTCCAGGCCCTCGCACGCTCTCAACCAGATTTCCCCGGCGCAGTTTGGCAAAAAGCTGCTCCAGGTAGGTCAGCGAGATGTCTTCCCGCTCGGAAATGTCCTTGATCGTCACCGGTTCTCCCGCGGAGAACAGGTTGAGACTTACCAGTGCCCGCACCGCATACTGAGCTTTGGTCGACAACCGCATGATACCCTATTCCCCGGTGCCGGTGGCGGCCTGGGGCAGGCTTGCTGGCTCATCTTTAACCGCAACCCCCTGGGCCTCGGTCAAAGCCTGGACCTTCTTCTCCAGGGATCGGATCTGGTCGAACAGGCAGGCGATAGCCTTGGCTTCGGGGTCGGGCAGTTTGCCGTGCTCCAGGTCGGCCCGCGGTTCAGCCTTCATTCCCTCGGTCATCACGATCCGTCCGGGCACGCCGACCACCGTCGAGTTCGGCGGCACTTCCTTCACCACCACCGAGTTGGAGCCGATCTTGCTGTTATCCCCAACGGTGAAGGGACCGAGGATTTTGGCTCCCGAACCGACCACGACGTTGTTGCCCAGGGTCGGATGGCGTTTTTCCTTGGCCCAGGAGGTCCCCCCCAGGGTCACGCCGTGATAGAGGGTACAGTTCTCGCCGATCTCCGCCGTCTCCCCGATCACCACTCCCATGCCGTGGTCGATAAAGAAGCCACGCCCGATTTTCGCCCCCGGGTGGATCTCGATGCCGGTGAAGAACCGGCCCAAATGGGAGATGAAGCGGGCCAGAAAATAAAATTTCCGCCGCCACAACCCATGGCCAAGCCGGTAAAACAGCACCGCGTGAAATCCAGGGTAGCAGAAGATGATCTCGAGACGGCTGCGTACCGCGGGGTCCCGTTCGAATACAACGCGCAAATCTTCTTTCAGGGTCGCAATCACGCGCATGTCCTCCTCTGCCGCTAGTCTGTTCGGGCTCAATTGGTTTAACTGATAACATGCCCGACAAAAACCGTCAACTATTTCATCGGCGCTTCCGGAAGATTTTTCGGGGGCTTAAGAGAGGGTTTTGGGGAGGGTAAACAGGAAGCGGCTGCCGCCTTCGGGGCGGTTCTCGGCCCAGATGCGTCCCTGGTGGGCCTCGATGATGCGGCGGCAGATGGAGAGCCCCAGGCCGGCTCCTTTGCGGGAGTCCTCCCGGCCGACCTGGGTGAATTCGGTAAAGAGGCGGGCCAAGTGGTCCCCGGGGATACCCTTGCCGGTGTCGCTGACCGCCACCTGGACCTTGTCGCCGGCATCGCTGAGCCTGATGCGGATCTGCCCGCCGGCAGGAGTGAACTTCACCGCGTTGGCCACCAGGTTGACCAGCACCCGCTGGATATGCTCCACATCGAAGACCGCCTGGCAGTGTTCCGGCAGGTCGAAGCGCACCTCGATACCGTGGCGCCCGGCCAGGGTGCGGAAATCCCTCCCAAGGTCGCGGATCAGCGCAGCCAGGTTTCCCGCGCCGAAATCCATGGGGAGCTTGCCGGCGTCGAAACGGGCGATATCGAGCAGGTTGTTGACCAACTGCACCAGCCGCTCCCCACCGTCGACCACCGCCTGCAGGTATTCCCGCTGATCGGCGGAAAGATTCTCCGGTAGTTCTTCCAGCAGCAGGGAACAGTAGCCGTTCATGATGGTGACGGGTGTCCGCAGTTCGTGGGCGGCGGTGTTGAAGAATTCGGCCCGGCGCTGATCCAGCCGCTGCAGCCGTTCGTTGGCCGCCTCCAGGCTGCGCCGGGTTTCGGCCAACTCCTTCTCCATGAGCCGTTTTTCGGTGACATCCCGGAAAGAAACCACCAGCAGTTCCCCCGGTTGACGCCGCTCCGCAAGGTTCACAGAAAGCAGCCGCCGCACCCCGTCTCGGTGCAGAATGGAAAGGTCCAGGCGAATGGTACCCTGTTCCAGCCTGCCCCCCTCTTCGAGATGACGCAGCACCTGGCGCATGGACTTCTTGCCGAGCAGGGAAATGATTCCCCGGGCGCGAATTTCCTCCAGGCTGTAGCCGGTCAGTTCAAAAGCGCGGCGGTTGTAGAGTACGAGGCGGCCGCGACGGTCGAAAGCCGCCAGTCCCTCGGAGGCGTTGCGGAAGGCCTGTTCGTAGGCCTGCTTGATGGCGAGGTCGGCCTTGAGCTGGGCGGTGGTGGTCTCCAGTTGTCGGCTTTTTTCTCGCACCAGGTCGAACTGCTGGGCATGCTTGAGTGCCGGGGCCGTCAGGTTGGCCACCAGTTGGCAGAATTCCACCTCCGCCGGGGCAATGCCCGGCAGTGTCCTGGCGAGGCGGACCACCATCACGCCGACCACCCGCCGCTGGATCATCAAGGGCACTGCCAGGGTGGTGTTGAACCGCTCGGAGCTCCCCTGGGCCAGCACATCGACCACGATCCGCTCCTGCACCCGACTGTCCATGAACAATGGCCTGGCGGTGGCAAGCACTTCTCGAACCTCGGGGTATTTCTCCAGAAAAATTCTCAACCCGGAAAGGTTGGGATCGTCGGAAGAGGCCATGATGTAGCCGGAGCGGGCATCTTCCTGCACCAGGGCGACCGAACAGGAGAGGACATCTTCGAGGAACTCGATGATCTTGGCCGACACCTGGCGCAGGATCTGGACCACGTCGAGGGAGGAAGCCACCGATTCGGAGATACTCAGGAGCGCCTCGTAATCGTTGGCTTTGCGGTCGAGGGCCGCCAGGGCCCTTTTCTTGGCCAGATTGCCGTGAATACGGGCCACCACCTCGTTGGCGTAGAAGGGCTTGGCCAGGTAGTCGTCGGCACCCACCTGAAAGGGATTGACCGTGCTGGCAAAGTCGGCCCTGGAGGTCATCATGATGATGGGGGTATGGCGGAATTCGGTCAGGGAGCGCAGCTTGCGACAGGTGGCGATGCCATCCAGCCGGGGCATGACCAGGTCGAGCAGAATCGCATCGGGCAGATTTTCCACCGCCCGCTGTAACCCCTCGACGCCGTCCACCGCCTCCAGGACCCGGAATCCAGCTGCACCGAGCAGATCGCCCAGCAACTGGCGCATGAACAGATCGTCGTCGATGACCAGGATTGTTGGCTCCGCCATCCCCGTTCCCCAATAGCCTGCAAAACCTCGAAACCAAACGGTAGGGAGTATAGGATGAGCAGGAAGCGTGCCGACTCGTAACCAGCAGGAACATTCTGAAATATCAACAAAAAATATTCATTTTGGTTGAGAAATTACCCGATATGACCGATCCATTGCGGCCAGGCCGGGAAAAACCTCTCTCTTGCAGGAATTCATCCTGGCATTCTGCAGCCTTATCACCGACCGGGTTAGCGGAAACGCGATGCGCCGGTTTACAGGAACAACCGGTAGGCGGGGTTGTCCGTTTCCGGCACGTAGCGGTAACCGACCCGGGCGAGAAACTGCTGGAACATCTCTTCGTCCCCGGCAGGGATCTCCAGGCCGATCAGCACCCGGCCGAAATCCCCCCCCTGGTTGCGGTAATGGAACAGGGAGATGTTCCAGTTGGCCCCCATGGCATCGAGAAAACGCGCCAAGGCGCCGGGCCGTTCGGGGAACCAGAAGCGATACAGCACTTCCGACCCAACTGCCGACGAACGCCCCCCCACCATGTAGCGCACGTGGGTTTTGGCCAGTTCGTTGTCGGTCAAGTCGACGTTGGCGAAACCGTGCTCGGTCAACTGGCGGCTGAACAACGCCCGCTCGGCCCCCTCGCGGATGGCGATGCCGACAAAGATATGCGCCTCCTCCCGGGTGGCCAGACGGTAATTGAACTCGGTGATGTTGCGCTCCCCCACCACATCCTGGCAAAAGCGGCGCAGCGCCCCCGGCGTCTCGGGGATGGTGACGGCGAACAGCGCCTCCTGCCGCTCCCCCAGCAGGGTCCGCTCGGCCACGTAGCGCAGGCGTTCGAAGTTCATGTTGGCGCCCGAGTTGATGGCCACCAGGGTCTGCCCCTGCACCTTCTGCTGCCGCACGTAGCTCTTCAACCCGGCCAGCGCCAGCGCCCCGGCCGGTTCGACGATGGAACGGGTGGCCTGGTAGACGCTCTTGATGGCGCCGCAGATCTCGTCCGTATCCACCCGCACGATCTCGTCCACCCCCTGGCGGCAGAGTTCGAAGGTGCGCCGCCCCACCTCCCGCACCGCCACGCCGTCGGCGAAGATCCCCACCGAATCGAGCACCACCCGCCGCCCCTGCTCCAGGGAGCGGTGCATGGCGTCGCTGTCGCAGGGCTCCACTCCGATCACCCGCACCTCCGGCACCAGGGCCTTGAGGTAGGCGGCCACCCCGGCAATCAGGCCACCACCACCGACGGGAACAAACACCGCGTCAAACTTGCCCGCGCTCTGGCGCAGAATTTCATCGGCCACCGTCCCCTGCCCGGCGATCACCAGGTCGTCGTCGAAGGGATGGATATAGGTCATGCCGGTGCTCGCCACCAGGGACTGGCAATGCTCGGCCGCCTCCGAATAGTTGTCCCCGTGCAGCACCACTTCGGCGCCGAGGTTGCGCACCGCCTTGATCTTGATTTCGGGGGTGGTCACCGGCATGACGATCACCGCCCTCAAGCCCAGCTTGCGGGCGCTGTAGGCGACCCCCTGGGCATGGTTGCCGGCCGAGGCGGCGATCACCCCGGCGGCCTGCTCGGCGGGGCTGAGATGGGCAATGCGGTTGTAGGCGCCCCGCAGCTTGAAGGAGAAGATCGGCTGCAGGTCCTCCCGTTTGAGCAGCACCCGGTTGCCGAGGGCCGCCGAGAGGCCGGGCGCCTCTTCCAGGGGGGTTTCCACCGCCGCCTCGTAGACCCGGGACGTAAGAATCATTTTGAGCATTTTCTGCATGGCGCCATCCTTGTTCCATGATGCTGGTTAATGGGCGCGCCCAACTTAGCACCGCGCCGCTCCGCTGCCAATGAAAAACACCTATCCAGGCGCCGTTGCGAAGGAAACTTAATATCGACAAATGTATACACTTTTTATATAATGCCCCGTCGTCATTCCTGCGGCCGGTCTGCAACCGGTCGTCATTCCCTTGCAAAGGAGAGAGCCATGCCGGAATTCAAGTATCAGGAGCCCTTCCCCCTCGGCAAAGACCAAACCAAGTACCGCCGCCTGGAAGGCTCGGAGAAGTACGTCTCCGTCGTCCAGTTCGATGGCAAAGAAGTGCTCAAAGTCGACCCCGAGGCCCTGACCCTGCTCGCCAACGAATCCTTCCGCGACGTGTCCTTCCTGTTGCGCCCCGAGCACAACGAGCAGGTGGCCCAGATCCTTCGCGATCCTGAAGCGACCATGAACGACAAGGGTGTGGCCATCGCCTTCCTGCGAAATGCCGAGGTCGCCGCCAAGTTCGAGCTCCCCACCTGTCAGGACACCGGCACCGCCACCATCGTCGGCAAGAAGGGGCAGCAGGTCTGGACCGGCGCCAAGGATGAGGAGTTCCTCTCCAAGGGGGTGTTCAAGACCTACACCGAGGAGAACCTCCGCTACTCCCAGACCGTCGCCCTCGACATGTACGAGGAGATCAACTCCGGCACCAACCTGCCGGCCCAGATCGACCTCTACGCCACCGAAGGGATGGAATACAAGTTCCTGTTCGTCACCAAGGGTGGCGGCAGCGCCAACAAGACCTACCTGTTCCAGGAGACCAAGGCCCTGCTCAACCCCGAGAGCCTTGAAAAATTCCTCATCGCCAAGATGAAATCCCTCGGCACCGCCGCCTGCCCCCCCTACCACCTGGCCTTCGCCGTCGGCGGCACCAGCGCCGAGAGTTGCCTGAAGACCGTCAAGATGGCCAGCACCAAGTACTACGACAACCTCCCCACCGAGGGCAACGCCGGGGGCCAGGCCTTTCGTGACATCGCCCTCGAGGAGAAACTCCTCAAGGCCGCCCAGGCCAGCGGCATCGGCGCCCAGTTCGGCGGCAAGTACTTCGCCCACGACGTCCGCGTCGTCCGCCTCCCCCGCCACGGCGCCTCCTGCCCCGTCGGCATGGGCGTTTCCTGCTCCGCCGACCGCAACATCAAGGCGAAGATCAACAAGGAAGGGCTTTGGATCGAAGAACTCGACCGCAACCCGGGCCGCCTGATCCCCGACGCCTACCGCCGCAAGCACGAGCACGGGGTCAAGATCGACCTCAACCAGCCCATGTCCACCATCTTGGCCGAACTGACCAAGCATCCGGTGGCCACTCCGCTGCTGCTCACCGGCACCATCGTGGTCGGCCGCGACATCGCCCACGCCAAGTTCAAGGAGATCCTCGACAGCGGCAAGCCGCTCCCCGACTACCTGAAGAAGCACCCGATCTACTACGCCGGTCCGGCCAAGACTCCCAAGGGCAAGGCTTCCGGCTCCTTCGGCCCCACCACCGCCGGCCGCATGGACTCCTACGTCGACCTGCTGCAGGCCAACGGCGGCTCCATGATCATGATCGCCAAGGGCAACCGCAGCCAGCAGGTCACCGACGCGTGCAAGAAACACGGTGGCTTCTACCTCGGCTCCATCGGCGGCCCCGCCGCCCTGCTGGCCGAGGAGAACATCAAGAAGGTCGAGTGCATCGACTTTCCCGAGCTCGGCATGGAAGCGGTCTGGAAGATCGAAGTGGTCGACTTCCCCGCCTTCATCCTGGTCGACGACAAGGGGAACGACTTCTTCAAAAACCTCATGTAATCTCTTAACGATGAAAAGCAACGCCCCGGATCTATTGATCCGGGGCGTTTTTTCTTCCACCTGATTTTGCTGCGGATTCCGATGGACTCAGCCCTCTCACCCCTGGCCCCCACCGACATCCCCCTGCGCCTGCGGCGCCTCGGGCTGCAGCCCTATCACCCTGTCTGGCAGGCCATGCAGGCCTTCAATGCCGCCCGCACCCCGGAGACTGCCGACGAGTTCTGGCTGCTCGAGCACGAACCGGTCTACACCCTGGGTCGCGAGGGGCAGGCCGAACACCTGCTGCAGGCCGGCAACATCCCCCTGGTGCGGGTCGACCGCGGCGGCCAGATCACCTATCACGGCCCGGGGCAACTGGTTCTCTACCTGCTCCTCGACCTGCGCCGGCGGCGCCTCGGCGTTCGTCCGCTGGTGGCCCAGATCGAACAGGCCATTGGCGACCTGCTGGCCGGCTACGGCATCGACAGCCACCTGCTACCCGGCGCTCCCGGCGTCTTCGTCGCCGGCGCCAAGATCGCCTCCCTCGGCCTGCGGGTCAGCAATGGCTGCACCAGCCACGGCCTGGCCCTCAACATCCAAATGGACCTCGCACCCTTCCGCCGCATCAATCCCTGCGGCTATCAGGGGCTCGCCGTGACCCAACTGGAGGACCTGGGCGTCGCAACCTCCCCAAGCGAGGCCGGGGAACGGCTGGCACTGCGGCTGGCTCAACGACTGGGGTACAACCAATTGGTCGAAAGCGCCTGAAAAGCGCTCCCCTACCCCTTCCCCTCCGGCAGCAGCCCCTCCAACTCCGGTTCGAACACCGCCCAGACCC
>CAZYXS010000001.1:0-26399 GCA_964650955.1 uncultured Desulfuromonadales bacterium | reverse complement strand
CCCTTCCCCTCCGGCAGCAGCCCCTCCAACTCCGGTTCGAACACCGCCCAGACCCGCCGGGACAGTTCGTCGAAAAACTCCCTGCTGCTGATATTCGGCAGCTTGATGTTGGGGTTGGGGTCGTCGAAGACTTCCGCCGGCAGGGTGAATTCCTCCTTGGTGTAGCCCTGGCGCAGCTCCAGCGCCAGCCCGAGCAGGAAGGCCCGCCGCACCGCCGCCCGCAGCTCGTCGGTGCTCACCTCCAGATTGAAATCGCTCTTGAGGCAGTCCACCACCATCTGGGTGCAGATCCCCTTGGTGATGTCGAAGAACTTGCACAACCCGATCATGTCGAAGCCGACGATCTGCAGCTTGGTTTGGGTGATTCCCTGCACCCAGGAGTCAAGATCCGATTTGCCCTCGCGGGTGAGCAGGCCGTAAGTCCCCATGGACATGTGACCGCCGGCGATGGCCCAGGCGTAGCCGGGGTTGGTCTCGGGCTGGTAGGCGGCGATCTCCAGCCCCTTGACGTGGTAGGCGTAACCCGTTTCCCCCGTCTCGTTGGCCAGGCGCATGGAGCCCTGGCCAATCTGGGGGCACTCCCCGGTCCCGGTTTTGCGGATCAGCTCCCGCAACCCCTCGTAGTCGCCGAAGCTCACCCCGCCCAGCAGCGGCGCCTCCGGGTGGCGCTGGTTGTAGGCGCAGACATAAGAGAGGGTAACACCGAGGGTGATGGCGTCCATCCCCAGGTTGTCGCCGAGCTGGATCAGCCGGGCGGCCTGGCCGGCATCGTGGATACCGAGGTTGGTGCCGAGCAGGTTGAGGGGCTCGTAGTCGAACTTGGCCAGGAATTCCCCCCGGCTGCCGTCGGCATGCTTTTCATAGACGTTGTTGTGGCAGGTGATGCCGCAGCGCCAGCAGGCTTCGGACTTGATCTCGTAGTCCTTCTCCACGTTCTCCCGCAGCAGTTTCTCCGGCAGGGCGTTCCCCTGGGGGCGGAAGTTGTTGATCGGCACCGCGTGGAAGACCTGCAGCACGTCGTAGGCGGCCCAGGTCCCCCCGCCGCCGCCGCGGGCGATGGGCTGCAGCCGCGCCGAGCCTCCCCCCTTGACGACGTTGATGTTGACCTTCTTCACCGCCTCGCTGATCGGCTTGAGCTGATCCTCGCTCTGCGCCACCAGCGCCAGCACGTTCTTGTAGCCCATCAGGCTGCCCATGCCGCCGCGGCCGGCGAAACGGCACTTGTCTTCGCCGGATTTGAGCTGGTTCTCCGTGGAGCAGGCCACCGCGCCGTAAAAGACCGTCTCCCAGTTCTCCCCGGCTGGGCCGATGGCGGCGAAATGGGCGTTGGGATAGCGCTTCTGCAGGGCCATGATCTTGTCGTGGGTGGTCAACCCCAGCAGATCATCGGCAGGCTTGAGCTCCACCACCGGCCCCTGCTCCCCCTGGCGGATCAACACGTAGACCGGCCGCTCGGAGCGGTTTTCAAAGATCAGCTCATCGAGGCCCGTCCACTTGAACTTGGCGCCGAACTTGCCGCTGGCCGCCGACCACATGGCCGCCGGCAGCCCTGCCTTCGACCCCTTGATCGGGCTGTAACCAGAAAAGTAGGTGCGCAGGCCGGTCATGGCGGTGCTGCCGGTGAGCAGCCCGGTGTTGACGATCAGGGGATTCTGCTCGCAGTAGGCCTGGGTGATGCGGCGCTCGGCCAGCAGCTGGAAACTGCGCCCGAAGCCCCCCAGGGCATCCTCGAGGTTGCGGCAGGGGACATCCTCCATCACCTGCTTGCCCGTGGCCAGATCGACGGTACAGCGGCGATAGAGGATGGAGCCGGGCTCGCCGGCCAGGTCGGTGGTCAGCAATTTCATGCAATTCTCTCCTGTCGTTGGCAAAAGGGGAGCCGGCGGCGCGGACCGGCTTCCTGGATCCGCGCCGCCGATGACAATCTATTTCCCAAGCACTTCTGCCACCGCCTCGGCGAAAAGATCGAGGGCCGTATCCAGCTGACTCTCGCTGATCACCAGCGGCGGCAGGAACCGAATGACGTTGCCGAAAATGCCCGCCCCCATGGTCAGCACCCCCCGCTTGAAACAGGCCTGGATGATCTGACCGACCTCGTCCTTGGCCGGGGCCTTGGTCTTGGGGTCCTTGACCAGTTCGATGGCGACCATGGCGCCGAGGGAGCGGATATCGCCGATCTGCGGGAAACGCTCTTGCAGGGTCTGCATCCGGGCGCGGATAGTGGCACCGACCTTTTCCGCCCGGGCCGAGAGCTCTTCCTTGGCCATCAGCTCGAGGGTTGCCAGGGCGGCGGCGCAGGCCACCGGGTTGCCGCCGTAGGTGCCGCCGACCCGACCCGGGGTCGGGGCGTCCATGATCTCGGCCTTGCCGACCACCGCCGACAGGGGCATGCCGGAAGCAATCCCCTTGGCCAGGGTGATCAGGTCGGGAACCACGCCATAGTGCTCGACGGCGAACATCTTGCCTGTGCGGGCGAAGCCGGTCTGCACCTCGTCGGCGATGAACAGAATATCGTTCTGCTCGCAGATCTGCTTCAGCCCGGGGAGAAACTCCTTCGGCGGGACGATGAAGCCACCCTCCCCCTGCACCGGCTCGATAATCATAGCAGCGATATTATCCGGTGCGACCTCGGAAATAAAGAACCTTTCGAAGGCCTCGAGGCAGTGCATGCCGCACTCCGGGTAGGACGATTTGTAAATGCAGCGGTAGCAGTAAGCCGAAGGAATTTTATAGACTTCGGGAGCGAAGGGGCCGAACTGGTGCTTGTAGGGCTTGACCTTGCTGGTCAGGGTCATGGTCAGCAGGGTCCGGCCGTGGTAGCCGGCCTCGAAGGCGATCACCCCCGGCTTGCCGGTGGCGGCCCGGGCGATCTTGACGGCGTTTTCCACCGCCTCCGCGCCGCTGTTGACCAGCATCGCCTTCTTGGCGTGGCTGCCCGGGGTGATCTGGGTCAGCTTCTCCGCCAGTTCCACGTAGCTATCATACATGGAGACCATGAAGCAGCTGTGCAGCAGTTTGTCGGCCTGGGCCTTGATCGCCTCGACAACGCTTTCCGGGCAGTGCCCGGCATTGATCACGCCGATGCCGCCGTAAAGATCGATATAGACATTCTGGTCGACATCGCGGATCACCGCCCCCTTGGCCTCCTCCACGAAGATGGGGGCCAGGTTTGAAATCCCCTGGGAGATGGTCTGCTGTTTTTTCTGCAGCAGGGCTTGGGTCCGGGATCCTTGGGATTTTCCGACGGCCGGCAGTTCCTGTCCAGTAAGCATGGGTGTAATCCTCCTTGATGGGTGCGCCTTCCGCGAAGGGAAAGAGGTGATCGGGCTTGGAATGAGGCTGGATTTTCAAAATACATGCCAGCGGAAAAAGGGGCCTTGGTCCGACTCCACGGGAGGGTTGCAAATCTGGCAAATATTTTGCTGGATAGGGTACATTATCCCCATTCCCTGCGGAGGCCGCGGTCCATGATCCAGAAGAACCAAAAGCTGTTCCTCAGCCTGACCCTGCTCTCCATGCTGATCCTGGCCGCAGTGGCAGTGACCCACCGCAGCACCACGGTGCTGGTCGATCAGACCATCGCCGCGCACCAGCAGGCGATCGCCGACGAAGCGGCCAAGATGACCGAGATCTGGCTCGGCCAGCAAACCCGGATTCTCAGCGCCACCGCCACCGCGGCCAGCGCCCTCCCGGTCACAAACAACCCAGCCACCATGCGCCTGTTGAAACTGGCGATGGGGGCCGGCCATTTCAGCGATGTCTATATCGGCACCCCCGACGGCGAACTGATCGACGGTGCCGACTGGATTCCGCCGGCCGATTACGATCCGCGCCGACGCCCCTGGTATCTGCGGGCCA
The DNA here is from genome assembly GCA_964650955.1 of uncultured Desulfuromonadales bacterium. Taxonomy (GTDB): domain Bacteria; phylum Desulfobacterota; class Desulfuromonadia; order Desulfuromonadales; family CAZYXS01; genus CAZYXS01. The sequence goes on along the minus strand of CAZYXS010000001.1, from coordinate 22,541 downwards.
TGGAAACCGGGGTTACCTCCTTCACCACCCCCTACATCGATATGGTGACCAACGAACTGGTCATCGCCCTGGTTTCGCCGATCCTGGTCAATGGGGAGTTCCGCGGCGTCATGGGCGCCGACACCATTCTCGACACCCTGGTCGCCAACCTGGCCACGGTCAAGGTCGGTGAAACGGGCTATGCCTTCATCGTCAACGACAAGGGGACGATCCTGGTCCATCCCAACTCCGATTACGTGCTCAAGGTCCAGTTGCAGGATACCGAACCGAGCCTGGTCGGCATCATGGAGAGCTTCGAACGCTCCCCGGCGGGGACCATCGCCTACCAGCAGGGGGAGGAAAACCACATCCTGGCCTATCGCCGGATTGCGGGGAGCAACTGGTATCTCTGCACCACCATCCCCCGCGCCGAAGCCTACGCCACCTCCCGCAAAACCACCATGCTGTTCATGGCCGAAATCGTCCTGAAGGCCCTGGCCGTGCTGGCTTTGGCGACCCTGGCGCTGGTGATCGGCAGCGTCCTGGTCCTCTCGGTCTTTCGCCGCCAATACTCGACCACCCTGCAGAAACAACAGGAGGAAATCACCGGCATCCACCAGGATCTGGCGTGGAATATCAGCAAGCGCAAAGAGTTCGAGCTGCACTACCAGACCCTGTTCAACTTCGCCAACGACGGTATCCTGGTCAGCAAGGATCTGAACTGTATCGAATGCAACGAAAAGGCGGCGGAGGTCTTCGGCCGCACCCGTCTGGGGATCATCGGCAGGAGCATGATCGACCTGTCCCCTGTTTTCCAGCCCGATGGCCAGGCCAGCAGCGAGCGTCTGCAGCGAATTCTCGATGCCGCCAACGCCGGCAAGCACCAGGTGTTCGAGTGGACCTTTCAGCGCGCAGACGGCAGCGAATTCCCGGCCGAAGTCAGCCTCAAGGCCCTGCAACTGGATCAGGAACGGATCTGCCTGACCAGCATCCGCGACATATCCAAACGCGTCAACGCCGAGCAGCAATTGCGCCAGGCGCAGAAAATGGCGGCCATGGGCGAAATGCTCGGCGCCATCGCCCACCAGTGGCGCCAACCCCTCAATACCCTATCCACCTATATCGCCAGCCTGCAATCGGCCTACTACAACAACCTGATCTCGAAGAAGTTCGTCGAAACCCTGTCCACCGGGGCCGATGCGCAGATCCAGTTCATGTCCAAGACCATCGACGATTTCCGCAATTTCTACCGCCCCTCGAAAAACAAGGAAGCCTTCGACGTGACGCGGGCGGTGGCCGACGCCATCAAGCTGACCGAACCGACCCTGAAGCAGAACAAGGTCCGGCTCGACCTGCAGATCGATGAAGTGGGGCAACCCTTCGTGGTGCAAGGTTTCCTGAGCGAATTCATCCATGTGGTGGTCAATATCATCGCCAATGCCAGGGACTCCATCGTCGAGCGCCGCAGCAGGGAAACCCGGACCGAGGCTGGGTTGATTCTGGTCGATATTCGCGGCAGCAGCGAAGCGGTGCTGGTCAGGGTCCGGGACAACGGCAGCGGCATCCCCAGTCACCTGCTCGGCAAGATCTTCACCCCCTACTTCACCACCAAGGGAACCACCACCGGCACCGGCATCGGCCTCTACATGGCCAAGATGATCGTGGAAAAAGAGATGAACGGAGAGCTTTTGGCTGATAATATCGAGCAGGGAGCCCAGCTGACCATCCGCATTCCGAAAGAGGCCGCCTGAAGCCATGCTGAACTTCTCCGATAAAAACGTGCATATCGTGCTCATCGACGACGAGCAGGCCGAACTCGACGCCTATCAGTTCCTGCTCCAATCGATGGGGGTACGGCAGATTACCCAGGTCAACGACAGCACCCAGGCCCTGGCGATCCTGGAAAAAATCCCCTCCCCGGTGGTGTTTCTCGATCTCAACATGCCGCAGATGAGCGGCCAGGAGGTCCTGACCGCGGTCAAGGAACGGCTGCCCCAGGTACCGGTGATCATCTGCACGGCCAATTCCGAGGTCGAAACCGCCGTCGAATGCCTGAAACTCGGCGCCCATGACTACCTGGTCAAGCCGATCAACCTCAACACCTTCGGCTCGGCGCTGCGCACCGCCCTGGAGATCGGCGCCCTGCGCAAGGAGGTGCTTTCCCTCAAGGGGATTGCCTTTGGCGAGCGCAGCTACAACAGCGCCGCCTTCGGCGGCATCATCACCCGCAGCCCCGCCATGGAGGGGATTTTCCAGTATATCGAGGCCATTGCCCGCAGCCGGCAGCCGGCGCTGATCCTGGGGGAGACCGGCAGCGGCAAGGAATTGCTGGCCAGGGCGATTCACGTTTCCAGCGGCGTGGCCGGCGAGTTCGTGGCAGTGGACGTCTCCGGCCTCGACGACACCCTGTTTTCCGACACCCTGTTCGGCCATCTCAAAGGGGCCTACACCGGGGCCAGCGGCGGGCGTTCGGGGTTGATCGAAAAAGCCGCCGGAGGGACGATTTTCCTCGATGAAATCGGCGACCTGAGCGAAACCTCCCAGGTCAAGCTGCTGCGCCTGCTGCAGGAGGGGATCTACTACAGCCTCGGCTCCGACACCCCCAAGCAGTGCCGGGCCCGGGTCGTGGCCGCCACCAACCATGACCTGGTGGGGATGGCCGCCCAGTCCCGGGGGTTTCGCCGCGACCTCTACTACCGGCTCAGCACCCACCTGATCAAGGTTCCGCCTCTGCGGGAGCGGAGGGAAGACCTCCCCCTGCTGGTGCAGCACCTGGTCGCCGAAGCCGCCGCCAGCCTGCAGAAAAACCCGCCGACCGTGACTCTGCCGGCGCTGGAACTGCTGCTGAACCACCCCTTTCCCGGCAATATCCGCGAACTGAAAACCTACGTCTTCGACGCCGTGGCCCGCTGCGACAATGGAGAGATCGCTGCCGAACTGCTGTCCGATCGTCTGGGCGGCGCCGAACCGATCCCCCCCATGCCGTCCCCTCCCCCGTCCCCTGCCGCCAGCCCCCTCGAGACCCTGTTCGGGCGGTTTCCCACCCTGGAAGAACTGACGGATTTTTCCGTCAGCCAGGCCCTGGCCAGCAGCGGCAACAACCAGAGTCGGGCCGCCCGATTGCTCGGCATTTCGAAACAGGCCCTGCACAAGCGCCTGAAGAAACGCAAAGCCTAGGTCGACCGACCGACCTCCGCCCCCCAGGCCCCCCTCTTCCGTCAAGCGAATTCCACCTGCTTTTTGCCCTTTCAACGCGTCAACCAGGGTTGACTAGGTCAACCCTGGTTGACGCATCTGGTTGACGATTTCTCATCATGGCAGTTTCCGGTCGCCCCGAACTGTCCAGTTCCTTTATATTTCACGACTTTTTCCTTGGCACAGGGGTTGCTCAAACAGCGGTTGAATCTGCCAGCCCTGGCTGGCCCCTTCCCGTCCCACGGCATAAGCACCCACACCAAGGAGGAAGCAACATGACAAGGTCCAGCAAGTTCATGGCAGCAGCCGCAGCGTTGACCCTGACGCTCGGCACCGCCGGCATCGGCTCCGCGGCAGGCGTCGTTAAGATCGGCAACATCGAACCACTATCCGGGCCCTCGGCTGCGGTCGGCATCCAGGGGAAAAAGGCCAGGGAGATGGCGGTGGAGGAAATCAACGCTGCCGGCGGCATCAAGGCCCTCGGCGGGGCCAAGCTGCAACTGCTCTACGCCGACAGCAAGGGGGACCCCACCGTCGGCGTCACCGAAGCCGAGCGGATGATCAACAGCGAAAAGGTCCACCTGCTCACCGGCTGCTGGAACTCGGCGGTCACCTACCCCACCACCCAGGTGGCCGAGCGCTACGGCATCCCCTTTGTCGTCCCGGTTTCCGTTCGCGACACCATTACCGAGCGGGGCTTCAAGAACGTCTTCCGCATCGCCGCCAAGGACTCCTGGTGGACCCGCGACCAGTTCCAGTTCCTCAAGGACATGCAGAAGGAGTTCGGCGCTGATGTGAAAAAGGTTGCCTTCGTCTACGAGAACGGCGACTGGGGCACCGGCTTTGCCGAAGGCTGGCGCAAACTCGCCAAGGCCGCCGGCTTTGAAGTGGTCCTCGATGAGCCCTACCCCAGCACCGCCAGCGACCTGACCCCGGTGGTGATCAAGCTCAAGCGCGCCAAGCCCGACGTGGTCTTCATGACCTCCAACGCCGCCGACGCGATTCTGCTGACCAACACCATGGCCGCAATGAAGGTCAACGTGAAGGCGATCATCGCCAGCGGCGGCGGCCACGCCGACCCCTCCTTCATCGCCGCAGCCGGCAAGAACGCCGAATACCTCTTCGACATCGTCGAGTGGGAAACCGACCTCAACCGCCCCGGCCTCAAGGCCACCAACGACAAGTACAAGTCCCTCCATGGCCAGAACCTCAATGGCGAGTCCGTCGACGCCTATGCCGCCATGTACCTGATCAAAGACGTGCTGGAGCGCGCCGCCTCCCTCGAGCCGGCCAAGATCCGCCAGGCCTTGGCCACCACCAAGCTCTGCGGCGGCACCGTCGGCCTGCTGGCTTACGACTGCATCGAATTCGACGAGAGCGGCCAGAACAAGAACGCCAGCCTGGTGGTGGTGCAGCTGCGCAAGAACGGCGACACCATGGACCGCATCACCGTCTGGCCGAAGAACGTGCGCCGGGCCGGCTACACCCCGGTCTTCCCCCAACCCGCCAAGTAAACTTGTATCCGGGGGCAGGCCCAGGCCTGCCCCCTCCCTTTACGTCCCAGGAGACGCCGATGTTAGGTTTTATCGAATCGCTGCTGAACGGCATTCTGATGGGCTCGATCTACGGCCTGACCGCGGTGGGGTTGACCCTGATTTTCGGGGTGATGAAGGTGATCAATTTCGCCCACGGCTCGATCCTGATGGTCGGCATGTATGCCTCCTATTGGTGCATCAAGCTGACGGGGATGAACCCCTACCTGACCCTGCTGATTGTGGTGCCCTTCCTGTTCTGTTTCGGCTACGCCCTGCAACGCTACGTGATCAAACCGATTTTCGATGCCGAAAAGGATGTGCGCGAACCGATCACCGTCATCATCGTCACCACCGGCATCTGGTACGTGCTCGACAACCTCGCCATGATCTTTTTCGGCGCCGAATACCGGGTGGTGCAGACCTCCGTCACCGGCAAGATGTTCGAATTCCAGGAAATGTATTTCCCCGTCGCCAAGCTGATCGGAGCGGGCATCACGCTGCTCTGCGGCGTCTATCTCTACTGGTTCCTCAAACACTCCCGCACCGGCAAGGCGATCCGGGCCACCAGCCTCGACCGCGAAGCCGCGACCCTGATGGGCATCAAGCAATCGCAGATCTACAACGTCGCCTTCGGCCTCGGCGCCGCCTGCTGCGGTGTGGCCGCCTGCGTACTGATCCCCTTTTACTACGTCTACCCCACGGTCGGCGTCCCCTTCGACATCAAGGCCTTCGTCATCGTGGTTCTGGGCGGGCTGGGCAGCATCCCCGGAGCGATTCTCGGCGGCATCATCATCGGCATCATCGAAACGGTCGGCGCGCAGTTCATGACCGCGACCTGGACCGAACTGCTGGTCTACGCCTGCTTCCTACTGGTGTTGTTCGTCAAGCCGTCCGGGCTGTTCGGGCTCCGGCAGGATTACTAGGAGATCTTTTCCATGACTTTTCTCAACGGACAGCCACCCTTGGTCCGGGCCCTGACCCTGGGGCTGTTGGTCGGGCTGTTTCTGGTCCCAACCGTGGTCACCAGCCCGTCGGTTTTGCAGATCATCATCCTGATTGTTTTCTACGCCTACCTGACCTCCTCCTGGAACTTCGTCGGCGGCTTCGCCGGGGTGCTCCCCCTGGGTCATTCGGCCTTCGTCGGCATCGGTGCCTATACCTCGACCCTGCTCTACCTGACCTGGGGCATCAGCCCCTGGATCGGCATGCTGGTCGGTGGCGTGCTGGCGATGCTGGTCGGCCTGATCATCGGCCTGCCGACTTTGAAGCTCCGCGGCGCTTACTTCGCCCTGGCCACCATCGCCGTCGGCGAGGGGTTGCGGGTGCTGGTGGAGAACGTGGAAAAGATCGGCCCCTTCGAAATCCGCGGCCCCAAGGGGCTGCTGATCAACCTGGTTGAGGATGCGCCCCTGAGCGCCTTCCAGTTCCAGTCGAAGGCTCCCTACTACTACATCATCCTGGTGATGCTGCTGGTCGTGCTCTACCTGACCCACCGGATGATGAACTCCAAGGTCGGGTATTACCTGGCGGCCGGTGGCGAAGAACCGGAGGCGGCCGAAGCCCTCGGCATCAAGGTCTCCCGCTACAAGCTGATCGCCATGGCCATCAGCTGCTTTCTCACCGCGCTGGGGGGGAGTTTTTACGCCCAGATGTTCCTCTACATCTACCCCAAGTCGATCATGGGGCTCGACCTCTCCTATGAAATCGCCTTCATTGCCTTGATCGGCGGCCGGGGAACCATCCTCGGGCCGGTGGTGGGCGCCCTGCTGCTGCGCCCGGTGAGCGAACTGACCCGCATCTACCTGTCGAGCACCATGCCGGGCCTGCACCTGGTGATCTTTGGCCTGGTGCTGATCGTGGTCATGCGCTATCAGCCCAAGGGGTTGATTGTGCCCCTGCGCAACCTGTTCAACCGCAGGATTCTTCCTTTACTCTCGCAGCGGCCCGGGAAAACCAACCCTGTCGTCCCATCTGAAAGCGAATAGACCAGGAGCGACCATGGCTTTGTTAACCGTCGAAAACGTCACAAAAAAATTCAGCGGCCTGGTAGCCGTCAACGCCGTCGACCTGACCGTGGAGGAAGGGCAGATCGTCGGGGTGATCGGTCCCAACGGGGCCGGCAAAACCACCCTTTTCAACTGCATCGCCGGCGCCCTCCCCCCGACCTCGGGGAGCATCCGTTTTGCCGGGCATGAAATCGCCGGCAGAAAGCCCTACGAAATCTGTCAGCTCGGCATCACCCGCACCTTCCAGGTGGTCAAGCCCTTTGCCAGCAAGACCGTGCTCTACAACACCATGGTCGGGGCCTTCGCCACCACCAACCACCTCAAGGAAGCCGAGGAAAAGGCCCACAAGGTGCTGGAATTCCTTGGCCTGCACAAAAAGAAGGAGGTCTTCGCCAAGAGCCTGACCCTCCCCGAGCGCAAGCGCCTGGAACTGGCCAGGGCCCTGGCCACCGAACCGAAATTGTTGCTCCTCGACGAGGTCATGGCCGGACTGCGCCCCGGGGAAGTGACCGAAATGCTCCCCACCATCCGCAAGATCAACCAGGCGGGGGTGACCATCGTCATCGTCGAACACATCATGCAGGCGATCATGAATTTGTCGGAGAAGATCTACGTCATCAACTTCGGCAAAAAAATCGCCGAGGGGGAACCGCTGGCGGTGGTTGCCGATCCGGAAGTGATCAAGGCCTACCTGGGGGAGGAATATGTCGCTACTCAGCATTGACAATATCAACGTCGGCTACGGCGAGATCCAGGTGCTGTTCGATCTCTCGCTGCATGTCAACGAAGGGGAAGTGGTCAGCATCATCGGCGCCAACGGAGCCGGCAAATCGACCCTGCTCAAGACCATCTCCGGCATGCTCAAACCGAGCTCCGGTTCGGTCAGCTTCGACGGGGCGCCGATCCATACCCTGGCCGCCGACGAAATCGTCGACCGGGCGCTGATCCACGTCCCCGAAGGGCGACGGCTGTTTTCACTGATGTCGGTGCAGGAGAACCTGGAGCTGGGCGCCTACAGCAAACACGCCGCCCCCTATGCCAAGGAGAGTCTCCAGGCGGTCCACAAGCTCTTTCCCCGCCTGGACGAGCGCCGCAAGCAGTTGGCCGGGACCCTTTCCGGCGGCGAGCAGCAGATGGTCGCCATCGGCCGCGGCATCATGGCCCGGCCGAAAATCCTCATGCTGGACGAACCATCCCTGGGTCTGGCGCCGGTTTTGAAGAAGGATATTTTCGTCGCCATCAAAAAGATCGCCGAGGATTTCGGCACCACCATCGTGCTGGTCGAGCAGGACGTGATGCACTCCCTGGCGATCAGCGATCGCGCCTACGTCATGGAACAGGGGCAGGTGGTGATGGAGGGGAAGGCCGATGAGCTGCGGCATGATCCGCATATCAAGACCGCCTATCTTGGCCTGTAGCGGGGTGGGAAAACTCCCCTAGCCGCCATCGACCATGGGCAGCAGGCTCAAAACCTGGCCATCCTGCAGCTCATCGTCGAGCCCGGCGTGAACGCCGTCGATCAAAATGATGCCAAGCAGGTGGTCGGGCAGTTCGAGGGATTCGACCACCTCCCGCACCCGGGTTCCGGGCGGGAGCTGGCGGGATTCCTCGGCGAACCGCTGGCGGCGAAAGGCGCCATAAAGGCAAAGCTGGATCTGCATACCGTTCTCGTCTCTGGCCCGGGTCATGCCCCATGCTCACGGGGGCGCAACAACTCTGGTGCTATTGTTACTCGAAATCCTGATTCTTGAAAAGCCTGGCAGTTTTCAACGCCAGGCTTTTTTCGGCACATGGCGGCGGCATTATCGTCTAGACTGAAAGACCGGATAACCGATGCCAAATTTTCCTGAGGGGGAGATGATATCATGAGTTTCAGAAACGACATCACCGATTACATGGCTTTCCAGGGGAGCTTGAGCGAAGAGGAGCAACTGGTGCGGCAGACCGCCCGCCAGTTCGTCAACGAGCAGGTGCTGCCGATCATCGAAGAGCATGCCGCCCGCGAGACCTTCCCTGAGCAGTTGATCAAGCCCATGGGGGAGCTCGGCTTCTTCGGCGCCAACCTGCCCGAGGAATACGGCTGCGCCAACCTCGGCAGCATCGCCTACGGCCTGCTGATGTACGAACTGGAGCGGGGAGATTCTGGCCTGCGCAGCTTCGCCTCGGTGCAGGGGGCCCTGGTCATGTGGCCCATCTTCACCTACGGCAGCGAAACCCAGAAGCAGGAGTGGCTGCCGCAACTGGCGCGGGGGGAGAAAATCGGCTGTTTCGGCCTCACCGAGCCCGATTTCGGTTCCAATCCCGCCGGCATGCGTACCCGCGCGGTGCGCGAGGGGAATGGCAAGTGGCGCCTCAAGGGGAGCAAGATGTGGATCACCAACGGCAGCATCGCCGATGTCGCCCTGGTCTGGGCCCAGACCGACGAGGGGATCCGCGGCTTCCTGGTCGACAAGGGAACCCCCGGCTTTTCCGCGCCGAAAATGACCGGAAAATGGAGCCTGCGCGCCTCGGTGACTTCGGAATTGGTCCTGGATGATGTGGTGGTGGAAGAAGAGCGCAGCCTGCTCCCCGGTGTGAAGGGGCTCAAGGGCCCGCTGAGCTGCCTGACCCAGGCCCGCTACGGCATCGCCTGGGGTGCCCTCGGGGCTGCCGACGCCTGCTACCAGTGCGCCCTCGACTACGCCCTGAGCCGCATCCAGTTCGACCGCCCCATCGCCGCCTTCCAGTTGCAGCAACGCAAACTCGCCGAAATGGTCACCGAACTCACCAAGGGGCAGCTCCTCGCCCTGCAGCTCGCCCGCCTCAAGGACGCCGGCACCTACACCCCGGCCCAGGTCTCCATGGCCAAGATGAACAACGTCAACATCGCCCTCGAAATCGCCCGCACCGCCCGCACCATCCTCGGCGCCAACGGCATCATGAACGAATACCCCATCATGCGCCACATGGCCAACCTCGAATCGGTCTACACCTACGAGGGGACCCACGACATGCACACTCTGATTATTGGGGAGACGGTGACGGGGATTGCGGCGTATCGGGGTTGATCGACCAAAGCATGCTCAGAAGATGCAAGGCTCCTGCCCCTGGCGGAGCCTTTATCTTTTTCTACCCCACCCTCTCCACATCCACCGCCACCTGCAGTTTGTGCTGCCCCCCGCCAAAAACGACTCCCTTAAGTGGCGTGACGTCGGCGAAGTCGCGGCCGCGGGCGAGGGTGATGTGCTGTTCGCGGGGAACCTGGTTGTTGGTGGGGTCGAAGTCGAGCCAGCCGTGACCGGGGGCGTAGACGGAGAACCAGGCATGGGAGGCGTCGGCGCCGACCAGGCGTTCCTTGCCGGGGGGGGGCAGGGTTTCGATGTAGCCGCTGACGTAGCGGGCGGCGAGCCCGAGGGAGCGCAGGCAGCCGATGGCGAGGTGGGCGAAATCCTGGCAGACGCCGCTGCGATGTTCGAGGACCTCGTGCAGAGGGGTGGCGATGGTGGAGAATTCGGGGTCGTACTTGAATTCGCGGAAGATGCGCTGCATCAGGTCGTGCACGGCCTCGTCGAAGGGGCGGCCGGGGTCGAAGGAGGGGCGGGCGTAGTCGGCGAGACGGGCGTCGAGGGCGACCATGGGGGAGTCGAAGGTGTACTGGTAGGCGTCGATGGTCTCGGGGCTGCGGTCGCTGCGCAGCCGCTCGCGCACGGCCTCCCAAGCGCGGTTTTCAGTGCTGTCGAAAAGGCCGGCCTCGCGGGAGCGGGAGGCGGGGTGGCCGCCGAGCTCGGGGGGGCTGACCTGGATCTCGCTGGTGGCGGTGACCCGCAGCAGGTCGTGGGGCTCCTGGATGGAGAAGTAGGTGGTGCGGTTGCCGAAGTAGTCGGTGCGCTCGAACTGGTCGAGGGGATACGGCTCGATCTTGAGGGCGGCGGTGAGCACCTGCTGGTGGGGCAAATGCAGGGGGAGCAGCCGGGCTTCATTGTGGCACAGCCCCACCGGGGCCTCGTAGATGAATTCGGTGGTGTGGGTCACCCGGTAGTTCATACGTCCTCGTCCTGCTGCTGGGGGCTGAGCTGCTGGCTGGGATGGGAGTGGCTGAAGTAGTTGATGGTGATCAGGTCGGAGAGCCTCCAGAGGCTCTCGGCCTGGCGGGCGAGCAGATCCTCCAGATTCTGGTAGACCCCCTCCCCTTCCTCGAGGCGGCCGAGTTCCCCGGCGTCGGCAAGCTGCAGTTCGGAAACGGCAGCGAGGATGCAGCGTTCCTCGGGGCCGAGGCGCTCAAAGCGCTGACCCTTGGGCAGTTCGGCGATGTGGTGCTGCAGGCGGTCGAGCTGGTAGGCCAGGGAGCGGGGATGGTTGCGGTCCATGAGGATCAGCTCGAGCATGGTCGGCAGGTGCATGTAGGAGCGATAGCGGCGGCGGAAGGTATTGAGGCTGTCGCAGATGACCAGCACCGTCTCCATCAGCCGGCGTTGCAGGGCCTCGTCGATGCCGGGAACGAGGGTGGCCCGCAGCAGGGAGATGAGCCCGAGCCCCCGCTCGAGGCGGCGCCCCATGTCAAGGAGCATCCAGCCCGATTCCCGGGCCATGCTCTCGGCAATCAGGCCGCTGAAAGCCACCAGCTGCATGATCAGGTGGTCGAGCCGGTCCTGCCGGCGGTATTGGCCGGGGCCGACCAGTTCATCCTGGTGGGCCCAGTCGTTGAGGATGGCGTCGACGATGCGCCAGACCTCCGCCGGCCAGTGGTCGCGCACGGTCATGGCCGCCTGACCGAAGGCCTGCAGGGTGGAGGCGAGGCTGCCGATCCGGTCGGGATTGCCGAACAGGGCCTGGAGCTCGGTCCGGGGGTTCGCCAGCAAGTTCTCCCCCCCTTCGCCGACGAAGCCGGGATAGGTGGCGGTGACGTGGGTCAGGGCCCGCAGCAGGCTGTGCAGGTAGGGCTTGAGGATGTCGCCGTCGGCATCCCGCAGCTCCCGCCGCAGGGCCAATGTCGCCCGCAGCAGCCGCGCCGTCCCCTCGGCCCGTTCGATGTAGCGGCCGACCCAGAAGAGGTTGTCGGCGGCGCGGCTGGGGAGGGGCTCGGTGCGGAAGCGCAGGATCTGGTCGCGCTGCGCCTGGCGCCAGAGACTGACATAGCGCACCTCCGCCTCGGAAAGGACCCAGGTGTCCTTGCTCAGGCCACCGAACTTGTTGGAGACCACCAGGTCCCCCTCGCGGGGGGCGATGCGGGTGAGGCCGCCGGGCATGGTGACGTAGCCGTCGTTGCCGGCCACCACGTAGGAGCGCAGGATGGCGTGGCGGGGGGCGATTATCCCCTCGACCAGGGAAGGAGCGGTGGAGAAGCGGACCAGCTCCTGGCCGATGTAGAGATGGGGCTTGGCGAGGATGCGCAGGCGCAGTTCCTCGCGCTGTTCGGCGGTGAGTTCGTGGCCGAAGATGGCACGGTAGCCGCGGCTGCGGTGGATGGTCTTGATCACCAGCCGGTGCAGGTTATCGAGGACGAAACCGCGCTCCCGCTCCTGGCCGCACCACCAGGTGGCGACGGAGGGGAGCTTGAGCTCCTCGCCGAGCAGGTGACGGCAGAGCCCCGGCAAAAAGGCGAGCAGTCCGGGATTCTCCAGCACGCCGGCGCCGAGGGGGTTGGCGATGGCGATGTTGCCGAGGCGGGCCGCCTGCAGCAGGCCGCTGATGCCGAGGCGGGAATCCTCCCGCAGCTCCAGGGGGTCGCAGTAGGCGTCGTCGACCCGGCGCAGGATGACATCGACCTGGTGCAATCCGCTCAGGGATTTGAGCCAGACCTTGCCGTCGCGGACGCTGAGGTCATCCCCCTGCACCAGGGTGTAGCCGAGGTAGGCGGCGAGGTAGGCGTGTTCGAAGTAGGTGGGGCTGTAGGGCCCCGGGGTGAGCAGCACCACCCGGGGATCTTCGCGGTTCTGCGGCGCAAGGTGGGCGAGGCGGTCGCGCAGGGGCTGGAAAAACCCCGCAAGGCGCTTGACCTGGCACTCCCGGAAGAAGGCGGGCGCGATGCGGGTCATGACCATGCGGTTTTCGAGGGCGTAGCCGGCGCCGGTGGGGGACATGGCGCGGTCATCGAGAACCCACATGCGGCCGTCGGGCCCCCGGGCCAGGTTGGCGGAGCAAAGCACCAGGGGGCGTTCGACCAGGGCCGGAATGCCGACGCAGGCGCGCTGGAACCCGCCATGGGCGAAGATCAGCTCAGGAGGGAGCCCCCCTTGGCGAAGCAACCGCTGGGGGCCGTAGATGTCGTTGAACAGCAGGTTGAGCAGTTCGGCCCGCTGTTCGAGGCCGGCCTGGATGCCGTTCCACTCCTGCTCGCTGATGAACAGGGGGATGGGGTCGAGGTGCCAGGGGCGCGCCGTTCCCCCCAGACCATCATGGATGTTGAAGGTGACGCCGTTTTCCCGCATCAGCCGCTGGGCTTCCTGGCGCCGCCGCTCCAGCCCTTCGGTGCCGAGCCGGGCCAGCTCCTCCATCAGCGGCTGCCAGTGAGGGAGAATGCTGTCGGCGTTGGCGTACATCTCATCGTAGGTTTCCAACCGGGTGGCGTACCCCTGGACGAGGGTCCCGGGCAAATCATCGGCATGTTGCAGCACGGCGCAATCCTTGTCTCTGGGAGGCGGAGGAAAACGAGGACCGATTATAGCCCGGATGAGCGCCGTAAATCCACGGTATAGGGAAATTCATCCGTGGTCTCCTGCAGCGGCGGCACCGCCGGGGTCTGGGGGCTGCCAGTGGGAACAAAGGTGCCGACCAGGGCGTAATCTGGCGGCGGCTCGATGACGCCGGGGTTGTGCCCCAGGTCCCAGAAGCGGTTGATGCGCCGTGACTCGGCCTCGAAGGCGTTGACGGGGAAGATGTCGTAGCTGCGTCCGCCGGGATGGGCCACGTGGTAGGTGCAGCCCCCCACCCGCAGGCCGCTCCAGAGGTCGACCAGGTCGAAGACCAGTGGGGAATGGGGGCGGATGGTGGGATGCAGGGCCGAGGGGGGGTTCCAGGCCCGGTAGCGCACCCCGACCACGTATTCCCCGTGGCGGCCGGTGGCCCGCAGCGGCAGCCGGCGGCCGTTGCAGACCACCGCGTAGCGGGAGTCGGTGAGGCCGCTCAGGCGCAGCTGCAACCGCTCCACGGAGGAGTCGACGAAGCGGGCGGTGCCGAGGTTGGTGACCTCCTCGCCGAGCACGTGCCAGGGCTCGATGGCGAAGCGCAGCTCCATCTCGATGCCGTCGACCGTCACGCTGCCGTAGTGGGGGAAACGGAACTCGAAGAAGGGGTCGAGCCATTGGAGCTGGAAGGGGTAGCCGGCCCGCTGCAGGTCGACCACGACCTGCCTCAAATCCTCCCGCACGTAATGGGGGAGCAGGAAACGGTCGTGCAGCTCGGTGCCCCAGCGCACCAGCGCCCCCTGGTAGGGCTGGCGCCAGAACCAGGCGATGAGGGTGCGCAGCAGCAAGGTCTGGACCAGGGCCATGCGGCTATGAGGGGGCATCTCGAAGGCCCGCAGCTCGAGCAGGCCGAGGCGGCCGGCGGAGCTGTCGGGTGAGTAGAGCTTGTCGATGCAGAACTCGGCCCGGTGGGTGTTGCCGGTGACGTCGATGAGCAGGTTGCGCAGCAGCCGGTCGACCAGCCAGGGGGCCGCCACCTCCCCCCGGGGCATCTGCTGGAAGGCGATCTCCAGTTCGTAGAGGGCGTCGTCACGCCCTTCGTCGACCCGCGGCGCCTGGCTGGTGGGGCCGATGAACATGCCGGAGAAGAGGTAGGAGAGCCCGGGATGGTGCTGCCAGTAGGTGATCAGGCTGCGCAGCAGGTCGGGGCGGCGCAGCATGGGGCTGTCGGCGGGGGTGGGGCCGCCGACAGTGATGTGGTTGCCACCGCCGGTGCCGGTGTGGCGGCCGTCGAGCATGAACTTTTCCGTCCCGAGCCGGCACAGCCGCGCCTCCTCGTAGAGAGCGGTGGTGTTTTCCACCAGCTCCCGCCAACTGGTGGCGGGGTGGATGTTAACCTCGATCACCCCCGGGTCGGGAGTCACCAGCAGCCGCTCCAGGCGATAATCCCGGGGCGGTTCGTAGCCTTCGAGAATGACCGGCATATCGAGGGCGGCGGCGGTGGCCTCCACCGCGGCGACCAGTTCCAGGTAATGCTCGAGCATCTGCAGCGGCGCCAGGAAGATGTGCAGCCGCCCTTCCCGCGCCTCGACGCAGACGGCGGTATGGGGGACATCGACCCAGTCGATGGCGACCTGCTCGTCGGCGGCGGACTGGGGACGGAGTTCCGGGTGCGCCTCGGCCTCCGGCTCGAGGTGGCTGTAGCGGTTGGCCACCTCGCCGTGGAAATCCCCCAGCTCCGGCAGGGGGCCGAACTGGTCATGCTCGGGCTTGGGCTCACGCCGCTCCGGCGCCACCCAGGGGAGGGAGCCCAGCGGCAGCCGCAGCCCCATGGGGGAGTTGCCGGGAATCAGGAACATCGCCCCGCGGCGGAACTCCCAGGGACCACTCTGCCACCCCTGGCGGACGTAATTCCACTGCAGCGGCAGGGCGAAGCCGGCCGGGGCGCCGAGGTCGCGGTCGAGGAGCTGCGCCAGGAAGCGGCGTTCGAGCCCATCCTTGAGGTCGGCCTTGAGGGGATCGACGTTGACCGGCAGGGTCCCCTCCTTCCACAGGTAGTACCAGACATCCTCGTAGGCGGTGGCCACATGGCGGGGGTTGACGCCGAGCCGCTTGGCCAGCTCGCGGGCGAAGCGACCGGCCTGTTCGGCGCCAAAGCCGTAATCCATGGTCGGATCACCTAGCAGCCGCGGGTTGTGCCAGACCGGCTGGCCGTCCTTGCGCCAGAAACAGCCGTAGGACCAGCGCGGCAGCAGCTCCCCCGGGTACCACTTCCCCTGGCCGAAGTGCAGCAGCCCGCCGGGGCCGAAGCGATCCCGCAGCCGCCGCAGCAGGGCCTGGGCGAGGGCACGCTTGTGGGGGCCGTCGGCGCGGGTGTTCCACTCGGCGCCGTCCATGTCGTCGATGGAGACGAAGGTCGGCTCCCCCCCCATGGTCAGGCGCACGTCGCCGGCGACCAGGTCGGCGTCGACCTGATCGCCGAGGGCCTGGATGGCCCCCCACTGGCCGTCGCTGTAGGGCTTGGTGACCCGCGGGTCCTCGTGGACGCGCTCGACGATGTTGGCGAACTCGAAGCTCACCTCGCACTTGTCGGTGGCCCCGGTGACCGGCGCGGCGCTTTCGGGATGAGGGGTGCAGGCCAGGGGGATATGCCCCTCCCCGGCGAACAGGCCGGAGGTGGGGTCGAGGCCGATCCAGCCGGCGCCGGGGACGAAGACCTCGGTCCAGGCGTGCAGGTCGGTGAAGTCGGCTTCCGGGCCGGAGGGGCCGTCGAGGGACTTCTCGTCGGCGGTGAGCTGGATCAGGTAGCCGGAGACGAAGCGCGCCGCCAGCCCCAGATGGCGCAGGATCTGCACCAGCAGCCAGGAGGAATCCCGGCAGGAGCCGATGGCCCGCTCCAGGGTCTCGTCGCTGGTCTGCACCCCCGGCTCCATGCGCACCGAGTAGTTGACGTCCTCCCGCACCCGGCGGTTGAGCTCCACCAGGAAATCGACGGTCCGGGTCTTCTCCCGGCTGACCCCGGCCAGCCAGCGGCGCAGCAGCGGGCCGTCATCCACCAGCTCGAAATAGGGGGCCAGTTCCTTGCGCAGGCCGTCCGGGTAGCTGAAGGGGTAGTGCTCGGCGGCCTCTTCGATGAAGAAATCGAAGGGGTTGATGACCGTCATGTCGGCCACCACCTCCACCTCGATGCGCAGTTGCCGGGTCTTCTCGGGGAAGACCAGCCGGGCGAGGTAATTGCCGAAGGGGTCCTGCTGCCAGTTGAGGAAATGCTGCTCCGGGTAGACCCGCAGGCTGTAGCCCTTGATCGGTGTGCGCGAATGGGGCGCTGGGCGCAGCCTCAGCACGTGGGGGGAAAGATTGACCGGGCGATCGAAGTTGTAGCTGGTGTTGTGCTTGCAAACCACGCGAATCGACATGACATTCTATCCTATGGAAATATATGAAACCTCGTGGCGACCAGCGACTAGACAAGATCCTGGGTCTGGCTTTGCTTTTCCGGCTCCGGCAGGGGGATATGGAAGAAGCTCTCGTAGATGGCCGCACCGATTTCGTTGAGGCGGGTCTGGATGCTGTCGATGAACTCGTGCAGGCCGATGTTCTTGATCTCGTCGACCTGGACGTAATCCAGGTCGGCCAGCAGCCGCCCCAGCATCTTCTCCGCCCGGTTGGTGAAGCGGCCGCGCATGGTGCCGGAGATATTGCGCAGGGCGTTCTCGGCCATGATTAGGCTGTGGTGAATGGCCCGGGGGAACTCGGGGTCGAGGATCAGGAACTCGATGATCCGGTCCGGCACGATCTGGCCGTAGCGCTTACGGTACATCTCGAAGGCGCTGGCCGAGCGCAGCAGCGCCCCCCAGAGGATGTGATCGAAGGGGGTACCGACGTAATCCACCGAGGGGAGCAGGATGAAATACTTGACGTCGATGATGCGGGCGGTCTTGTCGGCCCGCTCCAGCATCCTGCCGAGACGGGCGAATTCCCAACCCTCCCCGTGGGTCATGGTGTTTTCCGAGATCCCGGCGAAAAGGTGGCTGGCCATCATGATGTCGACGAAGAAGTCGTGGGGCAGTTCCAGCACTTCCCCCTTGCGGCTCGCCTCCTTTACCGTCAGGTAAAAGGTGTTGATCTGCTGCCACATCTCCGAGCTGATCCATTCCCGCACCGAGCGGGCATTTTCCCGGGCGTTGTGCAGGCAGGAGAGGATCGAGTTGGGGTTGCGGGAGTCGAAGGTGAGAAACTGCACCACGTTCTCGCGGGTGAATTCGTCGTAGATCTCCTTGAACAGTTCCTCGTCGCCGCTGGTCACCACCAGCGGCTCCCACTGGGCGGGAACCCCGGCGGGCAGGTCGAGGATCATGTGATAGTTGGCATCCATGATGCGCGCAGTGTTTTCAGCCCGCTCGACATACCTGGCCATCCAATAGATCGATTCGGCGACCCGGCTCAGCATGCGACACCCCCTTGCGGATAGGTGCAGGCTTCCACCACCCAGGTGTCCTTGCTCCCTCCGCCCTGGCTGGAATTGACCACCAGCGACCCCTTTTTCAGGGCCACCCGGGTCAGACCACCCGGCATGACATAGATGTCCTCGCCATAAAGAATGTAGGGGCGCAGGTCGACGTGCCGCCCCTCGAAGTGGTCCCCCACCAGGGTCGGCACCCGTGACAGGGCCAGGGTCGGCTGGGCGATGAAGTTGCGGGGATTGGCCTTGACCTGCTCGGCGTAGGCGGCCCGCTCCTCCGCGCTGGCGTGGGGACCGACCAGCATGCCGTAGCCCCCCGATTCCCCCACCTTCTTCACCACCAGCTTGTCGAGGTTGGCCAGCACATGCTGCAAGTCTTGCTCCCGCCAGCAGAGATAGGTCTCGACATTGTTGAGAATGGCATCCTGGCCGAGGTAGTACTTGATCATCTCCGGCACGTAAGCGTAGATCGCCTTGTCGTCGGCCACCCCGGTCCCCGGCGCGTTGGCCAGGGCCACCCGCCCGGCGCGGTAGGCCCGCATCAGCCCCGGCACCCCGAGCATGGAGTCGGCGCGGAACGTCTCGGGGTCGATGAAATCGTCGTCGATGCGGCGGTAGAGCACATCCACCGGTTTGAGGCCGGTGGTGGTGCGCATCATTACCCGGTCGCCGTTGACCACCAGGTCGCGCCCCTCTACCAGCTCGATCCCCATCTGCTGGGCCAGGAAGGAGTGCTCGAAATAGGCCGAGTTGTAGACCCCCGGGGTCCAGACCGCCACCACCGGCTTGTCCCGCCGCGGCGGGGCCAGGTACTGCAGCAGCTGCAGCAGCCGGTTGGGGTAGTCGGAGACCGGGATCACCCGCGCCGCGTCGAAGGCCAGGGGGAAGCTGCGCTTCATCACCACCCGGTTCTGCAGTACGTAGGACACCCCCGAGGGACAACGCAAATTGTCCTCCAGCACGTAGAACTTGCCGTCACCGCCCCGCACCAGGTCGGTGCCGGTGATATGGCACCAGACCCCCCCGGGTGGATCAAGGCCCATGCACTCCTGGCGGAAACCGCTGGCGGAACGTACCAGATCTGCCGGGATGATGTTGTCCTTGAGGATTTTCTGCTCATGGTAGAGGTCGTCGATGAACAGGTTCAGCGCTTGCACCCGCTGCTTCAACCCCGCCTCGATCTCCACCCACTCGTTGTGGGGGATGATGCGCGGCACGATGTCGAAGGGGAAGATCAGCTCCGTCCCCTGCTCCTCGCCATAGACGCTGAAGGTGATGCCCATCTGCAGCAAGGTTTTTTCCGCCGCCTGCTGGCGTCGTTTCAACTCCTCCAGCGGCAGGCTGTTGAAGCGGTTGACCACCGCCTCGGTACCAGGCCGTGGCAACCCTTCCGGGGTGAACATTTCGTC
Source organism: uncultured Desulfuromonadales bacterium (assembly GCA_964650955.1). GTDB lineage: Bacteria > Desulfobacterota > Desulfuromonadia > Desulfuromonadales > CAZYXS01 > CAZYXS01. Next base: position 3,353 of record CAZYXS010000001.1, on the reverse strand, counting down.
GTAAAACCCCCCTGTATCATAATTCTGGAATCGCATAGACCTCCTGGTGGCTGAACGCCATGGCATTGCTTTTGTTCATTAATTCAAGCCTAAAACCGGCATTTGTCAACCGGAGCAGGGAGCGACAACGGGCCGTGCCTGGTCGTTGGAAAGCGGGCCGCAAGGGGCTTGGAACTGTTGGGGACCCTGGATTGCGCTGCTGCCGGCAAGGAAATTTCGGGTAAAATGAAATCGTAACCAACCAGGTCCGATTAAGAAGGAGGAAAGGCGATGGTACGCTTTTACGACCCTATCGATAAAGCAGATCAAAACCAGGTCGAACAAGTGCTGCGCAGAGGCGGAATCGAGTATTTTCTGCGGGAGGAAACGGAGCCGGGGCTCGCCAGTTGCCAGATCTTGTTGGCCGAGGAAGATCTCCCCGAAGCCGAACGCTTGCTTTTCCGCTCCCGGCACTGAACCAGAATGGCAGCTATCCTCTCAGGGCTGGCGGATCGCGAACCACCAGGTGCCAGCCACCAGCGCCAGGCTCAAAAAGGCCAGCAAAGCATTGAGCCAGGCCGGGGGGTGACCGTAGCGCCGCAGCAGGTCACCCGTCGGCAGCCCGAGCACAATGCCGACCGCCAGGCCGAAAAGATGGGCACCGAGATCGGTGTTTTCCCCCTCGCTGCCGAGCAGGGCCAGCAGCGCCAGCGCCGCAGCCAAGGGGAGATACCAGCGCTGGCGCTCGCGCAGCAGATGAATCGCCGCCAGCAACCCGACCGCGCCGAACACCGCGGTGGAGGCGCCGACGGAGCGGTGCAGCGGCGCCTGCAGAAAGGCATTGAGCAGATTGCCGAAACTGCCGCTGAGCAGGAGCAAACTCCAGTCCAGCCCGGAACCCAAGGCCCGACACAGCATCGGAATGAAGCCGCCGCCGATCAGCAGATAGCCCAGCAGATGCTGGCCGTCGGCATGCAGGGTCAGGGCGGTCACCAGCCGCCACCACTCCCCGCGCCGGCCATCCGGCAGGGAATCTGGCGCGCCGCAAGGGTCAGCGCCCAGGCTTGGGCCTTGGCCCGGGACAAGAGAACCGGCGCACCAGGGTCGACCCGTTGCACCGGCAGCACCTGCCAGCCATCCTTCTCCTGCACCGAGATTTCGGGGGGGTGAATTTCACCTGAGAGAGCCATGGGGCCATCTTCCCAGAAACAGGCCGCCGCGTCATCCAGCAAAAATTCTTTCGGTTCGGAGCGGTCGGCAGACCGAAATTCCGGCCGCCCCCTGATCCCTCGCCTCTTCAGGATGGGCGCCTCCGGGTCTGACGGCGGATCCGATACAGCCGCTCCGTGAAACCGCCCTCGGTTTTGAAGGCCTCCGCCTGCGCCGCAAACTGACGGGCGAGCAGATAGCCACAGAGTTTGAGCAAGGAGAGCGAGGCGTTGGCAACCAAAGCCGACACCGGCACGGACCGACACGGACTCTCACCGACCGACACGGACGCACCCAACTCCATGCTCGTCCCTGTCAGTCCATGCCCGTCCGTGTGCTTTTTTTCCTGCACCCACTGCCGCCCCTCATCCACACTCGCGCAGCGCTTCGCCTTGTGAAGCGCTGCAGCGCCGGGTGATCGGGCGCCAGACTCGGCAAGGCGCGCTGGCGCAGGAAATCCTCCTAGTCGAGCCGAAGCTCTTTCAGACTGGCCCGGCCCACGTTGGGCAGCTTCAACTCGGTTTTTTTCGAAGAGCCTGAGGCCTGGCTAACCTCGGCGATGTTCTATACACCCTTCATCACCAGTCTTCATCATGCCCCCTCCCCCAACCCTTCCGCTTTCACCGTTTGCCGGCAGGCCCGACAAAGAACCCAGGCCTTGCTTCGAAGCCTAACCCTGGCGTTCCTGGGGCGCGTATTCTGGTGGCTTCGGTCCATACCGATTTGGTGGGTGAAAGAGCTGATGAACGATTTCAGAATGGGACCACCAGATAAACCGTATAGCCTATATAGCTCGCCAGCAAGAGAGCCCCTTCAAGCCGGTTGATCCGTCCGGGACCTCTGAAGCCATAACCTGTGAACATTAGCGAAATGGTCAGCGCAGCCATGACCAGCATGTCCCGGCTGAAGACCTCAGGCCCGATGGCCATCGGCTGAATCGCACCGGCGATGCCGACCACCGCCAGGGTGTTGAACAGATTGGAGCCAAGCACGTTGCCCAAGGCGATATCATGTTCCCCCTTGCGCGCGGCGATGATCGATGAGGCCAGTTCCGGCAGCGAGGTGCCCACCGCGACGACGGTCAGGCCGATAATCAGGTCGCTGACCCCAAAGCCATGGGCGATCTCTACCGCTCCCCAGACGAGAACGCGGGAACTGGCAATCAAAAGGATCAGTCCGACGCCGAGCCAGGTCACGGCCCGGCGCAGAGGCATCGTGCGGACATCCAGTTCCTGTTCCATCTCTGTGCCCAGACCATCCGGCCTTTTCTGCAAGCCCTGCCAGATGGTCCAGCCCATCAGGGCGGCGAAAACACCCAGAAGCACAAAGGCATCGATACGGGTAATTTCGCCGTCAAAAACCTGCCAGGCTGCCAAGGCCGTGATGCCGACAAGAATCGGCAACTCTTTGCGCAAAATCTGTGAATGTACGGCAATGGGGCTGATCAGTGCCGTCACCCCGAGAATGAGTGCGATATTGGTGATGTTCGAACCATAGGCGTTGCCGAGGGCAATGCCGGGGTTCCCCTGCAGGGCCGAAATGGTGGAAACCATCATTTCGGGGGCGGAGGTACCGAAACCGACGACGACCATCCCGATCAGAAGCGGCGGCATGCCGAAGTGACGGGCGGTCGAGGCTGAGCCTTCCACAAACCGGTCGGCACTCCAGACCAGAAGAGCCAGACTGAAGACGACGGCGAAAAATGCGGCAATCATGTAATTCTTTCTCCGACGGAAGGGACGTCAGACCATCCAGCAGGCAGATTCCATCCTCATGCTGTGCGACCCAGACTTCTTCGGGATCATGGGGCGTGAACTATTGCCCGGGAAAATAGCTTGATAGGTCAGCCGCTGCGGACCATGGACATGACACTGCCCATATCGAGCGTGGTGGCCCGCTGGCGGATCTGGGGCAGGTATTGGGTCTGCATCTGCTTGGCCGGACCGAGCAGATTCTGGTAGGTTTCGCGTAGCAGGGCGGTGTTCATCACCCGGCCGCCGGAGTAATAACGCTTGGCAAGTTGGCCCAAGGCATAGGTGGTGGCAAAGGAAAAGGCCATGCCAGTGGCGGCACTCCCCATCTTGCCGAAGGTCTTACCGCCAGCCTTGCTGAGCAGACCGCCCAACAGCTTGCGGCCGATCTGTTCGAGATATTGAGAGGTCAGT